>CAMLIZ010000089.1 GCA_946480245.1 uncultured Pseudomonadota bacterium
CTGTTCCTCAACGGCAACCTGCAGTTCCACTCGCGCGACGAGTACCGCTATCACGAGGCCCTGGTGCACCCCGCGATGGCCGCGATGGGCGCGCCCAAACAGGTGCTGGTGCTGGGCGGCGGCGACGGCCTGGCCACGCGCGAGATCCTCAAGTACCCGAGCGTGCAGCACGTGACCCTGGTGGACCTGGATGCGCATGTCACGCGGCTGTTCACCGAGCAGCCGCTGCTGCGCCGGCTCAACCACGACGCACTGCGCTCGCCCAAGGTGAGCGTGATCAACGACGATGCGTTCCAGTGGCTCGAGCGCAGCGACGCGATGTTCGACGTGATCGTGATCGACTTTCCCGACCCGAGCAATTTCTCGATCGGCAAGCTCTACACCACCACCTTCTACGAGCTGGTGGACCGGCACCTCGCCGCCGATGGCTATGCGGTGGTGCAGACCACCTCGCCGCTGGTCGCGCGCAGCAGCTTCTGGACCGTGGCCGCCACGCTGGAGGCGGCGGGGCTGCAAACCACGCCGTATCACGTGCACGTGCCCAGCTTCGGCGAGTGGGGCTTCATCATCGCGGGCCGCCGGCCCTGGCACCTGCCGCAGGCGCTGCCGGCGGGCCTGCGCTTTCTCACGCTGCACGGGTTGCCGGCGCTGCTGGACTTTCCGCCCGACATGGCGCGCGTGCCGGTGGAGCCGAACCGGCTGTCGAACCAGGTGCTGGTGCGCACCTTCGAGGCCGAATGGGGCAAGGTGGGGCAGTGACGCTGTCGCGGCGCGCGTTGCTGGCCGCGAGCCTGGGCGTTGCGGCATGCACGCACGACGCGGCGGCGCCGCTGGCCGGCGGCTGGGTCGGCGCCTCGGCGGCGCGCGGGCACCGGCTGCGCGACACGCAGGCCGGCGCGTGGCCGGCGCCTGCGGTGCAGCGCCGCTGCGGCGTGCTGGTGGTGGGCGCCGGCATCGCCGGCCTCGCCGCCGCGCGCACGCTGGCGCAGGCCGGCATCGACGATGTGCAACTGCTCGAGCTGGAGGACACGCCCGGCGGCAACAGCCGCGGCCACGCGATCGCCGGCATGCGCTGCCCGCTCGGCGCGCACTACCTGCCGGTGCCGCAAGCCCCCGCCGAGGAGGTGATGCAGCTGGTGGAGTCGCTGGGTCTGATGCGGCTCGAAGCGGGCCGCTGGACGCCGCTGGAGCGCCACCTCTGCCACAGCCCGCAGGAGCGTCTGTTCATCGACGGCGCGTGGGTCGACGGCCTGCTACCGCCGGCAACGGCAGGCTCGAGCACGCTGGCGCAGTACCGGCGCTTCTCGCAAGCCGTGACGCAGGCACAGCGCGCGCTCGGCTTCGCGTTGCCGACGCGCCGCGCCCCGTGGACGCCAGCGCATGCCGCACTCGACGCACAGACCTTCGCGCAGTGGCTGGATGCCCAAGCGCTGGACGACGCGCGCCTGCGCTGGTACCTCGACTACTGCTGCCGCGACGACTACGGCGCGGGCCTGCACACCGTGTCCGCCTGGGCGGGGCTGCACTACTTCGGCAGCCGCCACGGCTTTCATGCACCCGGCGACGAGGACGCCGAGCGCGAGCCGGTGTTCACCTGGCCCGAGGGCAATGCGTGGCTGATGCAGCGCCTGGCACAACCGCTGGCGCAGCGCATTCACACCGCGCGCACCGTGCTGCGCGTGAGCGACGAGCGCCACGCCGTCAGCGTGCTGGCGTGGGACGACGCGGCGCAACGCACAGAAGCGTGGACTGCGCAGGCGGTGGTGCTGGCGCTGCCGTTGTTCGTGGCCGCGCGCATCGTGCAGGCGCCACCGGCCGCACTGACGGAGGCAGCCGCGCGCCAGCCGCACGCGCCCTGGCTGGTGGCCAACCTGCACCTCGCCGAGGCGCTGGTCGACCGTCCGACCGGCGCACCGCCCTCGTGGGACAACGTGTGCTTCGGCGCCGACCCGCGCTCGCTGGGTTATGTGGACGCGATGCACCAGAGCACCCGCGTCGCGCCCGGCCCCACCGTGCTCACCGCCTACTGGGCCCTGCCGGCCACCGAGCGCGGCAGCTTGCTCCGTGATGACTGGCGCACCTGGACCGGCCGCGTCGTGCAGGACCTGAGCCGCGTGCACCCGGACCTGCGTGCCAAGCTGCGGCGCGCCGACCTGATGCGCTACGGCCATGCGATGAGCATCCCGGTGCCCGGCCTGCGCGGCAGCGCGGCGCTGGCGGCGCTGCAGCAGCCAGCGGGCCGGCTGCACTTCGCGCACAGCGACGGGGCCGGTTACTCGGTGTTCGAAGAGGCCTACACCGCCGGCGTGCTGGCGGGGCAGCGCATTGCGCGCAGCCTCTAGCTAGCGGCTGTTGCGCCGGTCGTGCCCGGCGCTGGCGTAGAACGCGCGCTTTTCGGCATACATGCGCTCGTCGGCACGCTGCACTGCGGCCTCCAGCCGCTCGCCCTCGACGGCGGTGGCCGCGCCGATCGACAGGCTCAGCGGGCGGCCGCCGTGAAACTGGTTGTTCAGCGCCAGCAGCTCGTGCAGTTGCTCGATCCACTGCTCGCCCTGGCGCGCGTCCAACCCCGGCAGCAGCAGCGCGAACTCGTCGCCGCCGATGCGGCTGGCGGTGGCGCGGCCGCCGGTGTCGGCCAGCTTGTCCAGCACCTCGCCCACGCGGCGCAGCAGCGCGTCGCCGGCTGCATGGCCGCCTTCGTCGTTGGCGGCCTTCAGGCCGTTGAGGTCGAGCATCACCACGGTCACCGGCCACGGGCCCTTGCGCTCCAGCCGGCTCAGCTCGTCGGTGTAGAAGGCGCGGTTGCGCAGGCCGGTGAGCACGTCGTGCTTGCCCAGGTATTCGAGGTAGGCCTCCGCCTTCTTGCGCGCGGTGATGTCGGTCAGCGACACCAGCACCTGGTCCCAGCGCGCCTCGTGCCCCGGCAGCACCGACAGCTGCAGGTACACGTGCACCTTCTCGCCGTCGAGCGCGTAGTTCACCACCTCGCGCTGCTGGAACAGGCGCCCGCTCCACAGGTCGGCCAGCTGGTCGGCGAAGTGGGCGCGCATGTCGTCGCGGAACACGCGGTCCAGGTTGGCCAGCAGCGTGGCCTTGTCCGGTGCGCGGAACATGTCCAGCGTCTGCCGGTTCACGTCGATCACGCGGATCTCCTGCATGCAGCGCGTCACGAACTCGGGGTGCACGTCGAGGAAGACGCGAAAGTCCTGCACGCCGCTCGCGCGCACTTCGTCGAGCAGCGCCTTGATGCTGCCGAAGTCCTCCACCCACAGCGACACCGGCGAGTGCTCGAACAGGCCCTTCGCGTACTGCTCGCTGGCGCGCAGCGCGCGTTCGGCGCGGGCGCGCTCGGTCACGTCCTCGATCGCCAGCAGCACGCGGCTCCAGTCGTGCTCATGGCCGGGCAGCACATTGGCGCGCAGCACGATCGCCAGGCGCTTGCCGGCGAGCGTGTAGTTCACGGTCTGGCTGCTGAAGTGCAGCTGCCCGCTCCACAGCTGCGCCAGCTCCTCCACGTGCTGGTCGAACATGTCGTCGCGGAACACCTCGTGCAGGCGGCCCACCAGCTCGTCCTGAGAGGCGGCGCCGTACAGCGCCAAGCTGCGACGGTTCACGCGTAACACCTGCAGGCAGCGCGAGCACTCGGCCACGCGGGCGGGGTCGGCGCGCAGGTGCGCGCGCAGGTCGGTCACGCCTTCTGCACGCCAGCGTTCGAACAGCTGCTTCAGCGCGCTGTAGTCCTCGAGCCAGAGCGACACCGGTGCCAGCTCGAACATCTCGGCGTACAGATCGGACACCCGGCTTCTCCTTGATTGCAGGCGGGCGATTGTCCCACCCGCAGGGCAGCGCGCAGGCGCTGGCTAACATCCTCGGCTTTCAGGAAACCGCACGAGGACGAACGCATGAACTACCGCCGACTGGGCCGCAGCGGCCTGCGCGTGAGCGAGCTGTCGCTCGGCTCCTGGGTCACGTACCACAACCAGGTGGACACCGCCGCGGCGGTCGAGATGATGGCCGCCGCGTTCGACGCCGGCGTCAACTTTTTCGACAACGCCGAGGGCTATGCGCTCGGGCAGAGCGAGGTGGTGATGGGCGAGGCGTTGCGGCGCCTGAAGTGGCCGCGCCTGCACTACGTGGTGTCCACCAAGTTCTTCTGGGGCTTGAGCGGCCGCGAAGGCAACGGCGTGAACTACCGCAACACGCTGAACCGCAAGTACCTGGCGCAGGCGATCGACGGTTCGCTGCAGCGCTTCGGCCTCGACCACATCGACCTCGTGTACTGCCACCGCCCCGACCCGCACACGCCGGTGGAGGAAACCGTGTGGGCCATGAGCGACATGATCCGCCAGGGCAAGGCGCTGTACTGGGGCACCAGCGAATGGTCGGCCGACGAGATCCGCGCCGCCTGGGACGTGGCCGAGCGCCACCACCTGCACAAGCCGGTGGTGGAGCAGCCGCAATACCACCTGTTCCATCGCAAGCGTGTGGAGCAGGAGTACGCGCGCCTCTATGAGGACATCGGGCTCGGGCTCACCACCTGGAGCCCGCTCGCCTCGGGCCTGCTCACCGGCAAGTACGGCCAGGGCATTCCGCAAGGCAGCCGTGGCGCGATGGAGACCATGAGCTTCCTGCGCGACCAGCTCACCGACCGGCGCAAGAACGAGGCCGTGGCGCAACTGAAGCCGATCGCCGACCAGCTGGGCGCCAGCCTGGCGCAGCTGGCGATCGCCTGGGTGCTGAAGAATCCGCGCGTCAGCAGCGTGATCACCGGCGCGTCGAAGCTGCAGCAGCTGCAGGGCAACCTGGGCGCGGCGGGCGTGGCGGAGAAGATCACGCCCGAGGTGCTGGCGCGCATCGACGCGATCACCGCGCCGCTGGCGCAGTAGCGGGCTTCAGTAGCGCTTGGGAATCGCCGGCGTGCTCGCGCTGCCTTCGCCGGCCACGCGCGGGCTGTGCGCCGGCACCGGGGCGGCATAGCGCACCTGCAGCCGCCACTCGTCGCCGGCGCGAACCCAGGTGTCGACCACGAAGGTGGGCCACTGCTGCGTGCCCTGGGGCCGCAGCAGGAAGCTGACCAGCGCCGCCTGGCCTTCGTCGTGCACCGCCATCTGCTCGATCTGCGCGGCCGGCGGGCGCGCGGCCAGCGTGTGGGCCAGCCAGTCGGCGCGCGGCACCGGCTCGCCGGGCCGCTGCGCGACGCGCATCTCGAAGTCGTCGGCGAGCTGGCGTTCCAGTGCCGCGCGGTCGCCGCTGCGCGCGGCGTCCAGCAGCGTGCCCTCGAGGTCGAGGAACAACTTGACCAGCCGCGTGACCGTGGGCACGCGGCCGGCCTGCGCAAAAGCGAGCGCCGGCAGCAGCGCCAGCGCGGCGATGGACAGGCGCCGCCGCAGCATGCTCAGAGCTTGAGGTCGCAGTAGCCGCCGCTCGCATTGACCCAGTTGCGCTGGATCAGGAAGTCGCGCGTGCCAAGCTTCATGTTGGCCTTGGCGCCGTTGGCGGTGGTGTACTCGGTGCCGAAGGTCCAGGCGCACTTGTCGGCGTTTTCATAGCCGCGCCGGTCGTACCAGGCGTTGAGGTCCGGGTCGGTGACCGCCTCTTCCAGCTCGTGCGACAGGATGCTGGCCATGCCGTCGGCACCGGCGTTGCCGTTGGGGCCGGTGGTCTGCGCGGCGCAGGAGTTGGGGCAGCGGTCGGGGTTGCCGACGAACGAGTACTTGATGTCGGCGCCCGCGATCGTGCCGTGCGTGTGCCAGCCACAGTACTGCGTGCAGAAGCCGGATGAGGCCGTGACGTCCGACGAGGTGAGCACGAAGTACACCGCGTTGCTGTCCTTCGGCAGCCGGCCGCTGCTGATCGCGCTGGCCACCACCTGCTGGATCTGCGCGTCGCTCATCGAGGTGCCCTGCGAGTAGCTGTCGGTGGTGCTCTGCAGGAAGTTGACGCGGTTGGTGACCTTGACCTTGGCGCCGTCGTAGTAGCTGGTGTTGATATTGAAGTACGGCGAGCCGCCGATGTTGTTGGCCAGGTCGGTGAGGATGGTGGGCGCGGTGTTGCCGCTCCAGTTGCCGTACCAGATGTAGTAGACGTTGGTGCCGATGTTGCTGTTGAGCAGCGGGCCGCCGTTGTAGTTGATGCCGTTGCTGCCGCCACCATGCTTGGCCGCCGCCGCATGCCAGCGCGCGAACGCGCCGGGCGAGTTGTCGAGCTCGCCCTGGCCCTTGCCGGTGGGGCGGTACACCGACTGGTCATCGGCCCTCACGCCGGCAGCCTGGGCCAGCATCGCGGACAACAACAATACGCCGGCAACGCCGGCACGCAATGCAACACGCATGGAACTCTCCTGGCAGTTGGGACGTACGCCGCCCCGGTCGGGCAGCGGCTGGTTGGTGTGCCGATGCTAGGAGCAAACACCGCGTCGCGGGCGCTTCATACAGGGGAGGGAAGCTGATCGTTTCCCCCGATGTCCACCACCGCGCTCAGCGGTAGCTGACGAGGCCGGGATCGGCGGTGACCTCGAGGTGGGCCGCGCTGTTCAGCTGCGCGAGATGCAGCCGCGCGCCGCTGAAGCTGATGCGCGTGACGCCGCTGTTCACCAGGCCGAAGCACACCTGCGCAGCCTTGTCGTCGGCCAGGCCCAGCAGATGCTGGCAGATCGCACTGATCGGCCCGCCGGACGTCACGACCAGCATGCTGTGTCCGTCCTCCGCGCTCGCCAGCGCACGTTCGAGCGCGGCCACGCAGCGCAGGCGAAAGGCCGGCCAGCCGAGCGTGTAGTCGGCGTCGTGCGCGCCGCTCATCCAGCGCGCCATCGCTTCGGCAAACAGCTGCTGGAACGCGCGGCGCGGCCGCGGCTGCTCGCGCAGCCAGGCGCGCATGGCACCCGGCGCGCGAAAGTCGGGCCGCGCCGCAAGCAGCATCGCGTCATGGTCGAACTCGTCGAAGCCCGCATCGGGTTCGGCCATACCGGCGGGGCGCAGGGCGGCCGGCAGCGCTTCGAGGAAGCCTTCCGCCGTCTGCCGGTGTCGCTTCAAGGTGCCGCGGTGCAGCGCGTGCACCGCACGGTTGCAACGCCCGAACCACTCACCGAGCAGGCGCGACTGGCGCTCGCCCAGCGCCGACAGGCAGTCGTAGTCGTCCGCGTCGAACGAGGCCTGGCCGTGGCGTACGAGGTGGATCTGTCCCATGGCGGCAGCATCGCCGGCCGTGGCCGGTGCGGCAATCACCCAGGCGACATGCCGCTCAAAGGGCTTGCGCGTTCAGTGCCGCCAGCTGTTGCGGCGTGCCCACGTTGTCCCAGCGGCCCAGGTAGCGTTCGGCCGACACGCGGCCTTGCGCGATGCCGGCCAGCAACTGGGGCAGCAGCGGCGCCACGGTACCGGGCGCGATGCCCTGGAACAGCGGCGCGCGATACAGGCCGAAGCTGGCCCAGGTGAAGCGCTGCGCCGCTTCGCGCACGGCCATGCCCTGCGCGTCGATACCGAAGTCGCCTTGCGGGTGGTAGGGCGGGTTGGGCACCAGCCACAGGTGCGCCAGCAGCCGGCCGGCGGCAAAGCGCTGCGCGGTGCCGGCATCGAACGCGAAGTCGGGCGCGAAGATGTCGCCGCTGACGACCCAGAACGAATCGCCCAGCCAGGGCAGCGCCTTGGCCACGCCGCCGCCGATGTCGAGCGCGCCGCCGTGGTCGCGGCCTTCGGTGGAGTAGCGGATGCGCAGGCCCCAGCGTGCGCCGTCGCCCAGTGCGGCGGGGAACGCGTCCTCCAGCCAGGCGGTGTTGATCACCACCTCGGTCACGCCGCCGCGCGCCAGCGCCTCCAGGTGCCATTCGATCAGAGGCTTGCCGTGCACCGGCAGCAGCGGCTTCGGCGTGTGGTCGGTGAGAGGGCGCATGCGCTCGCCGCGGCCGGCCGCGAGGATCAGCGCCCTCATGCGGCCACCGGGCGCGGCGGGCGCAGCGCGCCACGCTCGATGCGGTGGCGTTGCACCTCGCGTGGCTGGAAGGCCGCGATCAATGCATTCATCAGGGCTTGCGCCGCGGGGCCGTGGTCGGCGCTGACATTGCAGACGTACACGTCCAGCGTCACTGCGCCCAGCTCGGGCCAGGTGTGCAGCGCCAGGTGCGACTCGGCCAGCAGCACCACGCCGGTCACGCCGCCGGGCGCAAACGGATGGAACAGCGCCTGCACCGCCTGCAGGCCCGCGGCGGCCACCTCGCGCAGGCACAGCGCGCGCAGCGCGTCGGCATCGGCCAGCAGCGGCAGGGCGCTAGGGCAGCCGTGGAGGTCGGCGGTGAGGTGCAGGCCGTGCATGCGCGCAAGTGTAGGGGCGGGCCGCCTAAAATCCGGGGTTTCCCTCCCCCGCGCGCCCTTCATGCCCTCCACCTCCCCCCGCGACACCACCCTGATGGCCAACGCCATCCGAGCCCTGGCGATGGACGCCGTGCAGCAGGCCAACTCCGGCCACCCCGGCGCGCCGATGGGCATGGCCGACATGGCCGTGGCGCTGTGGGGACGGCACCTGAAGCACAACCCCACCAACCCGCACTGGTTCGACCGCGACCGCTTCGTGCTCAGCAACGGCCACGCCTCGATGCTGATCTATGCGCTGCTGCACCTGAGCGGCTACGACATCGCGCTGAGCGACCTGCGCCAGTTCCGCCAGCTGCACAGCAAGACGCCGGGCCACCCCGAGGTGGGCATCACCCCCGGCGTGGAAACCACCACCGGCCCGCTCGGCCAGGGTGTGACCAACGCGGTGGGCATGGCGCTGGCGGAGAAGCTGCTGGCGGCCGAGTTCAACCGGCCCGGCCACGCCATCGTCGACCACCACACCTACGTGTTCCTGGGCGACGGCTGCCTGATGGAAGGCATCAGCCACGAGGCCGTGGCCCTGGCCGGCGCCTGGAAGCTGAACAAGCTGATCGCGCTGTACGACGACAACGGCATCTCGATCGACGGCCAGGTGAAGCCCTGGTACGTGGACGACGCGGCCAAGCGCTTCGAGGCCTACCAGTGGAACGTGATCGGCCCGCTCGACGGCCATGACGCCGACGCGGTGGATGCCGCGATCGCGCGGGCCAGGAAGTCGGCCACGAAGCCCACGCTGATCATCTGCAAGACCACCATCGGCAAGGGCTCGCCCAACCGCGGCGGCACGGCCAAGGCGCACGGCGAGGCACTGGGCGCCGAGGAGATCAAGCTCACGCGCGAGGCGCTGGCCTGGCCGCACGAGCCGTTCGTGCTGCCCGAGGCGGCCTATGACGCGTGGGACGCCAAGGCGGCCGGCACGCGGGCCGAAGCCGAGTGGAACCAGCGCTTCGCGGCCTACAAGGCCGCGTTCCCTGCGGAGGCAGCGGAGTTCGCCCGCCGCATGCGCGGCGAGCTGCCGGCCCACTTCGCGCAGGCCGCGGTGGATGCGGCCGTGGCCGCGCACACCAAGGCCGAGACGGTGGCCTCGCGCAAGGCCAGCCAGATCGCGCTGGAGGCCTTCACGCGCCAGCTGCCCGAGTTGCTGGGCGGCTCGGCCGACCTCACCGGCTCCAACCTCACCAACACCTCGTCGACGCCGCCGCTGCGCATCGACGACGAGGGCCGGCCCAACAACGGCCGCCACATCAACTACGGCGTGCGCGAGTTCGGCATGGCCGCCATCATGAACGGCATCGCGCTGCACGGCGGCTACATCCCGTACGGCGGCACCTTCCTCACCTTCAGCGACTACAGCCGCAACGCGATCCGCATGGCCGCGCTGATGAAGACGCGCGTGATCCACGTGTTCACGCACGACTCCATCGGCCTGGGCGAGGACGGCCCCACGCACCAGAGCGTGGAGCACGCCGCGGCGCTGCGCCTGATCCCGAATCTCGACGTCTGGCGCCCGGCCGACACGGCCGAGACCGCGATCGCCTGGACCATGGCCATCGGCAACAGCACGCGCCCGAGCGCGCTGCTGCTGTCGCGCCAGAACCTGCCCTACGCGCCCAAGGCCGGGCTGGACGAGATCGGCAAGGGTGCCTACGTGCTGGCGGAAGCCGCCGAGGTGGGGCTGAAGAAGAAGGCGCAGGCCGTGATCATCGGCACGGGCTCCGAGGTGCAGCTGGCGCTGCACGCGCAGCAGCTGCTGGCGGCGCAGGGCGTGGCGGTGCGCGTGGTGTCGATGCCGTCGACCACGGTGTTCGACCGCCAGGACGCCAGGTACAAGCGCCAGGTGCTGCCCGACGGCCTGCCGCGCGTGGCGGTGGAGGCCGGCGTCACCGATTTCTGGTGGAAGTACGGCTGCGCCGCGGTGGTGGGCATCGACACCTACGGCGAGTCGGCACCGGCCAACGTGCTGTTCAAGCATTTCCACCTCAGCGCGGAGAACCTGGCGGCGACGGTGCTGAAAGTACTCGGCAAGTAACCGCGCTGCGGCACACTGGCCGGGGCCGCAGCGCAAACGGATCATTTCATAGCTGGAGAGACAGACATGGCGATCAAGATCGGTATCAACGGATTCGGCCGCATCGGCCGCATGGTGTTCCGCGCCGCGGTGCAGAACTTCCAGGACATCGAGGTCGTGGGCATCAACGACCTGCTCGAGCCCGACTACCTGGCCTACATGCTCAGCTACGACAGCGTGCACGGCCGCTTCAAGGGCGACGTGGCGGTGGACGGCAACACGCTGATCGTCAACGGCAAGCGCATCCGCCTCACCGCGGTGAAGGATCCCGCCGAGCTGAAGTGGAACGAGGTGGGTGCCGACATCGTGGTCGAGTCCACCGGCTTGTTCCTCACGAAGGAAACCGCCGAGAAGCACCTGAAGGCGGGCGCCAAGAAGGTGATCCTGTCGGCGCCGTCGAAGGACGACACGCCGATGTTCGTGTACGGCGTCAACGACAAGACCTATGCCGGCCAGGCCATCATCTCCAACGCCAGCTGCACCACCAACTGCCTGGCCCCGGTGGCCAAGGTGCTGGACGACAAGTGGGGCATCAAGCGCGGCCTGATGACCACGGTGCACGCCACCACCGCCACGCAGAAGACCGTGGACGGCCCGAGCAACAAGGACTGGCGCGGCGGCCGCGGCATCCTCGAGAACATCATCCCCAGCTCCACCGGCGCCGCCAAGGCCGTGGGCGTGGTGATCCCCGAGCTGAACAAGAAGCTCACCGGCATGTCGTTCCGCGTGCCCACGTCCGACGTGTCGGTGGTGGACCTCACCGTCGAGCTGAGCAAGGAAGCGAGCTACGAGGAGATCTGCGCCGAGATGAAGGCCCAGTCGCAGGGGCCGCTGAAGGGCGTGCTCGGCTACACCGAGGAAAAGGTGGTGTCCACCGACTTCCGCGGCGAGCCCTGCACCTCGGTGTTCGACGCCGACGCCGGCATCTCGCTGGACAAGACCTTCGTGAAGGTGGTGTCCTGGTACGACAACGAATGGGGCTACTCCAACAAGGTGCTGGAAATGGCTCGCGTGGTGGCACGCTGAGCGCCCGCGCCTGAGCAAGGGGCCGCCTTCGGGCGGCCCTTTTTCATGGTGCGAGCGTTTTGTTGCAAACGAGGCCGTCGGCCCGCCGCGCCCCGCCGGCGTTACGGGAACGAGGCTTGCCACCTGCGAGGGGCTGCGAGCGCCCCCTTAAACTCCCCGCTTCCATGAGCCTTTGCCTTCCACCGAGCCGCCGACGTGCGCTCGCGGCCTGTCTGCCGGTGCTGCTGGCCGCGTGCGCGAGTGCCAGCGGGCCGGTCGAATGGCACTTGATGGGCCGCACGGGCGCCGAGTGGGCCGACCCGGCCCAGCTGGTGAGCCGTATCGCCGCGGTGGGCGGTGTGCCGGTGGCACCCGAGGTGAATTCCGTGGCCCCTGGCTGGGTGGCCTTTACGCTGCGCTGCGACAACCACACCGCCTGCAAGCGCGCCACGATGAAGCTGGCCGCCGAGCCGGCGCTGTTCGCGGAGCTGCGCCGCGACGAGCAGCGCCACACTCCTTCCCGTCCTCCTGCGAGCCTGTCCCGATGACTGCACTGCGATCCCTTACCGCCCGTTGGCTTCCCGCGCTGGCCTGCGCGCTGCTCGCTGCGTGGGCGCCAGCGCATGCAGAGATCGGGCCGAAGGCGCGCCCTGCGCTGTCGCAGCAGACCGAGCAGGCGCGGGTGATCGTGCGCTTCAAGACGCCGCTGGCGGTGGATGCGGCACGCACGGTGCAGCAGGCCGGGCGCTCCGGCGCGGCGCCCGCGGTGTTGGCCTCTGCCGAGCAGGTGGCGCAGGCGCTGCAGGCGCGTGCCGATGGGCTGAGCCGGCGCCACGGGCTGGCGCTGCGCGCCGGCCGCGCGGTCGACGATCGCATGCAGGTCGTGATGGCGTCCGGCCTGAGCAGTGCCGCGCTGGTTGCCAAGCTGCAGGCCGACCCGGAGGTGGACATGGCGGTGATCGACTACCGCCGCCGGGTGGCAGCGGTGCCGAACGATCCGCTGTTCAACCCGCCCGCCGCTTCGCTCACGCCACCGCTGGTGTCGGCGCATGCCGGCTATGGCGGGCAGTGGTACCTGAAGCCGCCGGAGGCTCAGCGCCTCGTCAATGGCGACGAGGTGCTGTCGGCCATCGATGCCCAGCACGCGTGGGACACGTCGAAGGGCTCGGCCAGTGTCGTCGTCGCGGTGGTCGACACCGGCGTGCGCTACGACCATCCCGACTTGCAGGGCAAGCTGCTGGCGGGCTTCGACTTCATCCACGACACTGCGATCTCGAATGACGGCAACGGCAGGGATTCGGACGCCAGTGACCCGGGTGACTGGGTCACCTCCGGCGAGGCCGGGACGGGCACCTTCAAGGACTGCACGGCGTCCGACAGCTCCTGGCACGGCACGCAGGTGGCGGGCCTGATTGGCGCCAACACCGACAACGCCGTCGGCATCGCAGGGACCGGTTGGAACGTGAAGGTGTTGCCGGTGCGTGTGCTCGGCAAGTGCTTCGGCTATGACTCCGACATCATCGCGGGGATGCGTTGGGCAGCGGGTCTGCATATCGATTCAGCCACGCCGGACAACCCGAATCCCGCGCAGGTCATCAACATGAGCCTGGGCGATGACGGCACCACTGTCACTGCTTGCAGTTCGACCGCCTATCCCTCGGCCATCAGCGAGGTCACCACGCAGGGCGGCCCGAACGGCACCGGCTCGGTGGTGGTGGTGGCCGGCGGCAACGGCACCGGCCATGGCGTGCAGCCGCCCGGCAATTGCGCCGGCGTCGTGGCGGTGGGCGGCGTGCGGCACATCGGCACGAAGGTGGGCTACTCCAACATCGGGCCCGAGATCGCGATCGCAGCGCCGGCGGGCAACTGCGTGAACACCGGCAACACCGACCCGTGCATCTACCCGATGGTGTCCACCTTCAACAGCGGCACCACCACGCCGGCCGGCTCCACCTACACCGACACCATCAACTATGCGGTCGGCACCAGCTTCTCCGCCCCGCTGGTGGCCGGCACGGCGGCACTCATGTTCTCGGCCGATCCGAGCCTGACGCCGACCCGCGTGAGGGCGATCCTGCAGAGCACGGCGCGCGCCTTTCCGTTCCGCGGTGCGCCGGCGGACAGCAGCGGCGTCGTCGCGCAATGCCATGCGGCGGACACCACCGACCAGATCGAGTGCTACTGCACCACGAGCACCTGCGGCGCCGGCATGCTGGACGCAGCGTGGGCCGTGTACACGGCGGCCCACGCGGCCCCGCTGCCGGCGATCACCGTGGTGGGCGGCACTGCCGCGCCGGGGCAGCCCGTAACGCTGTCCGCCTCCGGCAGCTCGGTGGCGAGCGGCCGCTCCATCGGCACCTACAGCTGGGAGATGATCGACGACGGCGGCATCGTCACCGGCTTCACGGGCAGCAGCGGCGCCACGATGTCAGTCACCCCCAGCACCACGGGCAAGTTCAGCGTGCGGCTCACGTTGACCGACGACCAGGGTATCCAGGGCGTGCACGAACAGACGATCGACGTGGTGCAGCCGACGCCGGCGCCCTCGTCCGGCGGCGGCGGTGGTGCATTGTCCGCAGGCTGGGCAGGCGGTCTCGCGATTTGCGTGCTCGCGCTCGCCACCACACGGCGACGGGCCTAGCCGCCGCGGGCGCAGTCGTGAAAGCCGCCGGCCTGCAGCTGCGTCTGCAGTGCCGGCTCCGCGCGCTCGATGCGCAGCAGGTGCAGCGTGAGCGGCGGCGCCAGCGTCACCACACGCGCCGTGCGCACGCCGCGTTGCGTGAGCTGCGCCAGCGCGGCGTCGGCGGCGGCGCGGTCGTCGAAGCGCCCGAGCGACAGGCCGGGCGCGAGTTCCGGGTTGTCGTGCACCGGCTCGAACGCCACGTGGATGCGCTGCAGCTCGGTCTGCTTGCGCAGCAGGCTGTCACGGTCGGGGAAACGGCCCATGTACAGCAGCCACGCGCCGGGCCGCTGCACGGCGGGCGTTTGCCAGCGGCTGGCCGCCACGCCGGCCGCGAGCAGCCGGTCTTGCGCGGCGGCGAGTTCTGCGTCGGTGTAGGGGCCGGCTTCGAGACAGCCGGTGGCGCTGGCCGATGCGGCCGCCGCCGCTACCGCCGCGACACGCGGCGACAGCAGTTGCACCGACTCCGGCCGCAGCTGCCGCTGCAGGCGTTGCGGCTCGCGCTCGCCCTGCGGCGAACTGCCGACCACCGTGTCCAGCCAGCCCTGCGTCCACGCGTAGAAGGCCAGGTTGGCCAGCAGCACCAGCAGCACCGTCCATCTCAGCATGGACCGACGCTCCGCGTCACACCGCAGGCTGGCGAAGGCGCACGCTCACCTCGCCGCTGCCCAGCGTGCGCACGGTGTCGCCCACGCGGACCTGCAACTGGCCGTCGGTACCGACGCCGACGGCCACGCCCTCGGGCAGGTCGGGCGAGGTGGTGGTGATCGGCTGGCCGGCGAGCAAGTCGCGCGCGGCAAAGCGCTCCCGGAAGGCGGCGAAGCCCTCGTGCTCGAAGGTCTTGAGCGCACGGGCCAGCGGTGCGGCCACGCGGCGCAGCACGCTCGGAGCGCTCGCGTTCTCGTCCAGCTCCTGCATGCACGCATAGCCGGAGCTCAGCTCGCCGGTGGGCTGCGGCAGCACGTTCAGGCCCACGCCCACCACCACCATGCGGCGCCGGCCGACGGCCACCGTCTCGATCAGCACGCCGCCCAGCTTGCGGCCGCCGGTACTGCCGCTGGCGTCGAGCAGCCACAGGTCGTTGGGCCACTTCAGGCCGATGTGCGGCTGCTGCGGATCGTTGGCAGGATCGAGCGCATCGGCCAGCGCCACGCCAACGGCCAGCGACATGCCCGACCAGTCGCGCGGCTCGAGCGCGGCGCCGAGCGAGAACGTGAGCGAGGCGCCCGCGCTGCTCTGCCACAGCCGGCCCTGGCGCCCGCGGCCGCGCAGCTGGTGCTCGGCCACGAGCAGGCAGGGCTGGGTGTCGTCGGCGCGACGGCCATAGGGTGCACGCTCGTCCTCGGCGTGCAGGCGGTCGAACTCGCCGGGGCCGCTGATGGGCGCGTCGTGCCGGCCGGCCATGCGGCGGGCACGGTCGAGCAGCTGGGTGTTGGTGGATTCGCAGCGCGCCACCACCTCCACGCTCACGCCGGGCAACAGCGGGACGAGCGTTTCCCAGAGCTGCTCCGCGCCCCAATCGAGGTGCTGCGGCGGGCTGGGTTGCAACATGGTGGGCAGGAGAGGCTCAGCGCTTGGGCGCCAGCATTGTGCCGCGGCAGTTCGGCGCGCCGCAATGGCAGGCGAACTGCTTCTTCAGCTTGGCCGTGTAGCGCTCGTCGATGATCAGGCCGTAGTCGTAGAACAGTTCCTCGCCCGGCTCGAGCGCGCGCAGCGCCTTGATGAACACGCGCCCGTCCACCTCGTCGGCTTCGCAATTGGGTTCGCAGGCGTGGTTGATCCAGCGCGCCGCGTTGCCGTGCACCTTGCCGTCGATGACGTGCTCGTCGTCGATGTGGAAGAAGAACGTGTGGTTGGGGTCGCTGGGGTCGTGCGGGTGCCGCTCCAGCGCCTCGGGCCAGGTGATGACCTCGCCCTTGTATTCGATGACGGTCGCGCCCGGCTCGATGGGCCGGCGCACGAACACGCCCTTGCCGTGCACGTCGCTCTTGCGCACCTCGATGCGCGGCCCGGTGGCGGGGGTGCCGCGGCCGCCGCCCGCGGTCCGGCGGCTGTCGGGGGTGCGGGGTTTGGAGCGGGCTGCTTGCGCGTTCGACTTCATTCGGTACATTGAATTCATGGGTGCGCGCGTGCATGTGTGCGTGCGCGCGAGAGACAGCGGGCGATTGTAGGGCTCGCTCCGACTCCACAACGACACCGACATTCACGATGACCAAATCACTGATCATTGCCGAGAAGCCCAGCGTCGCGCAGGACATCGTGCGAGCGCTGACGCCTTTGGCAGGCAAGTTCGAGAAACATACCGAGCACTTCGAGAACGACCGTTACGTGGTCACCAGCGCGGTGGGCCACCTGGTGGAGATCAAGGCGCCGGAGGAGTTCGACGTCAAGCGCGGCAAGTGGAGCTTCGCGCACCTGCCGGTGATCCCGCCGCATTTCGACCTGGCGCCCATCGACAAGGCCAAGACCCGGCTCAACGCGGTGGTCAAGCTGGTCAAGCGCAAGGACGTGACCGAGCTGATCAACGCCTGCGACGCGGGCCGCGAGGGCGAGTTGATCTTCCGGCTGATCGTGCAGTACGCCGGCATCGACAAGAAGGGCACCCCCAAGCCGATCCGCCGGCTGTGGCTGCAGAGCATGACGCCCGAGGCCATCCGCGAGGGCTTCCAGCGCCTGCGCGACGACGCGCAGATGCGCGGCCTGGCCGACGCGGCGCGCAGCCGCAGCGAGGCCGACTGGCTGGTGGGCATCAACGGCACGCGCGCCATGACCGCCTTCAACTCGCGCGACGGCGGCTTCTTTCTCACCACGGTAGGCCGCGTGCAGACGCCCACCTTGTCGATCGTGGTGGAGCGCGAGGAGAAGATCCGCAAGCACGTGGCACGCGACTACTGGGAGGTGCGCGCCAGCTTCGGCGTGGCCGCCGGCAGCTACGACGGCAAATGGTTCGACCCGAAGTACAAGCGCGACGAGAACGACCCGGACAAGCGCGCCGACCGCATCTGGGTGGAGCGCGACGCGCAGGCCATCGCGGACGCGGTGCGCGGCAAGACCGGCACCGTCACCGAGGAGGCCAAGCCGAGCTCGCAATCGAGCCCGCTGCTGTACGACCTGACCAGCCTGCAGCGCGAGGCCAACGGCCGCTTCGGCTTCTCGGCCAAGACCACGCTGCAGATCGCGCAGGCGCTGTACGAGAAGCACAAGGTGCTCACGTACCCGCGTACCGACTCGCGCGCACTGCCCGAGGATTACGTGGCGGTGGTGAAGAACACCATGAAGATGATCGGCGAGGAGGATCTGCCCGGCCCGCTGAAGGAGCTGGCGCCGCATGCCCGCAAGGCGCTTGCCGAAGGCTACGTGAAGCCGGTGAAGCGCGTGTTCGACAACGCCAAGGTGTCGGACCACTTCGCGATCATTCCCACCTTGCAGGCGCCGCGCAACCTCACGGAGGCCGAGGCCAAGCTGTACGACATGGTGGTCAAGCGCTTCCTCGCGGTGTTCTTTCCGGCCGCGGAGTACATGGTCACCACGCGCATCACCGAGGTGGCCGGCCACAAGTTCCAGACCAACGGCAAGGTGCTGGTGAACCCCGGCTGGCTGGCCGTGTACGGCAAGGAAGCCCAGGACGAGGATGCGACGCTGGTGGCGGTGACGCCGAACGAGCAGGCCACCAACCAGGAGATCAACGTGGTCGCGCTGCGCACCAAGCCGCCGGCGCGCTACAGCGAAGCCACGCTGCTCAGCGCGATGGAAGGCGCCGGCAAACTGATCGACGACGACGAGTTGCGCGAGGCGATGCAGGAGAAGGGCCTGGGCACGCCGGCCACGCGCGCCGCCATCATCGAAGGCCTGATCCTCGAGAAGTACATGGTTCGCGAGGGTCGCGAGCTGATCCCCACCGCCAAGGCCTTCCAGCTGATGACGCTGCTGCGCGGGCTGGGCGTGGAGGA
>CAMLIZ010000090.1 GCA_946480245.1 uncultured Pseudomonadota bacterium
ACGGCAACATGCAGGAAGGCAGCTTCCGCTGCGACGCCAACGTGTCGGTGCGCCGCCCGGGCCAGCCCTTCGGCACACGACGCGAGATCAAGAACCTCAACAGCTTCCGCTTCCTGCAGCAGGCGATCGATTTCGAGGTGCAGTGGCAGATCGACCAGCTCGAAGACGGGCTGTCGATCCAGCAGGCCACGGTGCTCTTCAACCCGGACACCGGCGAGACGCGCGCGATGCGCACCAAGGAAGACGCGCACGACTACCGCTACTTCCCTGACCCGGACCTGCCGCCTCTGGTGATCGCGCCCGAGTGGGTGGAGCGCGTGAAGGCTGCGATGCCGGAACTGCCCCGCGTGATGGCCGAGCGCTTCCAGCGCGACGACGGGCTGCCCGCCTACGACGCCGCGATGATGACGCAAAGCCTCGGCTTCGCGCAGTTCTACGAGGCGGCCAAGCGCGCAGGCGCGGCGCCCAAGCTGGTGGCCAACTGGCTGATGGGCGAGGTGTCGCGCCGGCTGAACAGCGAAGGCCGCGCCATCGACACCAGCCCGGTGTCGCCCGCCACACTGGCCGCGCTGATCGCGCGCATCGCCGACGGCACGGTGTCGAACAACGGCGCGCGCCAGGTGTTCGACGCGCTATGGGCCGGCGAGGCCGGTGATGTCGACATGCTCATCGAGGCCAGGGGCCTGAAGCAGATGAACGACAGCGGCGCGCTGGAGGCCATCGTCGACGAGGTGATCGCAGCCAACGCGAAGTCGGTGGACGAGTACCGCAGCGGCAAGGACAAGGCCTTCAACGCGCTGGTCGGTCAGGTCATGAAGGCGAGCAAGGGCAAGGCCAACCCGGCGCAAGCCAGCGAACTCTTGAAAAAGAAGCTCGGCTGAGCACCGAGCAGCGGCCTCAGGGCCGCTTGTGCGCAGTGCCGTTGGCAGAGCCTTCGGCCAACGTGCTGCCCGGCGGTGCGCCGGCCCACAAGCGCTTGAGCCGCGCCAACTCGGAGTCGTAGAGCCGGTTCACCCGCTCCAGCTCGGCCTGCTGGTTCTGGATGGCGGTGCGCTGGGCCTCGGTGGCCGCCTCGTTGCCTTCCAGCTCCTGCTTGAGTTTCGTGGGCAGCGATTTGCCCTTGTAGAACTCGGCCTCCTGAAGCAGCGGCTTGCGCTCGGCCGCCAACTCGGCGATGCGCTTCTCGGAGGCACGCATCGCCAGCCGCACGGTATCGAGCGCGGCTTCGCGCGCCTTCTCGTGCGTGGGCTCGTCGGGGTAGCGCAGCATCAGGTGCCGGTCGCGCCGTGCGGCATCGAGCTGGGCCAGGCGCTCGAGCTCCGCCTTGCGATCACGCGCCTCCTTCTCGGCACGTTCGTCGGCGGTGAGCTGCGGTGGGATGATCTGGCGAAGCGAGCCGTCGCTGTTGAGCAGGCGCTGCTCGCGCGAACTGCATTCGGGGATCAGCCGATCGGAGGTGACCCGGCGGCCGTCCGGCGTGGTGCAGGTGTAGATGGCACCGGCAGGGCCCGCTGGTTGCGCCGCCTGCACGCCGCCGGCACACGCTGCCGCCAGCGCGGCCGCAAGGGCCCGCAGCAAACAAGCGGCAACGGGGCGAGCAGTGGGCATTCAGACTCCGTAGCGTTCCCGATAGGCGGCCACGGCCGGCGCGTGGGCTGCCAGCGCGGGGTTTGCGCTGGATCGCAAATACTGCAGCAAATCGGCGAGCGTTGCGATGGCCACCGTCTGCAGCCCGAGCTGGCGTGTGACGTACTGCACCGCCGACCACGGCACGTCGGCCCCGTTCTCGGTGGCCTTTTCCTGCCGATCGAGCGCGATCGCCACGCCGCACGGCACGGCGCCGGCGGCCTGGATCATCGCGATCGACTCGCGCACCGAGGTGCCGGCGGAGATGACGTCGTCGACGATCAGCACGCGGCCCTGCACCGGCGCGCCCACCAGCGTGCCGCCTTCGCCGTGGTCCTTAGCTTCCTTGCGGTTGTAGGCGTAGGGCACATTGCGCCCGGCGCGCGCCAGCTCGATGGCCGCTGCCGCCGCCAAGGTGATGCCCTTGTACGCGGGGCCGAACAGCATGTCGAACTGCAGGTCCGAGGCAAGCAGGCGGCGTGCATAGAATTCCGCCAGGCGCTGCAGCTTGGCGCCGTCATCGAACAGCCCGGCGTTGAAGAAATACGGCGAGAGCCGGCCGGCCTTGGTCTTGAACTCCCCGAAGCGCAACACGCCCGCCTCCACGGAGAAGCGAACGAACTCCTGGGCCAGCGGGTCGGTGGGTGTGCTCATCGTGAACAAAGGTACCGAAGAATCGTGTTCCGCCTCGTGACGCTCAACCTCAACGGCATCCGTTCCGCGGTCAACAAGGGGCTGCTACCGTGGATCGACACGGTGGGCGCCGATTGTATGGGGGTGCAGGAAATCAAGGCGCAAGCCGCCGACGTGCATGGCCGCTTCGAACACATCGGCGGCATGAAAGGGCACTTCCACTTCGCGCAGAAGAAGGGCTACTCGGGCGTGGGCCTGTATGCCAAGAAGGAACCGAGCGACGTGGACATCGGCTTCGGCGTGCCCGAGTTCGACGACGAAGGGCGTTACGTCGAGGCGCGCTTCGACACCCCGCACCGGCGCCTCAGCCTGATCAGCTGCTACTTCCCAAGTGGGTCCAGCGGCGAGGAGCGCCAGGCCGCGAAGTTCCGCTTCCTCGAACTGGTGTACCCGCACCTGCAGCAACTGAAGGGCGAGCGCGAGTTCGTCCTGGTGGGCGACATCAACATCGCGCACAAGGAAATCGACCTGAAGAACTGGCGCAGCAACCAGAAGAACAGCGGCTTCCTGCCCGAGGAGCGCGCCTGGATGAGCAAGGCGCTGGAGCAGCTGGGCCTGGTGGACGTGTTCCGCAAGCTGAACCCGCACCCGGAGCAATACACCTGGTGGAGCAACCGCGGCCAGGCGTGGGCCAAGAACGTGGGGTGGCGCCTGGACTACCACCTGGCCACGCCCGGCATCGCCGCACATGCGCGAAGCGAGCGCATCTACCTGGAGCAGCGCTTCTCCGACCATGCGCCGCTGATCATCGACTACGACTTCACGTTGTAGGGCGTACGCGCTAACCGCGCTTGGGCGGTGGCTCGAAGTGCTTGCCCGGCTTCTCGGCGCGCGCATAAAGCGGCTCGACCCGCGGCAGCTGCCCTTCGAGGTCGCGGATGCGGGTGGGCCCCGAGGGGTGGGTGGACAGGAACTGCGGCGGCGCGTTGCGGTTGGCCTCCAGCATCTTGTTCCACAGCGACACCGCGGCGTGCGGGTCGTAGCCCGCGCGCGCACCGAGTTCCATGCCGACCAGGTCGGCCTCGGATTCGTCCGCGCGGCTGAACCTCAAGGTCAGCAGCTGGCTGCCCATGTTGAGCAGCGCGTCGCCGGTGTTGCCGAGGCCGAACAGCGCCGACAGCACACCGGCGCCGATGCGCGTGGCGGCCGTCTTGCCCATGCGCTCGCGGGCATGCTCGCGCAGCGCGTGCGCCATCTCATGGCCCATCACCATCGCCACTTCGTCGTCGCTGAGCTGCAACTGCTGCAGCAGGCCGTAGAAGAAGGCGATCTTGCCGCCCGGCATGCAGAAGGCGTTGAGATCCTTCGAGCCGATCAGGTTGACCTCCCACTTCCAGTCGCGGGCACGCGGGTTCCAGTCGAAGCTGTGCGGGATGATGCGGTGCGCGATCGCGCGCAGGCGGATCACCTGCGGATGGTTGTCGGGCGCCAGCGCGTGCTGCTGACGGGCTTGCCGCAGCATTTGGTCGTATTGCTGGATCGCGGCCTGCTCCACCTGTTCGGCCGGCACCAGTCTGGTGAAGCCGGACTCGCCGCCCACATCCACGCCCTCGCGTGCCCACGCCGGCACAGCCGCAGTGACGGCGCCGCCCAACAGGGCGCGGCCGAACAGGCGCCGTCCATGGCACGCGCAGCCCCAGCCGTGGGCTGCAGGCACGGCGGCATCGATATTGAAGTGCTCGTTGCTCATCGTTCAATCATCCACCAGAGGTGCGTCGGGGTCGACCTCCAGCGCCTTCACCGGCGCGCGCAGGCGCCACAGCATGCCCAACGCAGGCAGCGCAAGCAGGGTGGACACCACGAAGAAGTGCGGCCAGCCGATCGACTCCGCCAGCACGCCCGCCAGCGGCCCGACCCACACGCGCCCGACCGACGAGAACGCCGACAGCAGCGCGAACTGCGTGGCGGTGAAGCGCTGGTTGCACAGGCTCATCAGGAAGGCGACGAACGCCGCCGTGCCCATGCCGCCGGCCAGGTTCTCCACCGCCACCACCATCAGCAGGCCGCCGTCGACGGGCGTGGCCGCCGCCAGCTTCACGAAGCCCCAGTCGAAGGCGGGAATGGTGAGGCCGGGGATCGTGCCCTTGCCGGCGACCGCCAGCCACCAGAAGCCCAGGTTGCTGGCGGCCTGCAGCACGCCGAACAGCAGCAGCGCGCGCCACAGGCCGAGCTTGACCATCACCGTACCGCCCACCAGCGCGCCGATGATCGTGAGCCACAGGCCGATCACCTTGTTCACCACGCCCACTTCGGCGGCGCTGAAGTGCATGGCCTTCAGCAGGAACGGCGTCATCAGCGCGCCGGCGAACGCGTCGCCGAGCTTGTACAGCACGATGAACGCGAGAAAGGCGCCAGCGCCCGGCAGCGCGAAGTAGCTGCGCAAGCCGTTGATCAGCGTCTCGAACTGCGCCCGCCGCGCAGCCCACGCCGCCAGCGGCAGCGTGAACGCGATGCCCACGAGCAGCGCCAGCAGGTCCGCCCACTTGGCCTGCAGCGCAGGTGCCAGGGTGCTGCCGCCCCACAAGGGCTGCAGCAGCGCCTGGGCCAGCGGCTGCGCCACGCGATCGGTGAACAGCACGCCCACGGCCACCGCCGCCACGACGGCCACGAAGCCCACCAGATCGTGGCGCGCCACCGTGGCCGGCGGACGCGCCTGGCGGATGCGTGGGATCAACAGCGCCGACACGCCCGCCGCGCCCACCATGATGCCGGCCATCAGGCGGTACACCTGCGGCCAGGTCCAGCCGCCGCCTTGCACCGGATCGGTCCAGATGAAGGCGATGCCGCCGGACAGGATCATCGCCATGCGGTAGCCGAGCACGTACAGCGACGAGCCCACGCCCCGATGCGCCGGCGGCAGCAGGTCGGTGCGGTAGGCGTCGTACACCACGTCCTGCGACGCGGAGAAGAACGCCACCAGCAGCGCGAGCAGCGCGAAGGCGCGCGTCGAGGCGGTGGGCGAGGTGGCGGCCATCAGCACCAGCGCGCCGGCCAGCGCCAGCTGGGTGAGCACGAGCCAGCCACGGCGCCGCCCGAGCCACGGCAGCTCGAAGCGGTCCATCAGCGGTGCCCACAGGAACTTGAAGGTGTAGGGCAGGCCGACCAGGCTCAGGAAGCCGATGGTGGCGATGTCCACGCCCTCTTGCGTGAGCCAGGCCTGCATCGCCTGGCCGGTGAGCGCCAGCGGCAGGCCGGACGCAAACCCGAGCAGCGTGACAGCCACGAACCGGTGCAGCGAAGCCAGGCGCTGCGACGCGCCGGCCGCAGCGATGGGCGCTTTGTTCATCAGGCCTCCTGCCGGGCCGCCCCAATGGAGGCCTGCGCCCCCTCGCGGGGCAGCGAATGCAATGAGCGTGGGGGCAGCATGCCCGCATTCTAGGGAGCGGGAGCGACGGCGCCTTGTCGGTAGATGGCTTCGGCCAACGCCAGCAGGCGCTCGCGCGGCAGGTCCCCGGCCAACGCGTAGCCCGTGCCTGCCTCCACCCAGTAGAACAGGCCCAGACTCCCCTCGCGCTCGTAGCGAAACGCCGCGGGCGTGCGCGCTTCCGGCTTGCGCAGGTACACCGTGACGCGGTCGCCGGCGGCGTTCTGGTACATCAGCTGCGCGCCCGGGCCCGGGGTATCGGGCAGCAAGCGTCCGCCCACGAGATCGAAGCCCTGCGCCTTCAGGTCGAACAGCTTCACCGGCATCTGCAGGCGCTTGGTGAGCCAGGCGGCCAGGTGCTGCTCCTGCGCAGCGCCGCCTTCGGCCACGTTCACCTCCACCGGGTGGCGGCGCTCGGGCACGTAGACCGCGTGCGCGATCGCAGCGCGCTGCACCCAGCCGGCGGACGCCGAAAGCTCGGGCGCCGGCTTGAAGCGCCAGGCCAGCCCGGCGCCGACGATGCTGCCGGCCAGCAGCAGCATCAGCGCTGCCGCGGCCTGCCAACCCCAGGCCGGCCTACCGCGTCGGCCGTGGAGCACGCTGCGCACGAGCGCCGGCGGCACCGGATCGTCCGCGCCGGGCCGCAGCCGGCTGCGCAGCGCATCCTCGTCGGACGCCCACAAGCGCACCTGCGCGGCGTCTTCCGGATGCGCGTTGAGCCAGGCCTGCACGCGGGCCTGCTGCGCCGCATCGAGCTCGCCGTCGAGCCAGGCGCTGAACAGCATCGGATCGGGCCGTTCGCTCATACCACTCTCCGAAGGCGGCGGGCCGCAGCCGCAGCGGCTTGCTCGCCGCCGTCGAGCAAGCGGCGCAGCGACTCCCGAGCGCGGAACACGCGCGACATCACGGTGCCGACGGGCAACTGCAGCACCTCGGCGGCCTCCGCATAGCTCAGCTGCTCCACCGCCACCAGCAGCATCGCCTCGCGCTGCTCAATGCTCAGCCGCGCAAAGGCAGCCAGCAGGTCGATGCGCAGGCCCGGGTCGGGCGCCGGCGCTGCACCGGAGAACAGCGCGGCCTCGTCCGCCAGCTCGGCCGGGTCGACCACGCTCACGCGTGCATCGCGCCGGCGTTGGTCGAGGTGGGCGTTGTGGGCAATGCTGAGCAGCCACACGCCAAGGTCGCGCCGCTGGTCGAACTGATGCCAGTGGCTCAGTGCGCGTTCCAGCGCCGTCTGCGCCAGGTCGTCGGCCTGCTGCGCGTCGAACACCAGCGAGCGCGCATAGCGGCGCAGGCGGGGGATCGCTTCCAGCAGTTGCTGGCGAAAGGCAGCAGGGGCGTTCACAGACAGGCTTACGCGCGAGGTCGGCCGATTATTCCGGCCGGTCTGCTCACGCGCAGCCTAATGCTGCAGCCAGCTGCCCATGCGATGGTGCGTGGCGCCTTCGCCCCACGACCACAGGCGCTCCACCTGGTCCACGCACCACGCCGCCCAGCCGGC
The DNA here is from genome assembly GCA_946480245.1 of uncultured Pseudomonadota bacterium. The sequence continues at coordinate 7,185 of CAMLIZ010000090.1, forward strand.
GGCCGGCACCTGCGCCATAGGACGTGCCGGCGGAACCTGCGGGCGTTCAAGCAAGCGCAGCGGGGGGCGGGCGGACATCGAAGGAGAAGGAGCCAGGGCACTCATGCAAGCACCTCTCAGGTAAAACCCTAGGTGCTCCGACTGTAGGTCTTGGTGTTTGTGCACACAACTGTGGGCTTCGCATTGCCAGTTTGCGCGGTTGCACAGCAGCACCGATACTCCCGCCCCATGCCTGAACTCGACTGGAGTGATCTCCGCTATGCGCTCGCCGTGGGCAATGCCGGCTCCCTCGCCGGCGCCGCACGCAAGCTGGGCGTCAACCACACCACCGTGCTGCGCCGGCTCGACGCGCTCGAGGAGCACCTCGGTGCGCGCCTGTTCGAACGCCATCGCAACGGCTACCACCCGACAGAAGCGGGGCTGATGCTGCTGGACCTGGCGCGCCGCATGTCCGACCAGGCCGACGAGATCGAGCGCCGCGTGCTCGGCCGCGACCGCGAGCTGACCGGCCCGCTGCGCGTGACCACCGCGTTCGTGATCATGGAGCACCTGTTGCCGCAGCCGCTGGCCTCGTTCGCACAGGCCTACCCGGGCATCGAGGTGGAGGTGGTGGAAAACGCGTTCCTGGTGGACCTGTCACGCCGCCATGCCGACCAGGCCCAGACCTGGGCCAAGCTGGAGGCCGACGTGGCGCTGCGCCTGTCGGCCAACGTGGCCGAGCACCTGGTGGGGCGCCAGCTCGGCATGACGCACTGCCGCGCTTACGCGCTGCGCGGCGCCCGCCACCTGCCGCAAAACCCGGTGCCGCTGGCCACGCTCGTGAAGGAGGCGCCCTGGGTGGCCTTCGAACGCGACGCCCATTCGCGCGTGTACGACCGCTGGATGCGCCAGCAGCTGGCACAGGCCGACGTGCGCCTGCGCGTGGACATCTTCAACGCGATGGTGGCGATGATCCGCACCGGCATCGGCATCGGCGTGCTACCCACCTTCATGGAGGCCAGCCATCCCGACATCGTGGCGGTGTCCGAGCCGATCCCCGAGCTGTCGGTGCCGGTCTGGATGCTCACGCACCCCGACCTGCGCGAGACCGCCCGCGTGCGCGCCTTCATGCAGCACGTAGGCGACGCGGTGGCGACGCGGCTGCGCGCGCTAGGCTGACGGCGCGCCGGCGGCGCTGCGCCGGCGCGCGAACGCGACGAACCAGTCGACGCTGTCGGCATTGGCCATCGCGTCGCGGTTCAGCACCTTCTCGGCAGGTGCGCCCAGCAGCAGCTTCTTGACCGGCAGCTCCATCTTCTTGCCCGACAGGGTGCGCGGAATCGCCGGCACCTGCAGCACCTCGTTGGGCACGTGCCGCGCCGACAGCGCCTGGCGGATCACATCCTTGATGCGGCGCACCATCGCGTCGTCCAGCACGATGCCGTCGCGCAGCACCACGAACAGCGGCATGTAGCTTTCGCGGCCGAGGTATTCGAGGTCGACCACGAGGCTGTCGATCACCTCGGGCAGCGCCTCCACCGCGCGATACAGCTCGGCCGTGCCCATGCGGATGCCGTGGCGGTTGATCGTGGCGTCGCTGCGGCCGTAGATGATGGCGCCGCCGGCCCGCGTGATCTTGAGCCAGTCACCGTGGCGCCAGACACCCGGGAACATGTCGAAGTAGCTGTCGCGGAAGCGCACATCGCCGGCATCGTTCCAGAAGCGCAACGGCATCGACGGCATCGGCTTCGTGCACACCAACTCGCCCACCTCCTCGACCACGGGCCGGCCGTCCTCGCTCCAGGCCTCGACGCTGGCACCCAGGCAGCGGCACTGCATCTCGCCATCGACCAGCGGCAAGGTGGGCAGCCCGCCGATGAACGCGCCCGCGAAGTCGGTGCCGCCGGAGATGGTGGCGATCCAGATGTCGCGCCCATCCACCTTCGGCAGCTGCTCGCGGATCCATCGGTAGCACTCGGCGACCAGTGGCGAGCCCGTGGAGCCCACCGCGCGCAGCCGGCCCAGGTCGGCGCCCTGCATCGGCTGCACCCCGGCCTTCAGGCAACTGGCGTAGAAGGCCGCGCCCGCGCCGAAGAAGGTGGCGCCGCTGGCGCCCGCAAAGCGCCACAGCGCGGACCAGTCCGCCGCGCCCGCGGGGCCGGCCGGGCTGCCGTCGAACAGGCAGATCGTGGTGCCGCCCAGCAGGCCGCCGATCTGGCAGTTCCACATGATCCAGCCGGTGCTGCTGTACCAGTGGAAGCGGTCGCCGGTCTGCACGCTGGGGCCGATGTTGTTGTGCAGCGTGCCGAGCTTCAGTGCCTCCAGCATCACGCCGCCGTGGCCGTGCACGATCGGCTTCGGCAAGCCGGTGGTGCCGCTCGAATACACGATCCACAGCGGATGGTCGAAGGGCAGCCACGCCGGCTCGAACGGCACCTCGTCGGCCAGCAGCGGCGCCAGCGGCCGCACGCTGCGCTGTGCGTTCGCCAGCTCGCTGCCGTCGCGCTCGGAGGCCAGCAGCAGGTGGCGCACCGACGGCAGCTCGGCCAGCAGCTGCTGCAGCACCGGGCGGCGGTCGTGGTCGACATGCCCATAGCGGTAGCCGTCACAGGCGATCAGCACCACCGGCTCGATCTGGCGCCAGCGATCCAGCACGGCCACCGGCCCCATGTCGGGCGAGCACACGGACCAGATGGCACCAATGCTCGCCGTGGCAAGGAACGCGACCGCTGCCGTCGGCGTGTTGGGCAGGTAAGCGGCGACGCGGTCGCCGGGTTGCACGCCCAGCCGCTTCAGTTGCGCGCCCAGCGACGCCACCTGGCGCCGCAGTTCGGGCCACGACAGCGCCTGCACCTCACCCGCGGCCTGCATCGCCTCGTCTTGGAACACGATGGCCGGGTGGCCCGCCGCATGTGCGGCATCGGCATGGCGGAACACCTGCTGCGCGTAGTTGACCTGCGCGCCGGGGAACCAGCGCGCGCCCGGCATCGCCTCGCTTGCCAGCACCGTGTCGTAGGGCATGGGCGACTGGATCTCGAAGTAGTCCCAGATCGAAGCCCAGAACGCGCGCAGGTCGGTCACCGACCATTGCCACAGCGCGCCGTACGAGTCGAACTGCTGGCCGCGCGTGTCGCGCAGCCAGCGTTGGTAGCGGGTGATCTGCGGTTCGGGGAGCATGCGTGAATTGTGCGAGAGCGCGGAGCTATTTCAGCGCGCGCTCGCGCATCGCGGGGTCGAGATCGACCACGTGCCACCACTCGTTGCCGAACAGCGGCCGGCGATAGCCGATCAGCCAGGGATACACGAGGTCGGTGGCGATGCGATGGGCGATGCCCTTGTACGGCATGTACGCCACGCCGATGCGCTTGGCCTGCAGCAGCAGCGCGTCGCGCTCGGGGCCGTCCTCCAGCTCGCTCAGGCGGTGGAACAGCGCGTCGAACGCCGGCAGCCTGAAGCGCGACAGGTTCTGCCCGCCGATCTGCTCGCCGAACATGCTGGCGAGCATGTCCTGGCCGTCCGGTCCCGCGGCGCTATAGCCCAGCTCCCACAGCTGGAAGCGCCCGGCACGCGCGGACTTCAGGTTCTCGGGCCATTGCGCCACCTGGAACTCGATGCGCACGCCGATCGCGTCCATGCTGTGCTTCCAGGTCTCGTCGATCTTGCGCGAGAGCTGGTCCGCCGTGCTCATCTTGTGCAGCACCAGCGGCGTGCCATCGGGCTGGTCGCGCCAGCCATCGCCGTTGCGGTCGACGTAGCCGTACACGTCCAGCAAGGCGCGGGCGCGCTCGGGATCGAAGTCGCCCATCTCGCTCTTGAAGGCCGGGTCGTAGCCGCTCACGTGCGGCACCACGCGCGACTGCGCCGGGATCGCCTGGTCCTTGCGCACCAGCCGCCGTTCGCGCGGTGCGTCGTAGGCCAGCGCGATCGCGCGGCGCAGCGCCACCTTCTCGGGCGTGTAGCCGCCCACCACCGGGTCGTCCATGTTGAACACCGCGATGATGATGTCGGCGCTCAGCGACCGATAGGCAAGAACGCCGCGCTTGGCCAGGTTCGGCGCCAGCGTCCCGCCGGGCACGGCCAGGTCGGTGAACTCCGCCGGCAGCGGCCCGGCCGTGGTGCCGATCATGTCGGTGCCGCCGTTGAGGAACAGCAGCCAGCGCGGCTGCTCCTCCTCGATGATCGACACCTGCACCTCGTCGATCATCGGCAGCCGGCGGCCCCTGAAGCGCGCCAGCAGCGCCTGGCCTTCGGCATCGTCGGCGGCAGGATGCGCAGCCTCTTCGTAGAGGCGCTCGCGGTACTGAGGGTTGCGCTGCAGCACGATCTGCGACGAGCGCCGCCACGACTTCAGCATGAACGGCCCGGTGCCCACCGGGTGCGCGCCGGTGTCGTCGCCATAGCGCTCCACCACTTCGCGCGCGACGGCGCCGAAGATGTCCGACTGCGCCATGAACTCGTCGAAGCGCGGCCGCGGCTGCTCGAGCCGAAAGCGGATCGTGTAGCGATCGAGCGCCTGCATGCCTTCGATCGGACGGTCGTAGTCGAAGGGCTTGTGCGTCTTCAGCGCCTCGTCGCGCAAGGCCTGCAGGCCGACGATGCGCACCTCCAGCATGTCGGACACCGCGGGCGCCTTGTTGGCCGGATCCACGATGCGCTTGTACGAGTAGACATAGTCCTGCGCCACCAGCTCGCGCCGTTTGCCGTTGAACGCCGGGTCGTCGGTGAAGTAGGTGCCGGGGCGCAATCGCACGGTCCAGGTGCGGAAGTCCGGGGAGTGCTCCGGCAGTGCCGCCGCCGTCAGCGGCACGATGCGCGCAGGGCGCGCCAGCGTGTCGTACGCGAACGGCGCCTCGAAGATGTGGGCGGTGATCACGCGCGAATACAGGTCGACCACACGGCCGGGATCGAAGCTGGTCTCGGCGACCTGGAACGCAACGCGCAGCACCTTGCGCTCGGGCGCCTGCGCCGGCGCCGCAGTGGCCAGCGCCCAGGCCGCGAGCAGGATCAACAGGCGTTTCATCAGGTGCGCGGGCGTTGGCTTTCGTCGATGTCGACCCAGTCCCAGTACTGTTGCACGAACAGCGGCCGGCGGAAGCCCAGCAGCCACGGATGCGTGAGGTCGTTGACGATGCGGTGCACGTTGTAGACCTTCGGCATGTAGGCCAGCAGCAGCCGGTTCGCCTGACGGATCAGCGCCAGGCGCTCGGGGCCGTCGGGCAGCGCCAGCATGCGTTCGTAGAGGCGGTCGAACGCGGGCAGCTTGAAGCGCGCGCGGTTCTGGCCGCCCGCGGCCGGGCCGTACAGTGTCTCGAAGGAGTCGGTCGCATCGGGCAGGCCGGCGGTCCCGCCCAGCTGCCAGATCATCAGCTGCCCTGCATTGGCGCGCTTCAGGTTCTCGGGCCACTGCGCGGTCTCGATCTGCAGGCGCACGCCAATGCGGTCCATGCACTTCTTCAGCAGCTCGTCGAACTGGCGGTCGATCTGGCTCGGCTGGCTGGCATAGCGCAACACCAGCGGCGAGCCGTCGGGCATCTCGCGCCAACCGTCGCCGTTGCGGTCCACGTAGCCGTACAGGTCGAGCAGCGCCTTGGCGCGCGCCGGGTCGTAGTCGCTCGCCTCGGTCTTCAGGTGCGGGTCGTAGCCGTAGGTCTGGGGTGGCACGATGGTCTGCGCGGGAATGGCCTGGCCGCGGCGGATCAGCCGGATCTCGCTGCCGACGTCGTAGGCCAGGCTGAAGGCGCGGCGCAGCGCCACCTTCTGCGGCGTGTAGCCTCCGACCGTGGGATCGTCCATGTTGAAGAAGAAGTAGACGAGGTCGGGGTTGATGAAGCGGTGCAAGCTGATGCCGCGCTTGGCCAGATGGGGCGCCAGCTCGCCATTCGGCACGGCGAGCGTCGCGAACTCCAACGGCACGCCGGCCACGTCGAACTGCCGGTTCAGGAAGGCCAGCCAGCGCGGCTGGCTCTCCTCGATGACAGAGATCTCCACGCGGTCGACCATCGGCAGGCGGCGGCCCTTGAAGCGCGCCAGCAGCGCCTGGCCTTCGGCGTCGTCCGGTGCCGGCGCGGCATCGTAGTAGGCCTCGCGGAAGTTGGGGTTGCGCTCCAGCGCCATGAACGAGCTGCGGCGCCATTCGACCAAGCGGAACGGCCCGGTGCCCACCGGATGCTCCATGATGTGCTCGCCATAGGCCTGCACCACCTCGCGCGCCACCGCGCCCACGACGCTGGCGTCCGACAGCGTGTACAGGAAGCGCGGGCGCGGGCCTTCGAGCTTGAACTGCAGCGTGTAGCGATCGAGTGCGCGCAGGCCTTCGACCGGCGCGTCGTAATCGAACGGGGTGCGCGACTTCAGTGCCCGCTCGCGCACGGCCTCCAGGCCGAGCATCTTGTCCTGCGCGATCGTGGAGTAGCTCGGGCTGCGCACTGCGGGGTCGAAGAAGCGCTTGAACGAGTAGACGTAGTCCTCGGCCACCAGCTCGCGCCGCTGTCCCTTGAACGCCGGGTCGTCGGCGAAGTGGATGCCGGGCTGGATGCGCACGGTCCAGGTGCGGAAGTCATCCGACACCTCGGGCATGGCCGCAGCCGTGCCGGGCACCACCTTGGACGGCCGGGCCAGGTAGTCGTAGCGGAACAACGACTCGAAGATGTGCGGCGTGACCGTGCGCGAATACAGGTCGCTGATGCGCGCCGGGTCGAAGCCGGTCTCGGCAATCAGGAACGCGACGCGCAGCACCTTCTTGCCCGCCGCAGCGGCCTGCGCGGCGGCGGGCACCAGGGGCACAGCGGCCGCGGCGGCGATCAATGCACGTCGCTGCGGGTTCATGGGCGGCCCTGCCTGGCAAGCTGCGCAGTGTCGATGTCGACATAGCGCCAGAAGTCGCGCACGAACACGTTGCGGTGGTAGCCCAGCACCCAGGGCCAGGTCATGTCGGTCCAGATGCGATGGGCCGCACCTTTGTACGGCATGTACGCCACCATCATCTTCTTCGCCTCCTCGATGCCCGCCTCGCGCTGCGGCCCGTCGGGCATGGCGCGCAGCCGCTCGAACAGCTGGTTGTACGCCGGCAGGTCGAACCGCGCGTGGTTGGCCTGGCCCTTGCCGGGGCCGTAGGCGAGCGCGAGAAAGTCCTCGGCGTCCGGCACGCTCGCCGCCCAGGCCACGCCCCACATCATCAGCTTGCCGGCACGCGAGGCCTTCAGCAGCTCCGGCCACTTGGCGATCTGGAACTGAACGCGCAGGCCCACGGCGGTGAGGTTCTTCTGCCACAGCTCCGCGGCGCGGCGCTGGTCCTGCTCGGGGCTGGTGGCGTAGTGCAGCACGAGCGGCGAGCCATCGGGGTTGTCGCGCCAGCCGTCGCCGTCGCGGTCCACGTAGCCATACAGGTCGAGCAGCGCCTTGGCCTTGGCCGGGTCGTACTCGCTCATCTCGGACTTGAACGCCGGGTCGTAGCCCCACACGCCAGGGGCCACCAGCGACTGCGCGGCGATGGCCTGGTCGCTGTAGACGAGGCTGATCTGCCGGTTCACGTCGAACGCCAGCGCGATCGCGCGGCGCAGTGCGATCTTCTCCGGCGTGTAGCCGCCCACCTGGGGGTTCTCCATGCCGAAGTACGTGAAGCTGACGTCGGTGCGCGGGTAGCGCTCCATCTGGATGCCCTGCTTGCGCAGGTTGGGCGCCAGGCGGCCGTTGGGCATCGCGATGCCGGCGAAGCTGAAGGGCACCAGCTCCACCAGATCGTGCTCGCGGTTCAGGAACGCGAGCCAGCGCGGCTGCTCCTCCTCGATGATGTCGACCTCCACGCGGTCGATCATCGGCAGGCGCCGCCCTTTGAAGCGCGCCGCGATCGCCTGCAGGCGCGCATCGCCCGCCGGCGGGTGCTCGTCGTAGTAGCGCTCCCGGTAGGTGGGGTTGCGTTCCAGCGTGATGCGCGAGCTGCGGCGCCACTCGGCCAACCGAAACGACCCCGTGCCCACCGGATGCTCGGTGATCTTGTCGCCATAGGCCTGCACCACCTCGCGTGCCACCGCGCCGGCGAGCGACGGGTCGCACATCACGTACAGGAAGCGCGGGTTGGGTTCGGCCAGCCGGATCTGGAAGGTGTAGCGGTCCAGCGCGCGCAGGCCCTCGACCTCGCGGTCGTAGTCGAAGGGCTTGCCGCTCTTCAAGGCCTGCTGGCGCAGTTCGGAAAGACCGAGCAGCCGGTTGCCCTCGAACCAGTACAGGCGCCCGCTCTTCCAGTGGGGGTCGTAGTGGCGCTTGATGCTGTAGACGTAGTCGGCCGCCACCAGCTCGCGCCGCTGCCCCTTGAAGGCCGGGTCGTCCGCAAAGTAGATGCCGGGCTGCACGTGAAAGGTGAAGGTGCGGAAATCCGCCGACACCTCCGGCATTGCGGCCAGCGTGTTGGGCCGCATGCGCACCGGGGAGGCGAGGTACTCGTATTCCAGCGGCGCATCGAAGATGTTCGCCTCCAGGATGATCGAGTACAGGTCGGTGGTCTGTGCCGGGTCGAAGCCGGTCTCGGCCACGCGGAACGCGTAGCGCAGCACCTTGGGAGCGGCATCCGCGCCGGCCGGCTGGGCAAACGGCGCGCTGCACGCGAGCAGCAGGCTTGTGGCCGCTGCCAGCAGGAACGAGCGCTTCATAAGGGTCCCTTGATTGGCGGCGAAGTCTAGCGGGCGCGGTGGCATCGGGCTTGCTCTTGACGGTCTTCCTCGGGAAAGCCCGCAGCAATGTCGGGTGGCGGACGGTGATCGGCGAGGGATACGCGGCCTACACTCGCCCATCCCGAACATCTTGGCCGGGCTCTTGCCGCCACGAGCGGCGGCGCACCGGAACGGAGCGACCTCTCAATGGCGGCCTATTTGATACGGCGCCTGTGGCAAATGGTTCCGACCTTGCTCGGTGCCGTGCTGCTGGTGTTCGTGCTGTTCCACTTCTTCGGCAGCGACCCGGCCGAGATCCTCGGCGGCCTGAACGCCACGCCGCAGCAGATCGCGGCGATCCGGCAGGAACTCGGGCTGGACCAGCCCTGGTACGTGCAGCTGGGCATCTACATCAAGCAGGTGGCCACCTTGAACTGGGGCCGCAGCTGGGCCACCAACGAAGCGGTAAGCCACATCTTCGCCACGCGACTGCCGGCCACGCTGACGGTGATGATCCCGATCCTCGTGCTCGATTCGCTGCTGGCGCTGCCGCTGGCGATGTGGGTGGCGTACCGGCGCGGCTCGCTGTCGGACCGCGCGATCATGGTGGTCTCCACCGTTGCGCTGTCGATCTCGTTCCTCGTGTACATCATCGTCGGCCAGTACGTGTTCGGCTTCCAGCTCGGCTGGTTCCCGGTGCAGGGCTGGAGCGACAGCGTGCTCACCAACCTGGCGGTGTACGTGCCGCTGCCGCTGATGCTGGCGCTGCTGGTCGGCCTGGCCCCGCAGACGCGGCTGTACCGCAGCTTCTTCCTGGACGAGCTGGGCCACGACTACGTGCGCACCGCGCGCGCCAAGGGCCTCACCGAACGCACCGTGCTGTTCAAGCACGTGCTGCGCAACGCGCTGATCCCGATCCTCACCAACGTGGGCCTGGCGCTGCCGGGCATCTTCATCGGCTCGTTCCTGATCGAGGTGTTCTTCTCGATTCCCGGCATGGGGCGCGAGACCATCCTGGCGGTCAACCGCAGCGACTATCCGGTGATCCAGGCGGCCACCGTGTACCTGGCGATGATCACGATGCTGATCAATCTGGCGGTCGACATCCTCTACAAGTTCGTCGATCCGCGGGTGGTGCTGAAATGAGCGCCGTATTGAACGACGTGGGGCCGGTGGCCGCCCAGCCACGCTCCGAAGGCGTGTGGCACGCCGCCTGGCGCCGACTGCGGCACGACCGCGTCGGCGTGCTGTCGATGGCGGTGGTGGCGGTGTTCATCGCGCTGATCCTGCTCACCGCGGCCGGCCTGCTGGCGCGCAACTGGCAAGCCGAAGTGGGTGTTCCCAGCGCGCCGCCCACCTTCATGGGCCCGGCGCCCGTGCAAGAGACAGCGGCGATCCAGCAGCCCAAGGGCCCGAACATCGACCTGTCCGACATCGACCCGCTGGCGCCACGCTATGCCGAGTGGGCCGAGCGTGCCAAGCAGTACAAGACCGAGGAGAAGCCGCGCGCGCAGACGCTGCCGTTCGGCGGTGACCGGTTGGGGCGCGACGTGCTCGCCAAGGCGATGAAGGGCACGCAGACCTCCGTGTTCGTCGGTCTGTTCGGTGCGCTGCTGGCCACCGTGATCGGCACCTTGATCGGCGCGGTGGCGGGCTTCTTCGGCGGACGCATCGGCGACTTCTTCGAGTGGCTCTACAACGTGTTCACGTCGATCCCCGACGTGCTGCTGATCCTCGCGTTCGCGGCACTGGTGGGGCGCGGCGTGAGCAGCGTGGCGATCATCCTGTCGCTGGTCGGCTGGACGGGCGTGTACCGGCAGGTGCGCGCCGAATTCCTCAAGCACACCACGCGCGAATACGTGCGCGCGGCCGAGGCCATCGGCGCCAGCACCGCCTCGCGCATGTTCCGCCACATCCTGCCGAACGTGAGTCACGTGATCTTCGTGCGCATGTCGTTGCTGGTGGTCGGCTTCATCAAGTACGAAGTGATCCTGTCGTACCTCGGGCTGGGCGTGGGCGTGGACGACGTGTCCTGGGGCACGATGCTCGCCGAGGCGCAGACCGAGCTGATCCTCGGCCACTGGTGGCAACTGGTGGCGGCCACGCTGTTCATGGCGGTGTTCATCACCGCGTTCTCGATGATGACGGACGCGATGCGCGACGCGCTCGACCCGAAGCTGCGGGGGCTGGA
>CAMLIZ010000091.1 GCA_946480245.1 uncultured Pseudomonadota bacterium
TGCCGCACCCCACATGGCCGAATTTCGCTTTTACGCCGAGCTGAACGAGTTTCTGCCGCCGGCCCGGCGCGGGCGCAGCGTGGCGCAACCCGCACCGCCGCACGCGAGCCTGAAGCACGCGATCGAGACGCTGGGCGTGCCGCACACCGAGGTGGGCCTGGTGCTGCGCAACGGCGAGCGCTGTCCGCTGGACCACCGGCCACTGCGCGACGCGGACCGCATCAGCGTGTACCCGGCGTGGCGGCGCCTGGCGATCAGCAGCCCGATGGGCGAGACCCCGCGCTTCATCGCCGATGCGCACCTGGCACGGCTGGCGCGCTACCTGCGCTTTGCCGGCTACGACACGCTGCTGCACGCCGGCGGCAGCGATGCCGACCTGGCCGCGCTGGCCCGGCGCGACTGGCGCCTGGTGCTCACGCGTGACCGCCAGCTGCTGATGCACCGCGACATCGAGCAGGGCTGCTACATCCGGCCCACGGACCCGCTGCAGCAATTGCAGGAGGTGGCCGACCGGCTGCGGCTGGATCTGCAGCCTGATCGGCGGCCCGCACGCTGCATGCTGTGCAACGCGCTGCTGCGCGAAGTGCCGAAGGCCGAGGTGCACGCGCAGGTGCCGCCGCGCACGCTGGCGGCCTTCGAGCACTTCTGGCGCTGCGACGCCTGTGCGCGCTTGTACTGGCGCGGCTCGCATTGGCGGCGCCTGCAGCGCGCGCTGGCCGGTGTCAGTGCCGCCGCTGCTCGAACGCCCGCTTGATCAGGTAGCCGCCGGCCAGCAGGCCACCGGCCATCAACATCGTGGTGCCGGCGGGCATGGCGCGTGCGTTGCCGGCGATCATCTGGCCGATGTGCGGCTTGCTCAGCTGCATGCGGCGCTGCGTCATCTGGGCGCCCAGCTCGCCCAGGCGGTCCTTCAGCAGCAGCTCTGCGCTCGGCAGCACCACGGTCTCCTCGTCGGCCACGTGGTGCAGCACGTCTCGCATCAGCTCGTTGAAGGTGACGTCGAAGTTGGCGTCGTCCGGCTCCATGCCGCGCAGGCGCTCGATCACGCGCCGCATCTCCTGGTGCTCGGGCACCGACTTCTTCAGCGCCTCGTTGTCGGGTGCCACCTCGCGCAGCGCGGGGTAGAAGATCTCCTCCTCGAGCTGCGCGTGGATCTCCAGCGCCAGGCAGGCCGTCTCGACGATGGCCTTCTTGCGCTGCGCGGAGGTGTCTTCGTGAAAGCGATGCAGCAGCGCGAACACATGGGAGTGGTCGGCGCGAATCATCTTCACGATGCTCGGCGACAGCTTGGCGAGAGTGCTGTTCATGCGGTTCCCTTTCGGTGGTGGGCGGGGAACCGGAAGGCGGCAATCGGCGTTCCAGGCGCCAGCGCTGCCGCTACTGCAGCACCTGCAGCAGCCAGTGCTGAAGATCGGCGATCTCTTCGGCGCACACCGAATGCGGCATCGTGTACTCGTGCCAGCTCACGGCATGGCCGAGCGCCTGCAGCGCCGCCCGCGTGGCCACGCCGGCGGCGAACGGCACCACCGGGTCGAGCCGGCCGTGAGCCAGGAAGACCGGCGTGTCGGCGTTGGCGCTGTGGCGCTCGGTGGTCGTCTGTGCGGCCAATGGCAGGTACCCCGACAGGCCCACGATGCCGGCCAGGCGCTCGGCATGGCGCAGGCCGGTGAGCAGCGCCATTGCGCAACCCTGCGAGAAGCCCATCAGCACGATGCGCGAGGCCGGCACGCCGCGCGCCACTTCGTGCGCGATCAGCGCGTCCACCTCGCGCTGCGACTCCCGCAGGCCGGCTTCGTCCTCGCCGCGCAGCGTGAAGTCGAGCCCGAGGATGTCGTACCAGGCGCGCATCGGCATGCCGCCGTTGAGCGTGACCCGGCGTACCGGCGCGTGCGGAAACACGAAGCGCACCGGGCCGACGGCGGACAAGTCCAGCTCCTCGGCGATGGGCACGAAGTCATTGCCGTCGGCGCCCAAGCCGTGCAGCACGATCAGGGCGGCACGAGGATCGGGGCCGGTTTCGCGTTCGATGGTGGGCAGCGTCATGGTCGGGGCAGTTTACGGGGTGGGCAGGGGGCGGGCGCGCGGATTGCTCGCAACGAACTCACGCTTGTCCTTTCCGACTCCTGATGAAGCACTCGTGCTCAGCCCACCCCTGCACCGCGCACCGCCGCCACCAACTGCTCCACGCAAACCGGCTTGCCGAACAGCTGCTCGAAACCCCAGGCCTCGGCCTGCCCCGGTTCGATGTCCGCCTGCCCGCTCACGGCGATCAGGCGCGGCGGTTTGTGGCGGAACACGCGCCTGAGCAGGCTGGCGGCCTCGGGGCCGTCGACCTGCGGCATCGTGATGTCCAGCACCACCACGTCGGGGTGCAACTCGCCCGCCCTGTCCAGCGCCTGCGCGCCGTGGTCCGGGGTTTAACCCTCCCCGCCCAACGCGCCCCGCGGGGGGGCCGCTGGGGCAGGGGCGGCGACCGGGGTGTCGCCCACCCCGTGGCCGCGGCCCGCCTTTGCCGCAGCGTTTGCCATTGTTCTTGTCCTGAATATCGACTGCCGGAGTTGGGGCAAGGCCCATGCCCGGCGAGGGTTTGCGCATGACGCCGCCAGAGGAATCCCTCACCGGCTCCCGCGCGCCACAGCGCATCCTGGTGGTCGACGACAACCACGATGCGGCGGACACCCTGTCGCTGCTGCTCGAGTTCCTCGGCTACCAAGTGCGCACCGCCTACGACGGCGCACAGGCGGTGGACGTGGCCGCCGGCTTCGAGCCGCACCTGGTGATCCTGGACATCCACATGCCGGTGATGGACGGCTACGAAGCCGCCAAGGTGCTGCGGCGCCGCGAAGGGGAGAAGCAGCGCACCGTGCTGGTGGCGCTGACCGCCGTGGCCACGCCGGACGCGCAGCGCAAGGCGCGCGAAGCCGGCTTCGACATCCACCTGCGCAAGCCGGTGGACGGCGGCGAGCTCGCGGGCCTGCTGGAGCGCGTGCTGCACTGAGCCGCGCGCCGGCTTCAGGCCGGCTTCACGTCGACGTGGTACAGGCCCCAGGGGCACAGCCCGAAGCGCTCCTTCAGCGGCTTGTCCTTGAAGTCGGGCAGGCGGTCGGCGTCGTACACGGCCCACTGCGGACCGAGGCTGCCCAGTGCCATCGGGTGGCCGTCGAGATGGGTGGCCACGATCATGCGATAGCGATGGGCGTCGGCGGCACTGACGATCACGTTGTAACCGTCGACCGCGCGCAGCCTGAGCTGCACCTTCGCCTCGGGCATCACACCGGCGGCCTGCAGCACCGTGGCGAGCAGCGGGCCGCGCAGCTTGTGCGGCTTGCCGTCGTACTCCAGCGTGGGCTCGATGCTGACCGCGGGCAGCTGCTGCAAAGCGGCGGCGTCGAAGACATGAGCCTTGTCGAACTGGATGCCGTGCTTGGCCATCATCTGGTCCAGCGCGGGGTCCAGCGGGCCGCGGTTGGCTCTGCCGACCGCGCCGCTGACGGTCAGCAGCACCGGCCCGGCCGCACGCATGGCGGCGGCAGCACGTGCGGCGGGCAAGGCGCCGGCGAGGCCGGCGACGGCAAGGAAGTGGCGCTTTTTCAATCGGTCCTCCAGGTGGGCGAGGCGCGATCGTAAGCGCCTTGCGTGATGCAGCGCACGAGGTGAAGGAGCACGGGACCTTCGGTTACCTCGACAAGCTCTGAGCGCCCGGGGGGCGGTGCCAGAATCCGCCCCCTATGTTCAAGAACGCCCTGATTTATCGCATCGCCGAGTGGGACCAGCCCACGCTGGCGCAGATCGAGGAGCGGCTGGCGGCCGCGCGCTTCGCCGAGTGCGGCGCCACGCAGGTGGAATCGGCCGGCTGGGTGGAGCCGCGCGGCGAGCAGCACGGTGCGCTGATCGAAAGCGTGGCCGGCCAGTTGATGCTGAAGCTGTGCACCGAGACCAAGGCCGTGCCCGGCTCCGTGGTGAAGCGCCGCCTCGAGGAGCAGCTGAGGAAGATCGAGGCCGACACCGGCCGCAAGCCCAAGGGCAAGCAGGCCAAGGAGCTGAAGGAAGGCATCGTGCACGAGCTGCTGCCGCGCGCCTTTCCGAAGCGGGCCACCACCTGGGTGTGGATCGACACCGCCGCGCGCCAGGTGGTGGTGGACGCGGCCAGCCTGAAGAAGGCCGACCGCGCCACGACGATGCTGGTGGAACTGCTTGGCGGCGGCCTGCGCCTGGAGCTGCTGCAGACCGAGCGCTCACCGGCCAGCGCGATGGCCGAGTGGCTGAGCACACAGGACGCGCCGGCCGGCTTCAGCCTGGACCGCGAGTGCGAGCTGAAGCAACCCGACAGCGAGAAGGCCACCGTGCGCTATGCGCGCCATACGCTGGAGATCGACGAGGTGGCCGCGCACATCCAGCAGGGCAAGCTGCCGACGCAGCTCGCCCTCACCTGGGCCAGCCGCGTGAGCTTCGTGCTCACCGAGAGCGGCGCGCTGAAGAAGCTGAAGCTGCTCGACGTGGTGCTCGAAGAGAACGAGCGGCGCGGCGGCGCGCGCGACGACGGCGGCTTCGACACCGACGTGGCGCTGATCACCGGCGAGCTCGGCCAGCTGGTGCCGGCGCTGGTGGAGGCGCTCGGCGGCGAGCTGCAGCGCGACAAGCCGCCGGTCGCGTCGGCGCCTGCCGTGCAGGCCGACCCGGCGCTGGTGCCGTTCTAGCGTCTTCAGGCGCCGCCGGGCGTGCGCGGCGCCTTCTCGGTGGGCTCCAGGCTGCTCTCCTGGCGGCCCGGGTCGTCTTCTTCCGGCTGCGGGCTGAGCGGGCGCGCTTCGCCCAGGCGCCCTTCCTGGTCTTCGGGCTCGCCGCCGCGCAGCGCGTCGGGATAGTCCTTGCGGTTCGTCATGGTCGGCCTTTCGATGGGGTCGCTCCACGTTAGGCGTCGCAGCGGCGCGCGGCTGCCGGCGCATGGCGTGGCGCCGTGTCGGCCCTTGCCGACACGCGCCGGCCGAACTCGCTAGCATCGCCGCATGGCAAATGCACACAGGATCGCCGTGATCCCCGGCGACGGGATCGGCAAGGAAGTGATGCCCGAAGGCCTGCGCGCGCTCGGCGCGGCCGCGCGCCGCTTCGGCATCGGCCTGGCCTACACGCCCATCGAGTGGGCCAGCTGCGACCACTACCTGAAGACCGGGGCGATGATGCCGGCCGACTGGAAAGCGCAGTTGCAGGGCCACGACGCGCTGCTGTTCGGCGCGGTGGGCTGGCCGGCCAGCGTGCCCGATCACGTGTCGCTGTGGGGCTCGCTGCTGAAGTTCCGGCGCGAGTTCGACCAGTACATCAATCTGCGGCCGGTGCGGCTGTTCGACGGCGTGCCCTGCCCGCTGGCGAATCGCAAGCCGGGCGACATCGACTTCGTCGTGGTGCGCGAGAACACCGAGGGCGAATACACCAACCTCGGCGGCCGGCTGTTCGAAGGCACCGAGCGCGAGCTGGTGATCCAGGAGTCGGTGTTCACGCGCCACGGCACCGAGCGCGTGCTGCGCTTCGCGTTCGACGCCGCGCGTGCACGCCAGCGCAAGCATGTGACCGTGGCCACCAAGAGCAACGGCATCGCGATCAGCATGCCGTGGTGGGACGAGCGCGCCGAGGAGATCGCGCGCGGCTACCCGGACGTCACGCACGACAAGCAGCACATCGACATCCTGTGCGCGCGCTTCGTGCTGCAGCCGCAGCGCTTCGACGTGGTGGTGGCGAGCAACCTGTTCGGCGACATCCTCTCCGACCTGGGGCCCGCGTGCACCGGCACCATCGGCATTGCGCCGTCGGCCAACCTGAACCCCGAACGCAGGTTCCCGTCGCTGTTCGAGCCGGTGCACGGCTCGGCGCCGGACATCTTTGGCAAGAACATCGCGAACCCGGTGGCGATGATCTGGAGCGCCGCGCTGATGCTCGACTTCCTCGGCCATCGCGAGGCGCACGACGCCGTGCTGCGCGCGATCGAGCGCGTGCTGGCGGACGGCCCGCGCACCCCCGACCTCGGCGGCAGCGCCTCCACCACCGAGATGGGCCAGGCCATCGCCACGCTGATCGAGAAAGGCTGAAGGCATGCGCATCGAACAGCTGCTCGGGATCGAGCTGCCGATCATCCAGGCGCCGATGGCGGGCGTGCAGGGCAGCGCGATGGCCATCGCGGTGAGCGATGCCGGCGGGCTGGGCTCCCTGCCGTGCGCGATGCTCACGCCCGCCGCACTGCGCGACGAGCTGGCCGCGCTGCGCGCGGGCACCGACCGACCGTACAACGTGAATTTCTTCTGCCACACACCCCCCGCACCCGACCCGGCGCGCGAGGCGGCCTGGCGCGCGTCGCTGGCACCGCTGTACCGCGAGTTCGGCATCGATGCCTCCAACCTCGCCCCGGGAGCGGGCCGCGCGCCGTTCAGCGCCGAGGCGGCGGAATTGCTGGCCGAGTTCAAGCCGGCGGTGCTGAGCTTTCACTTCGGCCTGCCGGAGCCCGAGCTGCTGGCGCGGGTGCGCCGCTGGGGCGCCAAGATCCTGGCCTCGGCCACCACGGTCGAAGAAGCACGCTGGCTGGCCGCGCGTGGCGTGGACGCCATCATTGCGCAGGGCCTGGAGGCCGGCGGCCACCGCGGCATGTTCCTCAGCGCCGACGTGAGCACGCAGGTCGGCACGCTGCCCTTGCTGCGGCAGGTGCTCAAGGCGGTGGACCTGCCGGTGATCGCAGCCGGCGGCATCGCCGATGCGGCGGCCGTGCAGGCGGTGCTGGCCGCGGGTGCGGCGGGCGCACAGGTGGGCACGGCCTACCTGCTGTGTCCCGAGGCCACTACGAGCACCGTGCATCGCGCCGCGCTGAAGAGCGCGGCCGCGGCGCACACCGCGCTCACCAACCTCTACACCGGCCGGCCGGCGCGCAGCATCGTGAACCGCCTGATGCGCGACTTCGGCGCGATGAGCGCACTGCCGCCCGAGTTTCCGCTGGCCCCGGCCGCACTGGCCCCCTTGCGCGCCAAGGCCGAGGCACAAGGCAGCGGCGACTTCTCGCCGCTGTGGGCCGGGCAGGACGTGAGCGGCTGCCGCGAGATCGGTGCCGCGCAGCTCACGCGCCAGCTGGCCGGTCGCCCCGACTGACATCCAAGGACCATCCTCCATGCAATTCACCACCTGGCTCGCCTTCTTCGCCGCCTCCTGGGCCATCAGCATCTCGCCCGGTGCCGGCGCCATCGCCGCCATGACCGCCGGCTTGAACCACGGTTTCGCGCGCGGCTACTGCCTCACCTTCGGCCTGATCGCCGGCATCTGGACGCAGGTGCTGGTGGTGTCCGTGGGCCTGGGCGCGCTGATCGCCACGTCGGCGCTGGCCTTCGCCGTCATCAAGTGGCTGGGCGTGGCCTACCTCGTGTGGCTGGGCGTCAAGCAATGGCGCGCGCCCGCCACGCCGCTGGTGCAGGCGGCCGCCAGCAACGAGTCGGTGTCGCGGCGCGCGCTGATGCTGCGCGGCTGGATGGTGAATGCGGTGAACCCGAAGGGCACCGTGTTCCTGCTCGCCGTGGTGCCGCAGTTCCTCGACCTGGCGCAGCCGCTGGGGCACCAGTACGCGGTGATCGGCGGCACGCTGGGCTTCACCGACCTGGTGGTGATGGGCTGCTACACCGCGCTGGCGTCGCGCGTGCTGCGCCTGCTGCGCACGTCGCGCCAGATGCGCACGCTGAACCGCGTGTTCGGCTCGCTGTTCGTGATGGTGGGCGTGCTGCTGGCGATGTTCAAGCGCGCGGCCTAGCTCACCGCCAGCCGCTCGCGAAACATCAGCACGAGGTCGGTCTTGGTGACGTGGCCGCGCCAGTGGCCGGCGTCGTCGAGCACCGGCAGGCGTTCGCCCGGGTGCCGCGCAAAGGTCTCCAGCACCTGCCACAGCGCGGTGGTCTCGTGCACGCGCGGGTAGTCGGTGCGCACCAGCGCGGGCGGCCAGGGGACATCGTCACCCTGAGACGCCTTCAGCAGCGGCGCCAGGTCGTGCATGGCGATCGCGCCCACGAAGCGCTGCTCGGCGTCGAGCACGTACACATGCGGCCAGCGGCAGCGCACGAACGCCGCCTCCAGCTCGCGCAGGCTCTGGCCCTGGCGCACGGTGGGGCTGTCGCTGCGCATCAGGTCGCGCGCCATCGTGAGCTGCGGTGCATGGCGCGCGTTGCTGCCCTGCGCAGCGGCATAGATCGAGGCCGGCCTGAGCACGCGTGACACGTAGTAGCCGAGCACGCAGGCCAGCATCAGCGGCACCACGACGCCGTAGTTTTCGGTCATCTCGAAGATCATCAGCACCGAGGTCAGCGGCGCATGCGTGCAGGCCGCCAGGAACGCGCCCATGCCGATCGCCGTGGCCGCCGGCAGCGGCAGCTGCCCCGGCCACAACCACTGCGCGCACAGGCCGAACAGCGCGCCGGCCACCGAGCCCACGAACAGCGTGGGCGTGAAGATGCCGCCCACCGCACCCGAGCCCGTGGTGGCGGCCACCGCGGCCACCTTGAACAGCAGCACCAGCAGCAGCGCCTGCGCGGCCCAGCCGCCCTGCAGCACGCTGTCGACCACGCTGTAGCCGTTGCCCCACACCGCCGGGCTCACGATCGAGATCGCGCCCACGATCAGCCCGCCGGCGGCCAGCTTGAGCGGCAGCGGCAGCGCTGCACGCGCGAACATCGCGCGCGCAGCGTCGAGCACCCACAGGTACAGCGGCGCCACCAGCCCGGCGATGATGCCGAGCCCTGCAAACACGAAGGTGAGCCCGCCCTCGTGCAAGGTGAAGGCCGGCATGCGGTACACCGGCGCCGCACCGAGCAGCTCGCTCAAGGTCACGTGCGCCGCCACGGCCGCCACGATCAACGGCCCCAGGCTTTCGATGGCCAGCGACTGCAGCACGATCTCCGCCACGAACAAGGCGCCCGCGATCGGCGCGTTGTACGCGGTGGCAATGCCGGCCGCGGCGCCGCACGCCACCATCAGGCGCCGGCGCGGCACCGGCGCGTTGCGCCAGCGCCCGATCAGGGAGCCGGCCAGCGCCGCCAGTTGCACCATCGGCCCCTCGCGGCCGATCGCGCCACCGCTGGTCACCGTGGCGGCGGACGACAGCGCGCGCAGCAGTGACGGCCGCACGCCCAGGTCGCCCGCGCCGAGCGCGATGGCCTCCATGTAGTCGCCGGCATCGCGGCGCGACGGCGCGCGGCGCGCCCACACCAGCACCGTGCCGGCGATCGCACCGCCGGCGGCCGGCACCAGCAGGCGCTGCCACCACAGCAGCCCGCCGGCAATGCGCACCAGTCCGTCGCCGCGGTCATACAACAGCCGCTCGAGCGCGAACAGCCCTTCGCGAAAGCCGATGGTGGCCAGCGCGCCCAGCACGCCGATCAGGGCGGCCCACACCAGCGTGCGCTGCCACTCGGACGGCCGCAGCCGCTGCAGGGCGAGAACACGCAGGCGAAGGATCGAAGGCATCAGGCGAGGCGATTGGCGCGAGCCCGAAGTGTGCCTCGTGCCGGGACCGCCGGTTCCGCGCCGCAACACAAGGGTCCGATCTCAGGGTTTTCACTACATGCCTAATTGCGTAATTAAGCAAATCATTATTAATAGATTGTCAGCCGACGGCTGCTGGAGACACGCATGCTCGCCCCCTCTGCCGCGCACCCGCCGGTGCGCCCCTTCTGGTCGCCACTGCTGGCCGGCGTGGCCCTGGGCGCCGTGCTGCTGCTCACGTTCGTGCTCACCGGCCACGGCCTCGGCGCCACCGGCTTCACCACGCGCCTGACAGCGTGGCTGGGCGAGTGGATGGCGCCTGCGGCGCTGCAGGCCAATGGCTACCTGGGCCCGATGGTGGAGGACGGCAAGCCGCTGTCGGCATGGATCACCTGGCAGGTGCTCGGCTTGGCGGCTGGCGCGCTGCTGGCGGCCTGGCGCGGCGGCCGGCTGCGCCTGCAGCTCGACGGCGCACGCGCGCTGGGCGCGCCCCGGCGCCTGCTGGCCGCCCTGGCCGGCGGGGCCGCTGCCGGTTTCGGGGCTCGCGTCTCGGCCGGCTGCACCAGCGGGCTCGGCCTGTCGGGCGCCGCGGTGCTCAGCCTGTCGGCCTTCGTGTTCCTGGCCGCCTTCTTCGCGGTGGGGCTGGTGGTGAGCCGCTTGCTGCGGGGGGTGCAGTGATGGCGCTTCTGCCCGATGCGGCCTCCGGGCTGCTCACCGGTTTCCTGTTCGGCTACGTGCTGGAGAACGCCGGTTTCGGCAGCCCTTGCAAGCTGACCGCGCAGTTCAGGCTCACCGACTGGTCGGTGTTCAAGGTGATGTTCACCGCGATCGTGGTGGCCGCGCTCGGCCTGGCGCTGCTGTCGGCCGCCGGATGGGTGCGCAGCGACCTGCTGTTCGTGCCGCCGGCCTACCTGGGCGCCGCCGCCATCGGCGGTGCGCTCGTCGGAGCCGGCTTCGCGGTCGGCGGCTATTGCCCCGGCACCTCGGTGGTCGGCCTGTGCTCGGGGCGCTACGACGCGCTGGTGTTCCTGGTCGGGCTGCTGCTGGGCACGGCCGCATTTGCCGCCGGCTTCGGCCTGTTCGAGAGCTGGACCACCGCCGGCGAGTTCGCCGGTGGCGACACCTTGTCCGACTGGACCGCCTGGCCCGCCACCCTGATCGCCGCTGCGATGGCGCTGGCCGCCGTGGGTGTGTACCGGCTCGGCCGCCGCTTCGAATCCCGTGGGCCTGGCCCGGTGACGGCCGCGCAGGCCGTTGAAGGCGCACCCGCTTCCACCCCCCTTGCAGGAGATGCACGATGAGCCGTTCCACCATTCCGCCGCGCACGCCGGCGGCACTTGCCGCGCTGCTGATCGCCGTGGCCGCGCTGCCGGCCGCACAGGCCGCGCAGCCGGCAGCCTCTGCGGCGTCGGCCGCGTCGGCGCCGTGCGGTGCCAAGGGCCGGGCTGCCAACCCCTGCGGCCCGGCTCGCAAGCGCCGCGCTGCCAACCCCTGCGGTCCGGCCAACCCCTGTGCGCCGCGCAAGAAGGCCGGCGGTGGCAGCTGAAGCCGGCCTCTCGGCTGCGCTGCTGCCCAGTCGCGCCGCCGACGAGGTGTTCGCGGTGCAGTGGCACTACGCGCGTAGCGGCCGCAGCCTGGCCGAGGCGGCGCTGGCAGGCGCGCGCCGCTTCACGGCGTGGGCGCACCACCCGCGCGCCGACGCAGTGGACGTCTGCAGCGGTACGCGCTTCTACTATCACGCCCATGAGCCGGACGACCTGCCGGACGAGCACGGCCACTTCCATGTGTTCGTGCCGCACCCGCAGGCGCTGAACGATCTCACCCACCTCGCCGCCCTCTCGCTGGACGCCCACGGCGTGCCGCAACGCTGGTTCACCACCAACGCCTGGGTCACCGGTGAGCGCTGGTGCCCGGCAGACCTGGCAGCCCACGCCGTGCCCGCGCTGCAGCTGAGCGCGCGCGGCCGCCTGGCGCCGGTGGCGCGCTGGCTAGCGGCGATGGTGCGGCTGTATGCGCCGCTGATCACCGAGCTGCTGCATGAACGCGATGCCGTGCTGCGGCGGCTCGCAGCACGGGCTGGAAACGCTGCGCTGCAGCCCGACGACGCGGTGCTGGCAGACCGCCGGCTTCACATCGTCAGCCAACGCGCGATCTCGCTGGCCGAGCGGCTGCGCGAGCTGCCGCCGGCCGGCGCCTTGCTTTCCTCGATGGAGACTTCACGATGAGCAACTTTTCCCCTCGTTGGCGCGGCCTGCTGGCCGCCGCCGTGGCCTGCGCAGCGCTGGCTGCGCCCGCGCATGCCCTGGACCTGCCCGGCCCGCTGGTGGCCGCCGACTGGCTGGCCGCGCACCGCGCCGAGGTGCAAGTGGTGGAGGTGCGCTCCGACGTGGGCTCGTTCAACACGCCGCCTGTGTTCGAGACGGACAAGAAGACCGGCGCCCGCACGCTGGTGGAGGTGGGCGGCCATCTGCCCGGCGCGCGCACCGTCGACTTCAAGGCCGTGCGCACCGACCGCATGATCGACGGCATCAAGGTGAAGCACATGGCGCCGGATGCCGCCGAGTTCCAGGCACGCATGCGCGCAGCGGGCGTCATGGCCGACAAGCCCATCGTGCTGGTGCCCGTGGGGCAGGCGATCTCCGACGTCGACGAGGCGTTGCGCCTGTACTGGACCTTCAAGCTCTATGGCGAGGATCGCGTGGCGGTGCTGGACGGCGGCGCCGCCGGCTGGCTGGCCGAAGGGCGAGAGGTGAGCACGGCCGCGCCCACGCCGCAGGCGGGCGACTGGCAGGCCGGTGCCGAGCGGCCGGCGCTGCTGGCCACGTCGGGCCAGGTGGCGCAAGCCATCGAGCGGCACAGCGCACAGCTGGTGGACGCGCGCCCGCTGCCGCAGTTTCACGGGTTGAGCAAGAGCGATGCGGTGTCGGCGTTCGGCCACCTGCAAGGCGCCGCGTCGCTGCCGCCCGAGTTGCTGACGCGCGCCCGCGCTGGTGCGCTGTACTTCCACCCTGCCGCCACGTATCGAGCGCTCTTCAAGGCACGCGGCATGGACGCCGACGCGCCGTCAGTGGCCTACTGCAACACCGGCCACCTGGCGTCCGGTGCCTGGTTCGTGATGCACGAGCTGATGGGCAACCAGCGCACGCAGCTGTACGACGGCTCGATGCACGAGTGGACGCTGGAAGGCCGCAGCGTCGTCGGCCTGCAGTAGCGCGGCAGTAGCACCGGGCCGCGCGCTACTTCCAGCGCTGCGGCTCCAGGTGCACGCTGCCCTGGCCGCTGCTCAAGGTGAGCGTGTCGTCCTGCACGGTGGCCTGCAGCTGCATGCTGCGCTCGGCCAGCGCGGCCAGCGCCTGCGTGTCCTCGGCGGCCAGGCGCCACACCTGCAGCTTGTCCAGCCGCGACACCTTGTTCTGCAGCCCGCGCCACCACACCTCGGCCGCGTGGTGGAAGGCGTAGACGATCACCGCGTCGGCCCGGCTGCAGGCGCGCGCCAGCGGCTTCTCCTCCGGCTGGCCCACCTCGATCCACAGCCGCTTGCGGCCGGTGAAGTCGGTGAGCGAGACATCCGGATCATCCGGGTCCGACAACCCGGCGCCGAAGGCCAGCGTGCCGTCGCCGTTGCACACGCTCTGCAGCGCATGCGCGTTCAGCGCCAGCGCCGCCAGCCGCACCATCATGCGTTCGTCGGTCTCGCTGGGGTGGCGCGCCAAGGTGAGCGCGTGGTCGGCGTAGTAGCCGTGGTCGATGTCGGCGAGCTGCAGGTTCGCCTTGAAGATGGTGGACTTGAGGGCCAAGGCGTGTACCGGCGGGTATGAGGGGCAAGGGCCGCACTATAGAGGGTGGAGGATGCCGCGCGCATTGCATGCCGCAGCACCGCTTGCTATTCTTGCCCGGCCCGCTCACCAAGCAAGCAATTGCTTGGCAACGGCGCCACCCACTTGCCACGCCGTGCCGATGCCCGCTGCCCGCCCCAAGCCCCCGCCCGCCGCCCCTGCGGACAACGCCAACAACCGGCGCGACGAGCTGGTGAAGGTGGCGGCCCGCCTGTTCCGCGAAAAGGGCTTCGACGGCACCACGGTGCGCGACATCGCCCACGCCGTGAGCATGCGCTCCGGCAGCCCGTTCTATCACTTCGCCAACAAGCACGAGCTGCTGATGGCCGTGATGGAGGAAGGTTTGCGCCTGGGCCTGGAGCGCACCGAGCAGGTGCTGGCTCCCCAGGCTGGCGAGCTGCCCGCGGAGGAGCGCTTTCGCCGGCTGGTGCGCGCGCACTACGGCATCCTGCACGACCCGGGCAGCGACTTCATCTCGGTGATGCTGTACGACTGGCGTGCGCTGCCCGACACCTACAAGCGGCGCATCATCAAGCTGAAGGATCGCTACGACGCAATCTGGCAGCGTGCGATCGACGAGCTGCATGCGCAGGGCCGGCTGCATGCCGAGCCGCGGCTGGCGCGCCTGCTGATCCTGGGCGCGATCAACTTCAGCAGCACCTGGTTCAAGCCCAAGTCGCGCGCGGCGGGCAGCGTCGACCTCGACGCGCTGGCCGCGCAGACGGTGTCGCTCTTCCTGCAACCCGCGCGCCGATGAAGCAGGTGCGCCTGGCCGCCGGCCTCGGCTTCTACGGCGACTCGTGGTTGCCGGTGAAGGCGGCCATCGACCGCGGCGGCGCGCAGTACGTGTGTTCGGACCATCTGGCTGAACTCACGCTCGCCATCCTCGCCAAGGACCGCACCAAGGACCCGAACGCCGGCTACACGCGTGACCTGCTGCCGATGCTCACGGCGCTGTGGCCGGCCGCCGCCGAGCGCGGCGTGAAGTTCGTGCTCAACGCCGGCGGCCTGAACCCGGCCGGCGCCGGGCAGGCGCTGGCCGCAGCCTTTCGCGCCAAGGGCTGGCGCGCGCGCATCGCGGTCGTCACCGGCGACGCCTTGCTGCACCACATCGACACGCTGCAGGCCGGCGGCGAAGCGCTGGCGCATCTGGATACCGGCGCTGCGATCGCGAGCGTGCGCGAGCGCTTGCTGTTCGCCAACGCCTACCTCGGCGCGGCGCCCATCGCCCAGGCCCTGGCGCAAGGCGCGGACATCGTGCTCACCGGGCGCGTGGCCGACGCCGCGCTGTTCCTCGGCCCGCTGGTGCACGAGTTCGGCTGGCCGCTCGCGTCGCGGCACGCGCACGAGCTGGACCGCCTGGCGCAAGGCCTGGCCGTGGGCCATCTGCTCGAGTGCTCGGGCCAGGGCGCGGGCGGCAACTTCGGCGCGGCCGGCGCGTGGCAGCGCGTGCCCGACCTCACGCACATCGGCTATCCCGTTGCCGAAGTCTCGGAAGACGGCAGCGCGGTGATCACCAAGGCGCCGGGCACCGGCGGGCGCATCAACTTCCACACCGTGCGCCAGCAGCTGCTGTACGAGGTGCACGACCCGTCGGCCTACCTGTCGCCGGACGTGGTGCTCGACATGAGCGAGCTGCAGCTCGACGACCTCGGCGGCGACCGCGTGCGCGTGCGCGGCGCGCGCGGCCATGCGCCCCCCGCGCAGCTCAAGCTGGTGGCCGGCTACGAGGATGGCTGGATGGGCCAGGCGGTGGTGGGCTTCTGCTGGCCCGACGCCCTGGCCAAGGCACGTGCGGTGGTGGATTCGGTGAAGACGCAGCTGGCCGAGCAGCGCATCGCACACGACGAGCTGTGCGTCGAGTTCCTCGGCCACGACTGCTTTCTCGGCCCACATGCCGATCACGCCAACGAAGCGGCGCTCAACGAGGTGTGGCTGCGCATGGCGCTGCGCTGCACCGACCGGCGCGTGGCCGACGCGTTCCCGCGGCTGTTCCCGTGGATGGCCTTGTCCGGCCCGCCGTACATGGGCGGCTTTCACGGCATCGCACCGGCGAGCCAGCTGCTCGGGCTGTGGCCCAGCACGGTTCGGCGCGAGCCGGTCGAGGCGCTGGTGCAGGTGGACCTGGTGGACACGCAAGCATGACCACGCTGCGCCTGGCCGACATCGCGCACGCGCGCAGCGGCGACAAGGCCGACCGGGCCGACATCGGCCTGTTCGCGTGGGGGCCGGCGGGCTATGCGCTGATCGACGCGCAGCTCACACCGCAACGCGTGGCCGAGCACTTCGCGCACCTGCTCGGCAGCGCCGACGCAGCGCGCGTGCAGCGCCATGCGCTGCCGCGCCTGCTTGCGCTGAAGTTCGTGCTCGACGGCGCGCTGGCCGGCGGCGCCGCACGCAGCCTGCGCAGCGACAACCTCGGCAAGACGATCGCGGCGCAGCTGCTGCGCCTGCAACTCACGCTGCCCGACGACGCCGCGCAGGCGGCGCTGGCCGAGGCGGCACAGGCCATGGAACGCTTCTGATCGCCAACCGTCACACCAGCCGCAGCTGCGGCAGCTGCCGGACGCGCGAACGCATCATGCCGCGGCCGGCGGCAGCACGCCGGCCATCAGGTGCCACGGATGCGCCTCGGCCTGCATGACGCCGCCGCGCACCGCGGGGTCGTTGTCGGCTACCGCCTGCGCGTCGGCCAGGCTGTCGGCGGCCAGCACCACCAGCCCGCCGGCATCGTCGCTGAAGGGCCCGGCCAGTACCAGCCGGCGCTGCGCGCGCCGCCCCGGCAGGTAGGCCAGATGCTCGGCCAGTGGCTGCCGCTCCACCGGCGTGCCGGCCACCCATTGCGGGCCGGGGCGATAGACGAGGGCGAAGGTGTTGCTCATGCGGGGCAATGTAGCCAGCACGGTGGGCGTCGCATACTCGTGTTCCGCTCAGATTCGCCGCGCGCCATGCCACCACCCACGCTTCGCCGACAGCCCAGCCAGCACCGCTCGCAGCGCACGGTCGAGGCGATCCTCGAGGCCACAGAAAAGCTGGCGCACGAGGAAGGCTGCGAGCGGCTCACGACCAACCGCATCGCCGAGCGCGCCGGCGTGTCGATCGGCACGCTGTACCAGTACTTCGGCACGCGCGAGGCGATCGTCGACGCCTGGATCGAGCGCGAGCGGGCGCAACTGCAGCGCGCGCTCGACGCGCTGCTGGCTCGGGCCGGCGATCGCGCCGACGCGCAGCAGGTGCTGCACCACTTCGTGGCCGCCTACGTGGGCACCTATGCGGCGGCCGATGCCGGCAAGCGCGCGCTGGTGCGCCTGGCCTGGCAGCAGGACCACCTCGGCAGCGCCGTGCGCTCGCTGCGCGAAGCCGGCGAGCGCATCGCGTCGCATCTGCAGCGCCTGCATGCGCCCGGCCTGCGGCCACCCACCCCTGCCCAGGTGTACGTGCTCACGCGGGCCCTGATGGGCACGGTGCGGGCCGCGGTGCTCGAAGACTCGCCGCTGCTCGGCACGGCGGCCTTCGAGGAGGAACTGGTGCGGATGCTGTGGGCGCTGCTGGCAGCACCCTGACCCTCAGTTCGATTGCGCCAGCTGCTCGAGGATCGCGGGGTTCTCTAGCGTCGACGTGTCCTGCGTGATCGCCTCGCCCTTGGCGATGGAGCGCAGCAGGCGGCGCATGATCTTGCCCGAGCGTGTCTTCGGCAGGTTGTCGCCGAAGCGGATGTCCTTGGGCTTGGCGATCGGGCCAATCTCCTTGGCCACCCAGTTGCGCAGCTCGGTGGCGATCTTCTTGGCCTCCTCGCCGCTCGGGCGCGAGCGCTTGAGCACCACGAACGCGCAGATCGCCTCGCCCGTGGTGTCGTCGGGGCGGCCCACCACGGCGGCTTCCGCCACCAGCTCGGTGTGCGACACCAGCGCGGACTCGATCTCCATCGTGCCCATGCGGTGGCCGCTCACGTTGAGCACGTCGTCGATGCGGCCGGTGATCGTGAAGTAGCCGCGCTGCTCGTCGCGGCTGGCGCCGTCGCCCGCGAGGTAGTAGCCCTTCAGCTCCGGCGGGTAGTAGCTCTTCTTGAAGCGCTCCGGGTCGCCCCAGATCGTGCGGATCATCGCCGGCCACGGCTTCTTGATCACGAGGATGCCGCCCTGGCCATTGGGCACGTCGTGCCCCAGCTCGTCGACGATGGCGGCGGTGATGCCGGGGAACGGCAAGGTGCAGGAGCCGGGCACCAGCGGCGTGGCGCCGGGCAGCGGCGTGATCATGTGGCCGCCGGTCTCGGTTTGCCACCAGGTGTCGACGATCGGGCAGCGGCCGCCGCCCACGTTGGCGTGGTACCACTCCCAGGCGGCCGGGTTGATCGGCTCGCCCACCGAGCCCAGCAGGCGCAGGCTGCTCATGTCGTAGTTGCGCGGGTGCGCCGTCGGGTTGCCTTCGGCGGCCTTGATCAGAGAGCGGATCGCCGTGGGCGCCGTGTAGAACACGCTGACGCGATGCTGCTGGATCATCTTCCAGAAGCGGCCGGCGTCGGGATAGGTGGGCACGCCCTCGAACATCACCTCGGTGGCACCGAGCGCCAGCGGGCCGTAGGTGATGTAGGTGTGGCCGGTGACCCAGCCGATGTCGGC
>CAMLIZ010000092.1 GCA_946480245.1 uncultured Pseudomonadota bacterium
ACGGCCAGGGCATCCGCCCCGGGACCTACTGCGAGCCGAAGATGACCACCGTCGGTTCGCAGGACACCACCGGCCCGATGACCCGCGACGAGTTGAAGGACCTGGCCTGCCTGGGCTTTAGCGCCGACCTCGTGATGCAGAGCTTCTGCCACACCGCGGCCTACCCCAAGCCGGTGGACGTGAAGATGCACCGCGAGCTGCCCGCCTTCATCAGCAGCCGCGGCGGCGTCGCGCTACGCCCGGGCGACGGCGTGATCCACAGCTGGCTGAACCGCATGCTGCTGCCCGACACCGTGGGCACGGGCGGCGACAGCCACACGCGCTTCCCGATCGGCATCAGCTTCCCGGCCGGCTCCGGCCTGGTCGCCTTTGCCGCCGCCACCGGCGTGATGCCGCTGGACATGCCCGAGAGCGTGCTGGTGCGCTTCAAGGGCCAGATGCAACCGGGCATCACCTTGCGCGACCTGGTGCACGCGATCCCGCTGTACGCGATCAAGCAGGGCCTGCTCACAGTGGCCAAGCAAGGCAAGAAGAACGTGTTCTCCGGCCGCGTGCTCGAGATCGAAGGCCTGCCCAATCTGAAGGTCGAGCAGGCGTTCGAGCTCTCCGACGCCTCGGCCGAGCGTTCGGCCGCCGGCTGCACGGTGCGCCTGAACAAGGAACCGATCATCGAGTACCTGAACAGCAACATCACGCTGCTGAAGTGGATGATCGCCAACGGCTACGAGGACAAGCGCAGCATCGAGCGCCGCATCAAGGCGATGGAGGCGTGGCTTCGCCAGCCGGAGCTGCTGCAGCCCGATGCCGACGCCGAGTACGCGGCCGTGATCGAGATCGACCTGGCCGACATCACCGAGCCAATCGTCTGCTGCCCCAACGACCCCGATGACGCCAAGTTCCTGTCGGACGTGCAGGGCAACAAGATCGACGAAGTCTTCATCGGCTCGTGCATGACCAACATCGGCCACTTCCGTGCGGCGAGCAAGCTGCTGGAAGGCAAGCGCGACATCCCGGTGAAGCTGTGGGTGGCGCCGCCCACCAAGATGGACGCGAGCGAACTCACCAAGGAAGGCCACTACGGCGTCTTCGGCACCGCCGGCGCACGCACCGAGATGCCGGGTTGCAGCCTGTGCATGGGCAATCAGGCGCAGGTGCGCGAAGGCGCTACGGTGATGAGCACCAGCACGCGCAACTTCCCGAACCGCCTGGGCAAGAACACCAACGTGTACCTCGGCTCGGCGGAGCTCGCGGCCATCTGCTCCAAGCTCGGCCGCATCCCGACCGTGGCCGAGTACCACGCCGACATGGGCGTGATCAACCAGGATGGCGACAAGGTGTACCGCTACATGAACTTCGACCAGATCGAGGAGTTCGCGGAGGTGGCGCGCGAAGTGAGCGTCTGAGCCGGCGAGTCGGTTCGGGCAGACCCGCATCCCGCGGCGGCCGCTTGCACTCAGAATCTGGCGATGCCCGAGCTGACTTTTCCCGCTCTCGACGACGCCGCACTGGACCCATGGGAGTGGCCGGCGCCCCCTTTCGCCAAGTGGGCACTTCATGCGGTGGATGACACGCCGCCGCCGGCCTGCCTGCTCGATACGCCATCGGGCGCCGTGATGCACGGCGAACTGGTGGCGTCCGACATCCGCAGCGGGCAGGTGCGATTTCGCAGCCGCGATGGCGGCCCCGAGCTGGCGCTGCCGCTGTCGCGCTTCACCCGCCTCACGCTGCCTGCGCCCTGTCGCCTGCTCGATTCGCAGACACGCGAACCGTACGCACGGCTGCCGGTGGCGGCGCAGGAGCGCGAATACCGCCTCGAGCGCGACGCAGGCCAGCCGGCATTCAGCGGCCACACGATGGGCCACGTGGAAAGCGCTCAGGGCCTGTACCTCTACCCGCCGCTGCACGAGCAGGGCGCGGTGCAGCGCATGTTCGTGCCGAAATCGGCCTACCGGAGCAGCCACTTCGGCTTGTCGGTGGAGGACGCTGCCGCGCAGCACTGGATCGCCACGCCCGCCGAACTGCTGCAGGCGCTGGCCGCGCAGCAGCACACGCGCGTCGTGCCGATGGGCCGTGCACTGCTGCAGCTGGGCTTGGCCACGCCGGCACAGATCCAACACGCCCTCGCGCAGCCGCTGGGCGACATGCCGGTGGGCGAGCGGCTGGTGGCCACCGGCCTGATCACGCAAGGCGAACTGGACGCGGCGATCGCCCACAAGCTCGGCTGCCCGGTGGTGGATCTCATGCGCTTCCCGCTCGACCCGCGCGCGTCGGCCAAGCTGTCGATCCACACCGCGATGCTGTGCCGCGCGGTGCCGTTGATGCTCGACGATACGCGCATCGTCGTCGCCGTCGATCGCCCGAGCCGGATCGACGAACTGCGCGAGCGCCAGGCCCTGCTCGAGCTGGAGCCGGTGGGGGTGCTGGCGTCGCGCTCCCACATCGCGCAGGTGCTGGCCCGGCTGGCACAGCAGCAGAACCTCTGGGCCACGGCCGGCACGTCGCATGGCGCAGCCCGGCTGCGCGGGCGCTGAGCGCGCCACTTCACTTCGGGCACTTCGCTTGCCGCAGCAGCCGGGGGGCGCGCACGTCGCGTGCCGCCAGCTGAAGGACTGCCCCATGCCCGCTGCCCGCACGCCCTGCGTGAGCGTGTTGATGCCCACTTATGCGCAACAGGCGTTCATCGCGCGTGCGCTCGACAGCCTGCAGGCACAGTCGCTCGAGGACTGGGAGGCGATCATCGTGGACGCCAATCCCGACCGCCACACCGAGGCAGTTGTCACGCCTTGGCTCGAGGATCCGCGCGTGCGCTACCTGCGCCAACCCGAGCAGGGCCTGGGCCGCGCACTGAACCATGCGCTGGCCGCGGCGCGCGCGCCGCTCGTGGCCTACCTGCCCAGCGACGACCTCTATCACCGCGACCACCTGCAAGGCCTGAAGGCCACCCTCGACGCGCGGCCCGACGCGGTGCTTGCCTACTCCGGCGTGCGCCATCACTACAACCGCGAGGTGCCGGGCCAGGTGCCCGGCGACCCGCTGCAGCTGGTGCAATGCATGCATCGATTGCGCGACCTGCGCTGGGCCGAACGCGACGAGATCGAATCCGACGACCTCGAACGCCTGTACTGGCAGCACCTGCGCGAGCACGGCGCGTTCGTGGGCACGGGGGTGGTGAGCTGCGAATGGGTGGACCATCCACAGCAGCGCCACAAGCTGATGCGCGAGCCGGTGGGCGGCATCAACCCGTTCCGCCTGCATTACGGCGTGGGCACGCCGCTGCGCTTTCACACCAGCGCAGGCAACTTCATCGACGAGCCCACGCAGTACCGCGCCATGCGCGAGCGCGCGGACACGCCGCGTGCTGCCGACGGGCTGAAGATCCTGCTGGTGGGTGAGCTGGCCTACAACGCCGATCGCGTGCTGGCGCTGGAGGAGCAAGGGCACACGCTGTATGGGCTGTGGATGCGCGAACCGTACTGGTACAACGCGGTCGGCCCGCTGCCCTTCGGCCACGTGCAGGATCTGCCACGGCAAGGCTGGCAGCGCGCGATCGAGGAGATCCAGCCCGACGTGATCTACGCCCTGCTCAACTGGCAGGCGGTGCCGTTCGCGCACGAGGTGCTGCGCGCCGACACCGGCGTGCCCTTCGTGTGGCACTTCAAGGAAGGGCCGTTCATCTGCCTGGAAAAAGGCACGTGGCCGCAGCTGGTGGCCCTGCACACACGCGCCGACGGGCAGATCTTCAGCAGCCCCGAAATGCGCGACTGGTTCGACACCGTGGTGCCGGGGCTGTCGGCCGCCAAGCCGACACACGTGCTCGATGGCGACCTGCCCAAGCGCGACTGGTTCGACACGGCGCGATCGCCGCGCCTGTCGCAGCAGGACGGCGAGATCCACACCGTGGTGCCCGGGCGCCCGATCGGCCTGCATCCGCCCGACGTCGGCCGGCTGGCAGAACTGGGCGTGCACCTGCACTTCTACGGCGACTTCACGCATGCGCAGTGGCGGCAGTGGATCGACAAGTGCCGCACACTGGCGCCGCGCCACCTGCACCTGCATCCGAACGTGGACCAATCCCGCTGGGTGGCCGAGTTCTCGCAGTACGACGCCGGCTGGCTGCATGCGTTCAGGAGCGTCAACCACGGCGAGCTGCGGCGCGCCAACTGGGACGACCTGAACTACCCCGCCCGCATGGCCACGCTGGCCGCCGCCGGCCTGCCGATGATCCAGCAGGCCAATGACGGATCGGTGGTCGCCACGCAAACGCTGGCGCGCCAGCTCGGCGGGGGCGTGTTCTTCGAGACGCTGGACGATCTGGCCGCCACCTTGCGCGACCGCGAGCGCATGAGCGCGATGCGCGAGCAGGTGTGGGCGCAGCGCCGGCTCTTCACCTTTGACCACCACGTGCCGGCGCTGGTGGATTTCTTTCGCGAGGTGATGCGCAGCTCAGGCCGCACGCGCTGACAGCGCAGGCCGCGCGCGCCGCGACCACTGCGCCACCAGCTCGGCGTGCGCGGTGGCGTCCATCGGGCGGTAGTAGCGAAAGCCCTGCAGCAGGTCGCAGCCGCGCCGCTCCAGCCCGTGCGCCTGCTCGGCTGTCTCCACGCCCTCGGCGATGATCGCCAGCTTCAGGCTCTTGCCGATGTCGATGATCGCGCCCAGCGTGGTCGGCCCCTGGCCCAGGCCTTCGCTCTCGTGCACGAACGCACGGTCGATCTTCAGGATGCCGAAGGGCAGCGCCTTCAGCATCGAGATGCTCGAGTAGCCGGTGCCGAAGTCGTCGAGCGCGAGC
This sequence comes from uncultured Pseudomonadota bacterium, assembly GCA_946480245.1. The sequence goes on from CAMLIZ010000092.1 coordinate 4,790, forward strand.
CGAAACCCCAGCTCGCGCAGGTGATGCAAGGTGACGCGCGCCTTCTCCACGTCCTCCATCACGGCCGACTCCGTCACCTCCAGCACGATCGACGACGGCGACACGCCGGTGTGCTCCAGCACGGTCTCCACGCTGCGCACGTAGTTCACGTGCATCAGCTGGCGCGGCGACACGTTCACGCTGATCGCGGTAGACGTGCCCGCCTCCTCCAGGCGGCGCACCTGCCAGCAGGCCTGCTCCAGCACCCACTGCCCCACCTGCAGGATCTGGCCGGTGCGCTCGGCCACGTCGATGAACTCCGCCGGCGAGCGCAGCCGGCCATCGGGCCCGAGCATGCGCACCAGCGCCTCGGCCAGCACCGGGCGCTTGCTGCGCGCATCGACGATCGGCTGGAAGTGCAGCACCAGCCGGTCCTCCTGCAGCGCGAGCGCCAACGCCTGCTCGGTGTCGAAGTCGCGCCGCAGCGAGTCGCTGTGGCTGCCGTTGTAGACGATGGCCAGGTTGCCGCCCTGGCGCTTGGCGGCATACATCGCTCGATCCGCGCGCATGATCAGCTCGTCCGACGGCAGCGCGGGGTCGTTGCACAGCACGATGCCGATGGAGGTCTTGGGGTGCAGCAGCGCGCCCTGGCATGCATAAGGCTGGCTCACCGTCTCCAGGATGCGCGCGGCGATCGAGCGCGCGCCCTCCTCGCCGCTCACGCCGTCGAACAAGGCGACGAATTCGTCGCCGCCCATGCGCGCCAGCGTGTCGCCCGGGCGCAGGATCGAGCGCACGCGGTTGGCGGTCTCGATCAGGTAGTCGTCGCCCGCCGCATGGCCGAGCGAATCGTTGACCTGCTTGAAGCGGTCGAGGTCGAACAGGAACAGCACGAACGGCCGCTCTCGGCTGGCCGCACGAAACCGCTCCAGCGAGGCCACCAGCGACGCGCGGTTCGGCAGGCCGGTGAGGTGGTCGGTGTGGGCCGCGCGCGTCAGTTGATCGCGCAGCGCATTGCGCGCCTCCACGTTGCGCGCCATCGCGATCGTCTCGATCACGCTGCCGTTGAGGCCGTAGGCATGGCGCAGTGACATCTCCAGCGCCACGTAGCGCCCGTTCTTGTGGCGCCAGTGCCCCTCGAGCAGCGCGCCGCTGTGGCGCCGCGCCGAAGCCTTGAGTTGCTCGATCCACCACGCCTTCTCTTCGGGCTGCAGCAGATCCAGGATGCGTCGGCCCTCTATCTCGTCCGGTGCATAGCCGAGGTGCGCCTGCACCGACGGCGACACGTACATCACGAAGCCGCGCGCGTCCACCTGCATCACGATGTCCTCGGTGTGCATCTCCATGAACGCGTAGCGCGCCACGCGCTGCGCCAGGCTGGCCTCGCGCCGCTGCATCTCGGCAAAGACCTTCTCGTAGCCGCAGACCAGTGCAGGCAGCGGCTCCGGCAGCGCGCCCACCACGCTGTCGGGCAGCGGCAGGCGGAACTCGGCCAGCTGGCCCACCGCCCGGTCCAGCGCACGCCTGCGCGCGCTGCGGGCGCGCGCCTCACCCACGGCCAACAGCACGGTCAGCGCCAGCAACCCGAGCGCGACCGGCCACAGCGCCGGCAGGAACAGCGCGGCGCCGACGTTCACTGCGTTGGCGGCCAACGCAATGGCGGAAAGCGGCAGCAGATGGCGCATGGTCTGGGCGTGGACGACAGCAGCCCCGCGCGGCGCGCGTGGTGCTTCCCTTATCGGCCGATTCATGCGCTGCACAAGGCCGGTGGCACGGTGATTGCCGCTTGGGCGAGCGATTCGTTCATGCCCCCGACGAAAACATCACGCCGCAGCAGCGGCGCAGCGACCCACATCACCCCGGGAATACCCGCATCGGCACCCCAGCAGGAGAGCTCCATGGCTGACGAACGCCCCGCCACGACCACCCCTACTCAGCCCGCCACGCCCGCGGCCAAACCGGCCGGCGGCGGCAGCAGCACCGACGATGCCTACGCGCAGCTGCGCCGCGTGGCCGGCGTCGGCTATCAGCTGCGTGCGGCCATCCATGCCGGCGACCGCTTCATCGCCCAGGATGCGACCGAGGACCGCAACACCGGCGTCTGGCTGATCTCCTGCGCGGTCAGCCTGGCGGAGGACATCAAGACCGACCTCGACTCGCTGGCTCGCACATGGAAGCCGCGCGCGGTCGACGCGGCGCTGTCCGCTGCGCTGCACAAGCTGCGCACGCGCGCGCACCAGTTGCACGCCGCCACCCGCGCGGCCGATCACTTCCTCGACCAGGACGGCAGCGAGGACCGCAGCACCGGCTCCTGGCTGGTCGCCTGCGCACTCGGTCTGGCCGACAAGCTGGCCGGCGAAACCGACGACCTGGCCAGCGGCCTGAAGCGCACGCTGGGCGAGCCGGCCCAGGCGGCAGCGGAAGCCGGCGCAGCGCGGCGCGCCACCGGCGCAGCGCTGCGTGGCGTGGTGGCTTAGGGCGTGCCGGCCTGAAACCCCGTGCCGGCACGCGGCGCGGCGGTCGTGCGATGCTCGCGCCTTTCGCGCCCCGACCGCCCACCCGGCGAACCGGCGCTCGGCCCACCCGCTCACGAGGCTCGCACCGCATGAACCGCTCGCTCGCGCTCCGTTCCCGCTCCCGCGCCCTGCTCCGCTGCACGCTCGCCGCAGCGCTGTCGCTGTCGCTGCCGCTGCTCGCGGCCGTGCCCGCGCACGCCACATCGGCCCGCCTTGCCCCGCCGACCGCCGGCACATCGTTGGATACGGTCGCCGAGCGCTATGCACGCGAGTTCTACGCGCTGTTCCCGCTCACCGCGACCGAGAACCTGGGCGACCCGCGCTACGAAGCGGCCTTCGAGATCGACATCGCGCCGGAGCATCGGGCCCGGCAGAAGGCGCTGTACGAACGCACGCTGAAGGCGCTGGCCACCATCGACCCGCGCCGCTTGAGCGACGAGCAGCGCCTCACACGCGACTTGCTGGCCTACGAGGTGCGCGACCGCTTGGCGCTGCTGGCCTTCCCTGACCACCTGCTGCCGCTCACCCACATCAACAGCATGCCGGTTCAGCTGGCGCAGTGGGCCAGTGGCGCCGGCGCGCAGCCGATGCGAACCACCGCCAACTACGACCATTACCTGGCGCGACTGCAACAACTGCCGGCCTGGACCGAGCAGGCGATCGCCAACATGGAGACCGGCATTGCGCGCGGCATCGTGCAGCCGCGTGCGCTGATGGAGCGCCTGCTGCCGCAGCTCGATGCGCTGCTGCCCGCCGACCCGGCGCAAAGCCCTTACCTGCAGGCCACACATCATTTCCCCGAGAGCGTGCCCGCGGCCGACCGCGAGCGTCTGGCGCAGGCCTACCGCAGCACCGTGGAGCACGACATCACCCCGGCGCTGCGCCGCCTGCGCAGCTACCTCGCCGAGCGCTACATCCCGCACTGCCGCGAAAGCGCAGGCCTCGGCGAGCTGCCCGGGGGCGCTGCGTGGTACCGCGCGCTGGTGGCCTCCAGCACCACCACGTCGATGGAGCCGGCGCGCATCCACGAGCTCGGGTTGAGCGAGGTGGCGCGCATCCGCGCCGAGATGGAAACGGTGAAGCAGCGCTTCGGATACAGCGGGCCGCTCGACGAGTTCCTGCGCACGCTGCCCGAGCGGCCGCAGCTGAAGCCGTTCCACAGCGAGCAGGAGGTGCTGCAGGCGTATGCCGCGCTGAACCGGCGCATCCAGGCAGCGCTGCCGCGGCTGTTCGCGCGGGCCCCGAAGGCGCCGCTCGAGATTCGCGCCGTCGAGCCGATGCGCCGCGACACCGCATCTGACTACTACTCCCCGCCAGCCGCCGATGGCTCACGCCCGGGCGTGTTCTACGCGGTGGTGCAGAACCCTGCCACCTACACCACCACCGAGATGACCGCGCTGTTCCTGCACGAGGGCCAGCCGGGGCATCACTACCAGATCGCGCTGCAGCAGGAGCTGGACGTGCCGCAGTTCCGGCGCGCCACCTGGTACAACGCATTCGGCGAAGGCTGGGCGCTCTATGCCGAAGGGCTGGGACGCGACATCGGCGTGTACGACGACCCCAACGCCTACCTCGGCCGGCTGAAGATGGAGTTGCACCGCGCGGTGCGCCTGGTGGTGGACACCGGGCTGCATGCGCAAGGCTGGTCACGCGAACGCGCGATCGCGTACGAGATGTCCACCGAGGACGAAACGGAAGACGAGGCGCGGCGCTCGATCGAGCGCTACATGGCATGGCCCGGCCAGGCGCTGGCCTACAAGATCGGCGAGTTGAAGATCCTTGAACTGCGCGCACGCGCGCGCCGGGCGCTCGGCCCCCGCTTCGACATCCGCGCCTTCCACACCCAGGTGCTGGCGGAGGGCTGCCTGCCGCTGTCGATGCTGGAGAAGCGGATCGACCGCTGGATCGCCAGCGAAGGCGGCCGCGTGGAGAACCGCGCGACTGCTCAGCCGGCGCGGGCCGCCAGTGCGAGCTGAGCGCCCTGCACCAGTTCCTCGGCGGTGACACCGGCGCGCGGGAATGCAGCCGCGCCGGTGACCGCCATCACCTCCACCGTCTGCTCGCCCACGCGATACGGCGTGGAGAGTTCGTCGAACAGGCGCGCCTCGATCCATTTCACCGCCGCCTCGCCCACGTTGAACAGCGCCACGCCAAAGGCGTCGTGCTTCACGCGCCCCACCGCGTCGTGGGCGCGCAGCCGGCCCTTGAGCCGCTGCGCCACCGCGTCTAGCAGGCGCGAGCGGGTCTCCTCGCCGTGGTGCTGCGTGACAGCGTCCAGCCCGTCGAGGCGGATCAGCAGCACCGCCATGCCCACGCCATAGCGGCGGCACATCATCAGCTCACGCTCCACCAGGCGCAGGAACGACTCCAGCGGCGGCGCGGCCGGGGCATGGCGTGCCGAGTCCGGCCCGTTGTCAGGCGATTGACCCCTTGGTGCACGGCCGCCGCGGGTTTCCATGAGCGCTACTCCTGTCATCGGTCTTCACCTCCCTGCCCTCACGAACGCAGGGCGAGCGCCAAACCCGACACGCGAAGGTGATTGCCAGGTGTAACAGGCGCAGATAGAGTGGCGGCGGCTTCCGAACCCGCCGTACGCATGCACGAGATCACCCAGCTCCTCCAGGCCGCCGGCGCAGGTGACGCCCGCGCGGCAGAGCAGGTGATGTCCTTGCTGTATGCCGACCTGCAGCGCGTGGCGCGCAGCCGGGTGCGGCGCTCGGGCGACCTCACGCTGCTGGACACCACCGCCCTGGTGCACGAGTCCTACCTGCGCATGCAGCGCGCGGGCGACCTGGCCTTTCCCGACCGCAAGCACTTCCTCGGCTACGCGGCCAAGGTGATGCATGCGGTGGTGATCGACCTGGTGCGCGCGCGCCAGGCCGAGCGTCGCGGCGGCGAGGTGATGCACGTCACCTTGAACACCGCGATCGGCGAATCGGTGTCTCGCCCCGACGACGAGGTGCTGCGAGTGCACGAGGCGCTGCAGGATCTGGCCGCCGCCGAGCCGCGCCTGGCCCAGGTGGTGGAAATGCGCTACTTCGGCGGCCTGGCCGAAAGCGAGATCGCCGAAGCGCTGGGCGTGACCGAACGCACTGTGCAGCGCGACTGGCAGAAGGCGCGCCTGTTTCTCGCCATGGCGTTGAAGTAGGCAGCGGATGGAGCACGCCGCACCGCACGCCCGCTGGTCGGTCCTGAGCCCGCTGCTCGACGAACTGCTCGACCTGTCCGACACCGAACGCGCCGTGCACCTGCAGGCGCTGCGCCAGCGCAATGCCACCCTGGCCGACGAGCTGCAGGCACTGCTGGACCAGCTGGCCGGACTGGAGCGGGACGCCTTTCTCGAGCGCCCCGCGATGCAGCCGCCGCCCAGCCTGGCCGGGCAGCGCGTGGGCCCCTACACCGTGGAGCGGCAACTCGGCGAAGGCGGCATGGGCAGTGTGTGGCTGGCGCGCCGCACCGACGGCCGCTACGAAGGCCAGGTGGCGATCAAGTTCGTCAACATCGGCCTGCTGGCACGCGGCGGCGCACAGCGGTTTGCGCGCGAAGGCAGCATCCTGGCGCGGCTCACGCATCCGCACATCGCCCGCCTGCTCGACGCCGGCGTGGCACGCGACGGCACGCAGCCCTACCTGGTGCTGGAGTACATCGAAGGCCAGCCGATCGACCGCCACTGCGACAGCCGCGGGCTGAACCTGAAGCAGCGCGTGCATCTGTTCCTCGAGGTGCTGGGCGCAGTGGCGCATGCACACAACCGCCTGATCCTGCATCGTGACCTGAAGCCGAGCAACATCCTCGTCACCGACGCCGGCGAGGTGAAGCTGCTGGACTTCGGCATTGCCAAGCTGCTCGACGACGGCGACGCCCCGGGCGCGGCCACCGAGCTCACGCAGCAGGCGGGCCGCGCCTACACCCCGCAGTACGCAGCACCGGAGCAGTTGCAGGGCGAAGACGTGACCACAGCCACCGACGTGTATGCGCTCGGCGTGCTGCTGTACATGCTGCTCGGCGGCCGCCACCCCACCGCCGACAGCACCACCACCGCGCCGCTGGAGCAGATGCGCGCCGTGGTCGAGACCGTGCCGCGGCGCCTGTCCGAGGTCGCCGGGCGCAGCGGCCGACCCGGCGCGAACAAGCTGGCGCGCGAGCTGCGCGGCGACCTGGACAACATCGTCGCCCGCGCACTGAAGAAGACGCCCGGCGAGCGCTACGCCAATGCCGAGGCGTTCGCCGACGACTTGCGGCGCTACTTGAAGCACGAGCCGGTGGCAGCGCGTCGCGACGGCGCGGCCTACGTGCTGGCCAAGTTCGTGCGCAGACATCGCCTCGGCGTGGCGGCCGGTGCCTTCGTGCTGTGTGCCGTCGGCGCGGGCACCGGCGTGGCGCTGTGGCAAGCGCAGGAAGCACACCGTCAGCGTGTGCAAGCCGAAGGTTTGATCGAGTTCATGCTCGGCGACCTGCGCAAGAAGCTGCAACCGGTGGGCCGGCTCGACGTGCTGGACGCTGTGGGGGAAAAGGCGCTGGCCTACTACGCCGGGCAGGACCGCAGCCGCCTCGACGCGGATTCATTGGGGCGGCGGGCGCGCGCCCTGCACCTGATCGGCGAAATCGCGGAACGACGTGCCAACCTCGACGAGGCGTCGCGCGAGTTCGAGCAGGCCGCCAGCAGCACCGCGGAGCTGCTGGCGCGCAAGCCGCATGACGGCCAGCGCATCTTCGACCACGCACAAAGCGTCTTCTGGGTGGGCTACATGGCGCGCAAGCGCGGCCGGCTGGCGCAGGCCGAAGCCTCGTTCAAGGAGTACCTCGCACTCGCCGAGCGGCTGGTGCGCATCGCGCCCGGCAACGCCGATTGGGCCGCTGAGCGCGGGTTCGCCGCGCTCGACCTGGGCGTGGTCTACCTCGACACTTCTCGCTTCGCCCAGGCGCTGCAGACACTGGAGGACGCGCGCCAGGCCCTGACCCCGATCCTGGCGACGCATCCCGAGCTGCACATCGAACTGGCCAACGCATGGGGTTGGGCCGCCAAGGCCCACGAGGGTCTGGGGCAATACGACGCGGCAGCGCAGGCGCTGCAGGCCAAGCTGCAGGCTCTGCAGCAGGTGCCCGGCTCCCGCTCGGACCGCACCGTGCAGAAGCTGCGCGCCAATCTGGCCGACGAAACGAGCGGAGTGGAAATGGCACGCGGCCGGCTCGCCGAGGCGGAGCTGAGCGCGCAGGACGCGGTCGACCGCTACGCCGCGCTGGTGGAGAGCGACCGCACCAACGTCGTATGGCTGGCCCAGCTCGGTTTTGCCCGTGCGAGCCTGGCGGAAAGTCAGCTCGCGCGGCGCGACCCTGAGCGGGCCGCAGCCAGTGCGCGTCTGGCCGAGGCCACCATCGCGCAATTGCCGCTGCGGGCCGACGGCTCGGTGCACTGGAATGTGGTGCTGCGCGGCCGCCTGCTGCTGCTGCGCGCCGCACTGGGCGGCGGGCGTGATCTGCGCCGAACAATCGAGACCTTCGTCGCGGGCGCGGCGGCCGGCGAGGCTCAAGGAAAGCCGCTGGGCGCCGAAGAAAGCGAGGTCGTGGCGCGAGCAGAAATGGCGCTGGGCGACCTGATGCTCCAAGCCGCCGCCGAAGCGTCGGCGCACAAGTGGTGGCAGGCCGCATCCGACCGCATGAGCGCGGCCGCGGCACGTGGCGAGCCCGCGGCCCTCACCTTGAAGGCTCAGGCCCTGCTGCGGCTTGGCGCGATCGCGCAGGCACGCGAGCTTGCGGGCCGCGTCGCGCGCTCCGAGTATCGGCACCCCTTCTATGCCGATCTGCAACAACGACTGGCGCTCGCCGGGGTGGCGGCGCCGGCGCTTCATTGAGGCGAGGGAACCGCATGCCATCCACCAACCAGCCCAACCATGTCGTCGTCACCGTCGATGCGAACGGCAAGCCGGCCTGCACGCCCGACCCGGTGCCGGCACGTGGCAAGAACATCACGATGCACTTCGCGCTGGCCGCCGATGGCTACGTGTTCCGAGACGAGAACGCGGTGGTGGTCAGCGACCCCGGATCGCAGTTTCCCCAGCCGTCGCAAACCGAGGCCAACGGCACCAAGGCCACGCTGCACAACCACAACACGGAATGCGCAGACTTCAAGTACACGGTGTACCTGAAGCAGCTTGCCACCGGCGCGGTGATCGACCTCGACCCGATCATCCAGAACGAGGGCTGACCCCTGCGGTCCCGGGCTCCGGATGCGGCAGCTCGGGCATGTCCTGGTCGGGCGCCATCTCGGGCGGAATCGGGTCCTCCACCGGCTGACCCGGCAGCACCTTGCCGGGCGGCGGCTCCTGCGGCGGACGACGTTCGGGCGGCGTACGGGTGGCAGTGAACCAAGACAACATGAGGCGACTCCCAGGCTAGTCTGACGACAATAGCCCCTTCCCGGTCACGAGGTGCCGTACCGACCTGTGACAGCCCCGCCACCAACGAGGACTTGCCCGTGAATCGCCGACGCTTCGCCTTGTGCGCCCTTGCCGCGCTGCCCCCCCTTCTCGCCGCCTGCCAGGACAAGGCCGCCACGCCTGACGTGTCCGGCGCAGCGGCCCCGGCCGCCAGCACGCCCGCCACCACCTCGGGCACGTCTGCGGGGGCCTCCGACGCCTTCAGCGTGGCAGCCAAGGGCCACGGCTTCACGATGGGCCCGCTGATGGCCGCGCACACGGTCTACGTGTTCTTCGACCCGGCTTGCCCGCACTGCGCCCATCTGTGGCAGGAAGCGCAGCCGCTGGCCGGCAAGCTGAAGATCGTGTGGATGCCGGTGCAGCTGCTGCGCAACACCTCCGGACAGCAAGGCGCCACCATCATCAGTGCCGCCGACCCGGCGGCCGCCATGGCACAAAACGAAGCCTCCGTGCTGGCACGCGGCCCCGGCATCGACGTGAACCCGTCGCTGCCGGACGACGCGCTGGCCAAGGTCAAGGCCAACACCGAGCTGTTCAACCAGCTGGGCGCCGACAGCGTGCCGTTCATCGTGTCGAAGAACGGCACGCATGCGGGCGCCATGAGCACCGGCGAGCTGGCTGCCTTCGCCGGCATCTAGCTTGATGACCGCGGCCGAAGCACCGCGTCATGCGGTCAGCCGGCGCGACGCGCAGCCGCAGTGGCGCGACTCGGCCTCCGGCTATGTGCGCCGGTTGGGGTCGCCACCCGGTGGCGACGGCGACACCGACATCGTGGCGGTCGATCTGCCGGCCGGCGCAGCACTGCACTTCGAGCCGCACACCGGCGCCCACTGCGGACAGCAGGTGCTGCTGCTGCAGGGTGAGCTGCAGTTGCTGTTCGGCGAGCAGCGGGTGGCGCTGCAACCCGCAGATGGCGCGCGCATGCCGCTGGACCTGAAGCACGGATTCACCAACCCTGGCAGCATCCCTGCGCACTACCTCGTGGTCGTGCGCAGCACCGCTGCCCGCCAGCACGGAGCCGCGCGATGAACCCGGCATTGGCCATCGGCCTCGAAGCCCCCGACCAGCCCGACGTGGTCGCGTTGATCGACGCGCTCGACGCCTACCAGGCGCCGCTGTACCCGCCCGAAAGCAACCACCTGCTCGACATCGGCGCGCTGAAGCGCCCCGAGGTGGCCTTCCTCGTTGCACGCGACGCACAGGGCCAGGCGGTGGGCTGCGCGGCGCTCGTGGTACAGCCGGAGCACGGCGAGATCAAACGCATGTTCGTGCAGCCCGCGCTGCGCGGCCGCGGCGTGGCCAAGGCCTTGTACGCGCGGCTGGAGGCCGAGGCACTGCGCCGCGGCTGCACGCGCCTGCGCCTGGAAACCGGCATCCGGCAACCCGAGGCACTGGCCTTTTACGAACGCCTCGGCTTTCAGCGCCGAGCGCCTTTCGGCGACTACCGCGAAGACCCGCTAAGCGTGTTCATGGAAAGGCCGCTTGATCACGTGAGCATCGGCCGCTGCGTACCCGACGAGCACGATCTGCAGGCGCTGGCCGAGGTGCTGCATGCCTGCGTGCAGGGCGGTGCGAGCGTCGGCTTCGTGCTGCCCTTCGAGCCCGAGCAGGCGCTGGCCTTCTGGCACAAGCTGCTGCCAGGCATGCAGTCGGGTGCGCGCTGCCTGCTGGTGGCGCGCAGCGGCGGCCGCATTGTGGGCACGGTGCAACTGGTGCTCGACATGCCGCCCAATGGCGCGCACCGCGCCGACCTCGTGAAGCTGCTGGTGCATCCGGCGCACCGCCGTCACGGCATCGCGCGCCGGCTGATGGAAGCCGCGCACGCCCAGGCGCGTGCGGCCGGCCGCACACTGCTGGTGCTGGACACCGTGAGCGGCAGCCCGGCCGAAGGGCTGTATCGCTCGCTGGGTTACCAGCGCTGCGGCCAGATCCCCGGCTATGCACGCTCGACCCGCGGCACCATGGAGCCCACCACCGTGATGTACAAGCCGCTCGAGTAGCGGCGCTGTGGCGAGGGGCATCGCTGCATGACAAGATGCGCGAGCCATGTCCCATCGCACCCTCACGCTCGACGACACGCTGTACGACTACCTGCTCGCGCATTCGCTGCGCGAGCATCCTGCCCAGGCGGCACTGCGCGAAGCCACGCACGGCCATCCGCATGCCGGCATGCAGATCGGACCCGAGCAGGGCCAGTTGATGGCGCTCCTGGTGCGCCTGATCGGCGCACGCCGCACCATCGAGGTGGGCGTGTTCACCGGCTATAGCGCGCTCGCGGTGGCGCTGGCGCTGCCCGACGACGGCCACGTGCTGGCTTGCGACATCAATGACGAGTACGTGAGCGTGGGCCGCCCGTTCTGGCAGGCGGCCGGCGTGGCCCACAAGATCGACCTGCGGCTGGGCCGCGCGCAACGCACGCTGCAGGCCGAGATCGATGGCGGCAGCTCTGGCCGCTACGACTTCGCGTTCATCGATGCCGACAAGCCGGCCTACGACACCTACTACGAGCAGTGCCTGCAGCTCGTGCGCCCCGGCGGGCTGATCGCGATCGACAACACCTTGTGGGGCGGCGCCGTGGCGCGTCCGGCCACCGAGCCCAGCACCACCGCATTACAGGCGCTGAACGAGAAGCTGCACGCAGACGAGCGCGTGGATCTCGTCCTGCTGCCGGTCGGCGACGGCCTCACGCTGGCGCGCAGGCGCTGACGGGCGTGTTCGACGGCTTTCGGCTCGAGCACATCCGCGTCGGCGACGGCATCACGCTGCGGGTGCGCCATGGCGGCAGCGGCCCGCCCCTGCTGTTGCTGCATGGCCATCCGCGCACCCATGCCACCTGGCATCGCGTGGCGCCGCTGCTGGCCGGGTGCCACACGGTGGTGTGCCCGGACCTGCGCGGCTACGGCGAGTCGACCAAGCCCGCCGCGCTGCCCGACCATGCCCAGCAGAGCAAGCGCGCGATGGCGGCCGACATGCGGGCACTGATGCAAGCGCTGGCGCACCGCCGCTTCTCGGTGGCCGGCCACGACAGGGGCGCCTACGTTGCATTCCGCCTCGCCATGGATCACCCCGCTGCGGTCCAGCGCCTGCGCTGCCCCACGCTCGTGCTGTCGGCCCTGCGCGACGACATGGAACTCCTCTATGGCAGCCCGCTGCGGGTGTGGCGCACGTGGGCCGACGACCTGCAGGGGCAAGGCATCGACTGCGGCCACCATATCGCCGAGGAGGCGCCGCGGGCGCTGGCCGACGCACTGGAGCGCTTCTTGCACCCACCCCCCGCGCGCCGCATTGACATGTCGGGCATGGCGCTTGCGCGCAAGCGCCGGACACAATAATTGCCCGCCAACCCAGCATTCCAACCCGGAGGTATTCCATGGCCACCACCGTTCCCGCCAAGCCGCGCGAGCATGCGTTCCCGCAATGCCTGCAGAGCTTCACCGCTGCGTCCGGGCTGAAGGGCAAGTACTTCTCCTTGCCGGAGCTGGCAGCTACGCACCCGCAGGTGAACCGGCTGCCGGTGTCGATCCGCATCGTGCTGGAGTCGGTGCTGCGCAACTGCGACGGCAAGAAGGTCACCGAGGCGCATGTGCAGCAGCTCGCCAACTGGCAGCCCAACGCCGAGCGCAGTGACGAGATTCCGTTCGTCGTGGCCCGCGTGGTGCTGCAGGACTTCACCGGCGTGCCGCTGCTGGCCGACCTGGCCGCCATGCGCAACGTGGCCG
>CAMLIZ010000093.1 GCA_946480245.1 uncultured Pseudomonadota bacterium
TCGGCCGCGTGATCGGCGTCGACTTCGGCCTGGTGATCCCCGACGAGCGCAAGACCCTGCGCGCCGGTGCCATCAAGCCGATGCAGACACCGGCCTGGAAGGAATGCCAGGACGACCTGATGAAGTACGCCGGCGAGGCCGGCATCCCGCGTGACACGCCCTGGAACCAGCTCACCGATGGCCAGCGCCAGTGGGTGATCGACGGTTCGCCGCACTGGAACGGCAACTGGAACAAGCAGTGGTACGGCGTGCGCCGCTTCTTCGAATACCTGGAGAGCAAGGCGTACAAGATGCACATCCGGGTGCTCTTGTCCAAGTACCGCAGCTACACGCCCTGCCACGCCTGCGGCGGCGCGCGCCTGAAGCTCGAGTCGCTGCTGTGGCGCCTCGGGTCCAAGGCCGATGCCGATGGCGTGATGGCAGCGTCGCAGCGCTTCCTGCCGGTGGGGGCCGACTGGTCGCGCGCGCAACTCGAGGCGCTGCCCGGCCTCACGGTGCACGACCTGATGCTGCTGCCGATCGAGCGCCTGCGTCGCTTCTTCGACGGCCTCACGCTCAACGATGCGCTGCTCGACGAAGCCCTGAAGCTGCTGCTGGACGAGATGCGCACGCGGCTCAAGTACCTGTGCGACGTGGGCCTGGGCTACCTCACGCTGGACCGGCAAAGCCGCACCCTGAGCGGCGGCGAGGTGCAACGCATCAACCTCACCACGGCGCTCGGCACCTCGCTGGTCAACACGATGTTCGTGCTCGACGAGCCCAGCATCGGCCTGCATCCGCGCGACATGAACCGCATCGTCGAGGCCATGCACCGGCTGCGCGATGCCGGCAACACGCTGGTGGTGGTGGAGCATGACCCGGCGGTGATGCTGGCCGCCGACCGCCTGATCGACATGGGCCCGGGCCCGGGCGAGAAGGGCGGCACGATCGTGTTCGACGGCACACCCGAGGCGATCCGCGAGGCCGACACGCTCACCGGCGCCTACCTGGGCAACCGCAAGCACGTGGGCATGGGCATCCGGCGCTTCGTCAACGACAGCACGCCCAAGCTCATCGTCGAGGGCGCGCGCGAGCACAACCTCAAGAACGTCAGCGTCGCCTTCCCGCTGCAGCGGCTGGTCTGTGTGACCGGCGTGTCCGGCTCCGGCAAGAGCACCTTGATGCAGGACGTGCTGTACCCCGCGCTGGCGCGCCACTTCGGCAAGGCCACGGAAACGCCGGGCGAGCACGACCGCCTGCTCGGCGCCGACTGGCTGGCCGATGCGGTGTTCGTCGACCAGAGCCCGATCGGCAAGACCGCGCGCTCCAACCCGGCCAGCTACGTGGGCGCGTTCGACGAGATCCGCAAGCTGTTCGCCGAGGCGCCGCTGGCCCGCGAGCGCGGCTACGGGCCCGGCATGTTCAGCTTCAATGCCGGCGACGGCCGCTGCCCCACCTGCGGCGGCTCCGGTTTCGAGCACGTGGAGATGCAGTTCCTCTCCGACGTGTACCTGCGCTGCCCCGACTGCGAAGGCACGCGCTACCGCCCCGAGATCCTGGACGTGAAGATCGTGCGCGGCCCGCGGCAGCTGAGCGTGGCCGACGTGCTGGAGCTCACGGTGAGCGAGGCAGCGCAGTGCTTCCGCGACGACCGCGAGGTGGTCAACAAGCTGCAGCCGATCGTCGACGTGGGCCTCGAATACGTGCGCCTCGGCCAGCCGGTGCCCACGCTGAGCGGCGGCGAGGCGCAGCGGCTCAAGCTCGCCGGCTTCCTCGCGGAGGCGGCCAGCACCGCATCGCAAAGCCGGCAGGCGGTGGCCAAGAAGGGCACGCTGTTCCTGTTCGACGAGCCGACCACCGGGCTGCACTTCGACGACATCGCCAAGCTGATGCGCGCACTGCGCAAGCTGCTCGATGCCGGCCATTCACTGATCGTGATCGAGCACAACCTCGACGTGGTGCGTGCGGCCGACTGGATCGTCGACCTCGGCCCCGAGGGCGGCGAGGCCGGTGGCGAGCTGGTGTGCGCCGGCACGCCGGACGATGTGAAGGCCTGCGCCGGCTCGCACACCGGCAAGGCGCTGCGCGACTACGAACAGCAGATGGGCTACGCGCTGCAGGCGGAGGAGGGCGTGCCGCTGCAGGCGTACCTGAAGAAGGCGCGCCGCGTCGCCAGCGAGGTGGACGAGTCGATCCGCATCGTCAACGCGCGCGAGCACAACCTGAAGTCGCTGAACGTCGACATCCCGCGCGGCAAGTTCAGCGTGATCACCGGCGTGTCGGGCTCGGGCAAGAGCACGCTCGCCTTCGACATCCTGTTCAACGAAGGCCAGCGGCGCTACCTCGAATCGCTGAACGCGTATGCACGCAGCATCGTGCAGCCGGCCGGCCGGCCGGAGGTGGACGCGGTGTACGGCATCCCGCCCACGGTGGCGATCGAGCAGCGCCTGAGTCGCGGCGGGCGCAAGAGCACGGTGGCCACCACCACCGAGGTGTGGCACTTCCTGCGCCTGCTGTACGTGAAGCTGGGCGTGCAGCACTGCATCCACGACGGCACGCCGGTGATGCCGCAAAGTGCCGAGAGCATCGCGGCGCAGCTGCTGCGCGACCATCGCGGCGAACATGTGGGCCTGCTGGCGCCGCTGGTGGTCAACCGCAAGGGCGTGTACACCGACCTGGCCAAGTGGGCCAAGGCGCGCGGCCACACGCACCTGCGCGTCGATGGCGAGTTCCTCAAGGTGGACCCCTGGCCGCGGCTGGACCGCTTCAAGGAACACACGCTGGAGCTGCCGGTGGGCGACATCGTGGTCACCCCGGAGAACGAGGCCGAGCTGCGCACACTGCTGGCCAAGGCGCTGGAGCTGGGCAAGGGCGTGATGCACCTGCTGCATCCGCTGAACGGCCTGGCCGCGCTGATGGAGCGCGGTGCGTCCACGGCGGACCATGGCCGCGTCACCGTGTTCTCCACCAAGCGCGCCTGCCCCACCTGCGGCACCAGCTACCCCGAGCTGGACCCGCGCATGTTCTCGTACAACAGCAAGCACGGCTGGTGCACCACCTGCGTGGGCACCGGGCTGGCGCTGACGCGCGAGCAGCGCAAGGCGTACGACGACTCCGTGCGCGACGACGACAACCGCGGCCGCGAGCAGAGCTTTCCGTCCGAGGAGGCGGAGGTCGAAGGGGTGGCCGACGAGCCCTGCCCGGACTGCGAGGGCACGCGGCTCAATCCGGTGTCGCGCTCGGTCAGTTTCGAGCAGCGGCCGATCACCTCGGTGGCGCGTGATTCGGTGAGCGAGGCGCGCGACTGGATCGCCGGCCTCAGCCTTGGCGGCCGCACGGCCGAGATCGCGCGCGACGTGGTCAGCGAGATCCGCAGCCGGCTCGAGTTCCTCGAGTCGGTGGGGCTGGAGTACCTCACGCTGGACCGCGCCGCACCCACGCTCAGCGGCGGCGAGGCGCAGCGCATCCGGCTGGCGGCGCAGCTGGGCAGCAACCTGCAGGGCGTGTGCTACGTGCTCGACGAGCCCACGATCGGCCTGCACCCGCGCGACAACCGCATCCTGCTGGACGCGCTGGAAACACTGAGCGGCAAGGGCAACACGTTGGTGGTGGTGGAGCACGACGAGGACACCATCCGCCGCGCCGACCATGTGATCGACATCGGCCCGGGGGCCGGCAAGCGCGGCGGCCGTGTGATCGCGCAAGGGCAGCCGGCCGAGCTGGCGCGCCACCCCGATTCAGTGACCGGGCGCTTTCTGGCCCGCCCGCTGAAGCACCCGATCGCCGAGCGGCGGCCGGTGTCGCCGGGCGCGCCGGCGCTGTTGCTGAAGGGCGCGTCGCTGCACAACCTGCAGCACATCGACGTGCGCGTGCCCTTGCAGCGCCTGGTGGCGGTGACGGGCGTCTCGGGCTCCGGCAAGAGCACCTTGGCGCGCGACGTGCTGCTGGCCAATGTGCAGGCGCTGGTGGCGCATCGTGGCAAGAAGCCCACTTTGCTCGCTGGCTGCAGCGCGCTCGAAGGCAGCGGCGCGATCGACCGCGTGCTCGAGGTCGACCAGACGCCCATCGGCAAGACGCCGCGCTCCTGCCCGGCCACCTACATCGGCTTCTGGGACGCGATCCGCAAGCTCTTCGCCGAAACGCTGGAGGCCAAGGCGCGCGGCTATGCGCCCAACCGCTTCTCGTTCAACACCGGCGAAGGCCGCTGCCCGGCGTGCGAGGGCCAGGGCATGCGCACGATCGAAATGGCGTTCCTGCCCGACGTGAAGGTGCCGTGCGACCAGTGCCACGGGCTGCGCTTCAACCCGGAGACGCTGGCGGTGAGCTGGCGCGGCAAGAGCATCGGCGACGTGCTGGCCATGGAGGTGGACGAGGCGGTGCAGTTCTTCGCCAGCATGCCCAGCATCGCGCACCCGCTGCAGCTGTTGCAGGACGTGGGGCTGGGCTACCTCACGCTGGGCCAGCCGTCGCCCACCCTGAGCGGCGGCGAGGCGCAACGCATCAAGCTGGTCACCGAGCTCAGCAAGGTGCGCGACGACGTCACGCGGCGCGGCCAGAAGCCGCCGCATACGCTGTACGTGCTGGACGAACCGACCGTGGGCCTGCACATGGCCGACGTGGAAAAGCTGATCCGCGTGCTGCACCGGCTGGTGGCCGGCGGCCACAGCGTGGTGGTGATCGAGCACGATCTCGACGTGATTGCCGAAGCCGACTGGGTCATCGACCTGGGCCCCGAAGGCGGCCGCAACGGCGGCCGCGTGGTGGCCGAAGGCACGCCGGAAGCAGTGGTACAAGCGGGCACCCACACAGGCGCATCCCTGACGCCGGTACTCGCCCGCTGACCACCGAGGGCCAGGCCCTCGGCCGGTGAGGCCTGCTGTGCGACATGCCGTGACTTGCGTCCCGCGGCTGTCGTCAGCCAGTGCGCTCACCGGCCCAGGGCCCGGCGTCTCCTTCTCACATCACGGCCTGCGCGCGGGTGCGCGGCTCGTCGTTGAGCACGCGGCCATCGGGCCGCACCAGCAGGTGCAGTGCGCGGCACTGCAGCGCGATCGCGTCATCGTGGTCGCCGCAGCGATCGAGCGCCTCGCTGGTGCGCATCAGCACCTGCAGTTCCCAGAACGGATCGGCGGCATGGCGCGCGAGGCTGGCTGCCTCGAAGGCGTGGTCGCGGGCACGTTCGCGGGCGCGGTGCGCGGCGCGCGCATCGTCGCGCGCCAGTGCCTCGGCATCGTCCACCGCCAGCTCGGCCAGTTCGCACAGCAGGTCGACGCTGGCGTCCGCGGCCGCCAGGCAGCGCGACAGGCGCAGGGCCTGCTGCAAGTAGGTCTGGGCCGGCGGGCGGGCACCCAAGGCACGGTACGCGCGGCCCACATCGGCCAGAGCACGGGCCTTCAGTGCGGGCGCTGCGGCCTCGGCCGCGTCCAGTGCCTCGATCGCGAGTGCCAGCGCGTCGCGTGCGGGCCCGGTCATCAGCGCTTCTCCTGTCCACATGGTGCTTCCCTCCATGCAGACCATGCTAGGCCGCGGTGCCGGGCGCGAAAGCCCCCCGTCTCGGGGTCGGCCATCGATTCGCGGGTGCTCGCTGCGTGACGCAGGTCACGCTGCAACGCAAACGCGGTTGCGGCCCTCGTTCTTGGCGCGGTAGAGCGCCTGGTCGGCGCGCTGCAGCACGACCATCGCCTCGGCCTTGTCGCCGGCTTCGGCCACGCCGATGCTCACACTCACGCACAGCCCGGGTGCGAGCAGGTCCCAGTCGTGCTGCTGCACCGAATCGCGCAGGCGCTCGCAGACCTCGAGCGCGATCGAGGCCGGCGCGTCGACCAGCACCACCAGGAACTCCTCGCCGCCCAACCGTGCCGCGAGGTCGCGTGCGCGCAGCCGTTCCTGCAGGATGTGAGCGACGCGGCGCAACACGGCATCGCCCACGGCGTGGCCGAACTGGTCGTTCACCTGCTTGAAGTGGTCCACGTCGAGTACCGCCACATGCAGCGGATGGCCCTGCGCACGCGCCTGCTCCACCAGCGTGGGCAGATCCTGGTCGACGCGGCGGCGGTTGTGCAGGCCGGTCAGCGGATCCTCGTGCGCGTCGCGGTGCAGGGCTTCCGAGCGCGCTTCGAGATCGCGCTTCTCGGCCTCCAGTTCGCCGGCCTTCATGCGTTGCCGCGCGGCGTCCATCAGCGCACGGTCGGCCATCAGCAGCGCCTGCTCCATCTCGATGCGGTTGACCATCAGCCGCGCCTGCGCTTGTGCCTGCAGCGACGCGCGCTGCATCTCGATCTCGTAGTAGGCCTCGCAGTGCGCCAGGGCCGGTTCGAAGCGGGCCAGCGCCTTGTACGCGCGGTGCAGCGCCGAATGGGTGCGCATGCGCGTGGTCTCGTGGTCGCCGCCGCGCAACTCGTCGAGCACCGCATGCAGCACCTGCAGCGCCTCCTCGTACAGGCCCTGCCGCAAGCGCAGCTCGCCGAGGTTGTGGCGGCTGCGCATCTCCACCGCGCGAAAGCCGTGCTGCTGCGCGCCTGCGATCGATTCGGCGAGCAGCCCCTGCGCCTGCTCGAACTCGCCGGCAATCGCCAGCACCTCGGCCAGGTTGCCCTGGGTGACGATCTGCGCGTAGTGGCTGCCGTCGCGGCGCGCCATCGCGAGTGCCTGCGTGCCGTACTGCCGCGCCCGCAGCAGCGCCTGGTGCGCCGCCTCGTTCTCCGCGCGGCGCGTGTACAGGTGATGCGCGGCCAGCGTGTTGGCGGTGAGGTTGTTCAGCGCCAGCATCGTGTCGTGCAGGTCGCGCTCCTCCCGCGCGCGCGACAGCGACTGCAGCAGGAAGCGTTCGCCTTGGGCCGGGTCGCCCAGCCGCTCGTGGCACACGCCGATTCGATTGAGCGCCAGCGTGGTCTGGTGGGGCAGCCCGTGGCTGCGCGCCACCTCGAAGGCCAGGGTCGCCGCCTTCAACCCTTCCTCGTGCAGGCCGAGCTCGGTGTAAGCCACTGCCAGCAGGCACAGCGCGTCGGTCTGGGTTGCGGGATCGGCCAGTTGCTGGGCCAGCGCGAACGCCTCGCGCCCGGCGACCACCGCGTCCTCGAAACGGCCGAGGCGCCACAGATGCTGGCCCTCGAGCAACGCGGCCTGCGCCAGCGCCGGCTCGGCACCGCCGGCCGCTTCGCGCGCACGCTGCGCGTGTTCGAGCCCTGCGCGGTGGTTACCCGCGGACAGGGCGGCGCGCGCGTCCGCAAGCAAGGCTTGCACGTCGGCGGCGGGCGCGGAAGGGGAGTTCAATGCGGGGAAGGCGGACGGCGGGACGGCTCATTGTGCACTCGGGGTGCTCGGTCCGCGTGCTGCGGCCATGCGCGACGGCGCGGGCGGTTTTGCACGCCCGCCCGCCGCCGCTGCGCGCGTGCGCCAGGCCCGCAGCAGGCGCCAGCCGAGCAGCACCGCCAGGATGGCGGCATAGACCGACCATTCCGCGAAGTTGTGCTTGGCCGCACGCATCCAGAAGAAGTGCAGCAGCGCCAGCAGCGCAGTGGCATACACCAGCCGGTGAAGCGCCTGCCAGCGCGCGGCACCGAGCGTCTTGATCGCGCGGTTGAACGAAGTGGCGGCGAGCGGCCACATCAGCAGCCAGGCACTGAAGCCGACGAGGATGAACGGCCGCTTGCCGATGTCGTGCGCGATCGTGGGCCAGTCCAGCCCCTGGTCGAGCCAGCTGTAGCAGAGGAAGTGCAGGCTGCCGTAGAAGAAGGTGAACAGCCCGAGCATGCGGCGAAAGCGCGCCAGCGCGTGCAGGCCCGTCCATTGGCGCAGCGGCGTGATCGCCAGCGTCAGGCACAGCGCACGCAAGGTCCAGTCGCCGCTGCGCCGGATCAGCGCCTCCGCCGGGTTGGCGCCCAGCTGGTCGGCCACCGCGCCATACACCAGCCAGGCCAGCGGCAGCAGGCACAGCACGAACAGCACCGGCTTGGCCGCCGGATGCAGCAGCAGCTTCTTCACGAGGGCGCCTTCAGAAGTACTTCTTCAGGTCCATGCCGGCGTACATCGACGCCACCTGCGCCTCGTAGCCGTTGAACATCAAGGTAGGGCGGCGCTTGGCGAACAGGCCGCCGGCCTCGCCGATGCGGCGCTCGGTGGCCTGGCTCCAGCGCGGGTGGTCGACCGTGGGGTTCACGTTGCTGTAGAAGCCGTATTCCTGCGGCGCAGCGGTCTCCCAGCTGGTGGCCGGCTGTTTCTCGACGAAGCGGATTTTCACGATCGACTTCGCCGACTTGAAGCCGTATTTCCATGGCAGCACCACGCGCACCGGTGCACCGTTCTGGTTGGGCAGCACCTCGCCATACAGCCCGAAGGCCAGCAGCGTGAGCGGGTTCATCGCTTCGTCCAGGCGCAGGCCTTCCTGGTAGGGCCAGTCGAGCACGCCGGAGCGAATGCCGGGCATCTGGGCCTTGTCGGCCAACGTGATGAACTGCACGTACTTGGCGCTGCCGGTCGGCTCCACCCGCTTGATCAGCTCGGCCAGCGAGTAGCCGACCCAGGGGATCACCATCGACCAGCCCTCGACGCAGCGATGGCGGTAGATGCGCTCTTCCATCGGCTGCAACTTCAGCAGCGCGTCGATGTCGAAGGTCTGCGGCTTCTTCACCGCGCCCTCCACCGCCACCGTCCAGGGCCGCGTCTTCAGCGTGTGCGCGTTCTCGGCGGGGTCGGCCTTGTCGGTGCCGAATTCGTAGAAGTTGTTGTAGCTGGTGATGTCGGCATAGGAGGTGGGCTTTTCCAGCGTCATCGCGCCGGGCACGCTGCTCTTGGCCGGGTGCAATGCGGCCAGCTTGCCGGGCGCGGCGGTCTGCGCAAAGGCCTCGCGCTGCGCCCAGCCGGCCAGCGCGGCGCCCGCCGCGCCGGCGGCGAGCTGCTTCATCCAGTGGCGGCGCTGGTCGTAGACCGCGCGCGGCGTGATGTCGGAGGCAACCGGGTGGACGAATCCACGGTCCTTCAGGAAATGCATGGCACGGCTCCAGGTGGGCGACAGCTGTCTGTCGTGTCGGAACCCGAAACCTTACGTGAGGTTCCGCCGGCGCGTGCGAGGAGGCCTTATCGCAGTTCGGTAAAGCCGGTGTCGTCCACCACGTCGGCGAAGCCGGAGTCGCCGAACAGGCGCAGCGAATGGCGCGTGATGCGCTCGCGGAAGCTCTTGCGGGCGAACAGCTTGGCCTGCGCCTCGGCCGGCAGGTCGGTGATGTTGAGCACGTTCTTGACGATCAGCGCGTCGATCACGTCCTCGATCACGCGCACGAAGTCGGCGTCGAGGCGGTCGAAGTCTTCGCGCCGCGGGGGCGCCACGCCCAGGAAGGCCAGCACGTCAGGGTGGTCTTCCGCCAGGAACTCGGCTGCCTCGCTGCTCTGGTGGCGGTGCAGGCTTTCGATCTGGCCAGAGGCCGAGCGGCTGACGAAGGGCATGGTGCAGCCACTATAGCCACACCCCGCGATCAATCACAACTCCCCGTAGGAGTGCAGTCCGCTCAGGAACATGTTGACGCCGAGGAACGCGAAGGAAGTCACGGCCAGGCCAGTGAGCGCCCACCACGCGGCGGCGCCGCCGCGCAGGCCCTTCATCAGCCGCATGTGCAGCCATGCGGCGTAGTTGAGCCAGACGATCAGCGCCCAGGTTTCCTTCGGGTCCCAGCTCCAGTAGCCCCCCCAGGCCTCGGCAGCCCAGAACGCGCCCAGGATGGTGGCGATCGTGAAGAACGCAAAGCCCACCGCGATGGCCTTGTACATCAGGTCGTCCATCACTTCGGGCGACGGCGTGCCGCGGTTGATCGGGCCGCGTGCCGCGATCGCGAATGCAAAGAACGCCACCAGCCCGCCGAGCATGCGCAGCGCCTTGCCCACCGCCGCCGCATTGGCATCGGACAGGTGTCCCAACGCCATGAAGCCGAGCAACGGCAGCACGCTGATCAGCAGCGGCAGGCCGACCAGCCCGATCCACAGGCTGCGCGACGGCGCGGCCTTCAGCAGGTAGGCCAGCGCCACCATGGCGGCCAGCGCGAAGGTGCCGTAGCCGATGAAGTTGGCCGGCACGTGCAGCTTCATCCACCAGCTTTGCAGCGCGGGCACCAGCGGCTGGATCTCCTGCGCGCCGCGCACGAAGCTGTACCAGGCCAGGAAGCCCACGCCGGCGCTGACCACCAGCATCACGAACGCCCCCAGCGAGCGGTTGCGGTAGTGCTGTTCGAAGTACAGGTAGAAGGTCGTCGTGAGCCAGCAGAACAGCACGAACACCTCGAACAGGTTGCTCACCGGGATGTGGCCGATGTCGGGCCCGATCTGGTGGCTCTCGTACCAGCGCACCATCGTGCCGGTGAGCGCGAAGAACACGCCCGCCCACGCGATGCGCGAGCCCAGCCGCTGCGCGGTGTTGTCCGGGGCTTTCACGAGCAGGCCGATCCAGTAGAAGACCGTGCTCATCAGGAACAGCACGCCCATCCAGAGGAACGCGGTCTGGCTGGCGAGGAAGTACTTGAGCAGGAAGTGCTTCTCGCCCGCGGCCAGGTCGGCGCCGAACGAGTCGCTCACCTGGGCGTACTGGCCGATCGCCAGCAGCGTCGCGGCGCCTACCCCCAGCGCCAGCACGCGCAGCGAACGCCAGAACCAGCCCAACCCGATCAGCGCCGGGGTGGCGGCGGCGAGGATGCCTTTTTCGTACACGTCCATGGACGCGCCGTAGCGCTGGAACGCGTAGCCGGCGCCGAGCAGCACGGCCACGGCATACAGCCAGTCGAACGGGCTGCGGGTTTCGATCAGGCCGGCACGGCCGAGCGACATCGTGGTGGTGTTCATGGTCGTTCCTGTTGCAGCACGGCAGCCTTCAACTGCTCGAACTCCGCGTCCGCATCGAGTGTGCGGCGCGTGGTGGACAAGGCCATCGTGAGCTCGGTGCCGCCGCCGGCGGCCGATTGGAGCCAGATCCACAGCCGGCGTTCCCGGATGTAGAGCATCGAGAACACGCCGACGATCAGCAGCACCGCACCCAGGTACACCAGGGTGCGGCCGGGCGCGCGCGTGACCTGGAACACGCTGGCCTGAACCTGCTGGAAGTCGGCCAGCTCGAACAGCAGCGGCGCCGGATAGAAGAAGCTGTCCGACAGCGCGATCACCGCGCGCGTCATGAACGCCTGCGTCGTCTCGCCTGGCGGCAGCGCGCCCAGGCCGGCCTGCTCGCGCGCCGTGTTGTTCAGCTCGAACAGCGTGCCGTCGAGGATGCGCAGCAGCACCTCGGAGATGCGTGCGCGGTCCGCCTCGGGCACGCTGCTTTCGATGAAGTCCGACAGCGCCTGCAGCCCTCCAGGCGCGTGGCTGTTCTTCGCCGTTTCGACGCCGGCAAACAGCGCCAGCACGCGCGTGGCGGTGGCATCGAGCTGGCGCGCCATTTCGGGTCGATCGGGCGGCGTGGCCAGCTTCACGTAGCGCTGCACCGCAGCGCGCCGCAGCGCGGCGTCGCTCAAGGCCGTGCGCAGGCGCGCCCAGCCCCGGATGGAGTCGTTCTCGTCGACGGGGATGCGCAGGTAGCGGAAGCCGTCGTTCACGTCGTCGCGCACGCCGGCCAGCAGCACGCGCTGGCCGTCCAGCTCCACCGGCTGCATGTAGTTGTTGAACTCGCGCGCCTGGCCGGCCGCGTCGCGCAGCCGGTAGCTCACCGACGGCCCCACGTTGTGCAGCGTCTTGCTCGCATCGCCCTTCGCGCCCGAGCCCAGGTGCTTCTGCAACGCGCCGGCGAGGTCGACCTTGCGCACGTCGGTGCCCCGCGCGTCCGTGGCACTGCCGAGGTTCTCCACGTTGATCACGCGCAGTCCAGTGAACTCCAGCGTCAGCGGGCGGTCGCCGCTGGTCAGCACGGTGCTGCTGCCGATCGTGCCCTGCACGTCGAAGGCGCGTGCCGCGCCGTTCATCGGCACCGCATGCAGCTTCACCATGGAGCCGCCGTCGTCGAAGCTGCTCTGGTAGATCGCGACGCCACGGTGCACGAACGGATCGTTCACCTTCACGGTGGCGTTTGTGCTGTGGCCCGTGTCGTGGTCGTGGATCACGATCTGGCTCGCGAAGAGCTTGGGCATGCCGGTGTCGTAGTACTCGACGATGAACTTCTTCAGCTCCACGTCGAACGGCAGATCCTGCAGCACCACGCCGTCGGGCATGTTGATCACCGCGGTGCCCGCCCGCCCGCCCTCGGGCACCATCAGGTTGGCACGGAAAGTGGGGTTGGCGGCCGACAGCCGGTGCTCGGGCTTCACGTCGCGGATGAAGCCGCCGCCGTCGTAGCTGCTCTTGCCGAGCAATGCCATCTGCAGCCGCACCATCAGGTCGCCATCGAGCAGGCCGCCCAGGCACACCAGCACGATCGCCGAGTGCGCCGCCAGGTAGCCCAGCTTGTTGGCCATGCCCTTGCGCGCGCCGATCATCACGCCGTGCTCGCGCACTTGCGCGCGTGCCTTCCAGCCCGCTCGGTCGAGCAGCGTGTCCAGGCGCGCGACGGCGTCGTCGCGCGTCTCGCCCAGCGTGCCGCGCGCCTTGTGGTGGAACGCCAGCAGCGCCTGCTCGCGCACGTGTTCCTTGTAGGTCTTGAGCTCCTGCAGGATCTTGGGCGTGTTGCGCGCGATGCACAGGCTGGTGGAAAGCACCAGCACGCCCAGGATCAGCAGGAACCACTTGGTGCTGTAGACGGTGTACAGGCCCACCGCGTCGTACACGCCGGCCCAGAACGGGCCGAACTGGTTCACGTAGTTGTTCAGCGGCTCTTGCTGGCGCACGACGGTGCCGATGATCGAGGCGATGCAGATCAGCGTGAGCAGCGAGATCGCGAAGCGCATCGACGACACCAGCTCCACGGTGTCGCGCCACCAGCGCGATCCGTGCCGCAACTGGAGGCCGGCGGTGGCAGTACTGCTCATCGTGTGGATTGTCCCCAACAAGAAAAAAGGCCGGCGCATGCACCGGCCTTTGCTGAGGGGCTGGCTTGCTTTAACGCAAACCCGCCGCGTAGTCGGACACCGCCTTGATCTCCTCGTCGCTCATCTTGGCGGCGATGGTCATCATCATCGGCCCGTTGGAGCGCGTGCCGGCGCGGAAGTTCTTCAGCTGCGTCTCCACGTAGTCGCCCTGCTGGCCTGCCAGGCGCGGGTACTGTGAAGGAATGCCGGCGCCGTTGGGGCCATGGCAGCCGGAGCAGGCCGGAACGGCCTTGGCCGCGATGCCGCCGCGCCAGATCTTCTCGCCCAGCTCCACCAGGTCCTTGTTCTTCGCGAAGCCGGGCTTGGCGCTCTTGCTGGCGTAGAACGCGGCCACATTGCGCATGTCGTCCGTGCTCAGTGCCGCGGCCATGCCTTGCATGATCGCGTTCTGGCGCTTGCCCGCCTTGAACTCGGTGAGCTGCTTGACCAGGTAGTCGGGGTGCTGGCCCTGCAGGATCGGGTACGCCGGCGTGCCGCGCGAACCGTCGTTGGTGTGGCAAGAGGCGCAGACCTGCGTCGAGATCGCCTGGCCCTTCGCAAGATCCGGCTTCGCGCCGGGCTTGGCCTCCTGGGCGAATGCGGGAGCCGCAAGCGTGGCAGCCAGCAGGACGAGAGCGAGGGTGACCTTCTTCATGGTGTCTGGAGTCGCAGGGGGTGCAAACCAATCGATTTTACAATGCCCCATGCACCCGACCGCACCGCATGTGTCCGGCGCGGCCCGCGCCGCCCTCGCGTGGACCCACACCGCGCGCTTTCTCACCACTGCCAGCCGGCTCGACCAGCTGCCCGTCAACGAGCTGCCGGAGATCGCTTTCGTCGGCCGCTCCAATGCCGGCAAGTCCACTGCGATCAACACGCTCGCGCAGCAGCGGCGCCTCGCATTCGCTTCCAAGACGCCTGGCCGCACGCAGCACATCAACCTGTTCGAGCTCGGCCCCAAGGACGCGCCAGACGCGTTGTTCGCCGACCTGCCCGGCTATGGCTATGCCGCAGTGGAGCGCGCGGCCAAGCTGCGCTGGCAGCAGGTGATGGCCGACTACCTCGAGGTGCGGCGCAGCTTGTCAGGCGTGGTGCTGATGGTCGATTCGCGCCTGGGCTTCACCGAGCTCGACCAGCAGCTGCTCGCCTTCGTGGCGCCGCGCGTCGGCACCGGCGAGGTCAAGCTGCTGGTGCTGCTGACCAAGGCCGACAAGCTCAACCGCAAGGAGGCCGACGCCGCGCTGCGCAGCGCGACCGAAGCATTGAGCGCACTGGCCACCGACGACGCCGATCTCAGCGTGGCGCTGTTCTCGGCGCTGAAGAAGCAGGGCGTGGAGGACGCCGCCGAGACGCTGCACGGCTGGGCGCACCCCGTGTCGCCGGCTTGACATCGCCGCGGCATGCGGGCGCCATACTCGCCGCATGCCGCCTCCGATCGAGACCTTCGAGCTGGCGCTGCCAAACGGCATCCGCCTGTCGTGCCGCGCCTGCGGCCCGCAGGACGCGCCGCGCATCGTGCTGCTGCATGGCTTTCCGGAAGCGGCCTTCGTGTGGGACGACACGATGGCGGCGCTCGGTGATCAGTGGCGCTGCATCGCGCCCAATCTGCGCGGCTACGAACGCTCTTCGGCTCCGCCGGAGGTAGCGGCCTACCACCCGCGTGTGCTCGCGGGCGACGTCGCTGCCTTGATCGAAGCCACCGGCGGCCCGGTGGAGCTGCTGGTCGCGCACGACTGGGGCGGCGCGCTGGCGTGGAACCTCGCTGCGCAGCAACCGCAGTGGATGAAGCGGCTGATGCTGCTGAACTCGCCGCATCCCGCCACCTTTCTGCGAGCGCTGCAGCACGACAGCGCACAGCAGCAGGCGAGCCAGTACATGAACGCGCTGCGCGAGCCGGGTTCGGAGCAGCGCCTGGCCGAGAACGACTTCGCCGCACTGTGGCCCTTCTTCGGCGATGCGGCCTGGCTGAGCGACGCGCTGAAGGAGCGCTATCGGGAGCTCTGGCGCCGCGGCCTCACGGGGCCGGTCAACTACTACCGCGCGTCGCCGCTGCGGCCGCCCACGCCCGACGACCGATCGGTGCTGCAGCTCGCGCTGCCGCCGGGATTCGGCTTCGTGGCCCTGCCCACGCTGCTGCTGTGGGGCGAGGCCGATCATGCGCTGCTGCCCGTGCTGTTGCAGGGCCTGGAAGCGTACCTGCCACGCGGCGAGATCGTGCGCGAGCCGGATGCCACCCACTGGATCGTGCACGAACGGCCGGCGCTGGTGCGTTCGCATATCGAGCGCTGGCTGCGCGTGCCGCCCTGAAGCCGTGCTTCAGCGCAGCGTCGGCTTCGGAACCTGCCGCAGCACGCGTTGCGCCGCATGCTGCACCAGCGAAGGCGGCTCCAGGGTCTCCAGCAGACCGCCTTCGTTCAGGCGCTCCAGCGCCGAGCGGCGCAACGCCCAGGTACGGCCACCGGGCTGACGGAACAGCCAGGCTTCCCCGCCGCCGTCGCACCACAGCAGTTGCAGCTCGCGCCACTCGCCCTGCAGGAACAGGTGCAGCCATTCGCCGGGCTTCAACCGGGGCAGCCGTGGCGGCGCGGCCGGCCGGCCGCTGATGGACGGCACCGGCACGTCGATCAGTTCGGCCGGCACCGTGTCCAGCGTGCCCACGTCCAGCGGCGACTGCGCCGGCGGCGCACGTTGCGCCATCGCTTCCTGGGGCGCCATGGTGAGCGTGCGCAACTGGTCGATCTGCGGCTGCACTGCGCGGCTGTGCTCGCCCAGCACGTGCTCCACGAAGGCGTCGAGGCGGCCAATGCCCCAGCGGTACAGCGCCGCGTCCTGGGTGGGCTCGCGCACCATGTGGTCGATCAGGCTTTCGGTGTAGCGCAGCAAGCGCTCGCGAGTGGGTGCCTCGCCGGGGTGGCGTGACGCCTCGAAGGCCAGGCGGTCCATGAACTCCCACACCGGGTGGTCGTAGCTGTCCAGCATGGCCGGGTCGCGCAGGGCCACGCGCACCGCGGAAGCCTGCAGGCGCGACAGCAGCAGCTGCACCTGCTGCGGCAGGCTGCGGTCGGCCAGGATCGCGTCGAACAGCCGCGTGAGCAGTTCGATCAGTTGCTGGTCCACGCGGGACGAGGCGCTGGGCGCGGCTCGCGGGGGCGTTGCCGCGGGCGCTGGCGCCGCGGCAGAAGGCGGTAGTTGCTCCGCGCCATCGAAATCCAGCGGCACCGGCATGCTGTCGCGCAGCGCGTGCAGGTCGGCCTGCGGCGGCGGCGCCGACGCACGGCGGCCCGGTATTTGCGGCGGCAGGATGATGGTGCGGTAGGTGCCGGGCTCCACGCCCTGCGCCTCCAGCCGCCCAGCGGCCGAGGCGTAAGCCAGGCGCAGTGCTTGTGCGAGCGGCGCCGCGGCCTGGCGCATCAGCCACAGCTGGTCGGCGTCGGCGGGCAGCACGCGCGCGGCGGCCAGCAGCGCCTGCGCATAGGCCTCCGGGCGGAACGGGTTGGTGTCGTGGGCGACGTGAAGGTCGCCCACCAACGCCGACGTGAAGCTGCCCAGCTCGCGCAGCTCGTACTCGGCCGTGCTCTGGATCACCGCCACCGTGTGCTGCAGGGCCACGTCGATGGCCACCGCGGCGTCATCCACCAGCGACAGGCTCATCTCGTCGGCATCGGCCAGCGCGACGC
Organism: uncultured Pseudomonadota bacterium; assembly: GCA_946480245.1. The sequence goes on from CAMLIZ010000093.1 coordinate 16,628, forward strand.
CGCGCACCGCGTCGGCCTGGCGCTTGGCCACGGCCTCCACCTGCTCGCGCAGCGTTTGCATGAACGTCTTGACCAGCTGCGGCCTGGCGCGCTGCAGCGCGTCGTGGCGCTGGACCAGCGCTCGGCGTTCGGCGGAGCTGGCGGTGGGCGAGAAACGCGGCGGCTCGTCGAGCAGCTGCTGCAGCACCTGGTCGATCAGCAGCGGGGCGCGGGCGAGTTCATCGTCGATGAACCTGTGCAGCGGCGAGCTGGCTTGGGCCATGCGCAATTATTGACGTGCCACATGAAAAAGGGCCGCATCGCTGCGGCCCTTTTCGTGGCAGTGTGCGCGGACTGACTTGCCAGTCGCCCGCGCTCACGACCGCGGGACTTACATGTCCATGCCCATGCCGCCCATGCCGCCGGGCATGCCGCCAGGAGCAGGTGCCTCGTCCTTCGGGGCTTCGGCGACCATCGCTTCCGTGGTCAGCATCAGCGACGCGACGGACGCGGCGTTCTGCAGCGCGGTACGGGTGACCTTGGTGGGATCCAGGATGCCCATCTCGATCATGTCGCCGTACGTGTCGTTGGCGGCATTGAAGCCGTGGTTGCCCTTGCCGGCCAGCACCGCATTGACCACCACGCTCGGCTCGCCGCCGGCGTTGGCCACGATCTCGCGCAGCGGCGCTTCGATGGCCTTCAGCACCAGCTTGATGCCGGCTTCCTGATCGGGGTTGTCGCCCTTGATCGTGCCAGCGGCCTGACGGGCACGCAGCAGCGCCACGCCACCGCCGGCCACGATGCCTTCTTCCAC
>CAMLIZ010000094.1 GCA_946480245.1 uncultured Pseudomonadota bacterium
GCACGATGGTCTGCGTCAGCAGCACCGGCAGCATGTTGCGGAAGGCCTGCGGCAGGATCACGTAGCGCATGTTCTGCGCGTAGGTCAGCCCCATCGCCTGGCCCGCGTAGACCTGCCCGCGCGAGATCGACTGGATGCCCGCGCGCATGATCTCGGAGTAGTACGCCGCCTCGAAGACGGTGAAGGTGATGATGGCCGACAGCTCCTTGCCGATCGGCTTGCCAAGGAACAGCGGGATCAGCAGGTAGACCCACAGGATCACCATCACCAGCGGGATCGAGCGCAGCCCGTCCACGTACACCCGCGCCGGCCATTCCAGCAGCTTGCTGCCCGACAGCCGCATCAGCGCGACCAGCGTGCCGATCAGGACGCCACCCAGCATCGCGATCAGCGTCAGCTCCACGCTGAACGCCAGGCCGGACAGCACGTAGCCGCGGAAGACCTCCCAGGTGTAGACGGAAAAGTCGAGGTTCATCATTTGCCGCCCCCGACATAACCCGGCACCCGCACGCTCGACTCAATCAGCGCCATCACCCGGTTCACGGCGAACGCCGACACCATGTACAGCGCCGTGACCCCCATGTACACCTCGATGCCGCGCCCGGTTTCCTCCTGCGCCTGCATGGCGAACAGGATCAGCTCGGAGATCGACACCGCGAACGCCACCGACGAGTTCTTGATGATGTTCATCGCCTCGCTGGTGAGCGGCGGGATGATGATGCGAAACGCCATCGGCAGGATCACGTAGCGATAGGTCTGCGGCAACGTGAGCCCCATTGCGAGGCCCGCCATGCGCTGCCCGCGCGGCAGCGCCTGGATGCCGGCACGCACCTGCTCGGCCACGCGCGACGACGTGAAGAAGCCGAGCGCGAACACCACCAGCACCAGCGAAGGCAGGTGCTTCATCGACGGCACCAGCGCCGGCACCACGTGGTACCAGAGAAAGATCTGCACCAGCAGCGGTATGTTGCGGAACAGCTCGACCCAGGCATTGCCCAGCGCCTGCAATCCGCGATGCGGCACCGTGCGCAGCACGCCGATCAACGCGCCGACCAGCAACGCCACGATCCAGCTGAGCGCAGAGACCGACAGCGTCCAGCCCCAGGCCGACATCATCCAGTGCAGGTAGGTCTCGTCCGCGCCGGTGTCCTGCAGGAAGACCTGCCAGTTCCATTGGTAAGACATTGCTCTCCTCCGGCCCCTCGAAAGACGGCGTCGCTAAAAAGAAGCCCACCCGGGGCACGGGTGGGCTCCAGGCGACGCGGAGCTTACAGCTTGTAGTCTTCCTTGGGCTTGTTGTTCGGATGCGCGATGGCGTCCTTCAGCGTCTCGGTCATCGGCATGTTGACGGCCACGTTGCGCGGGGGAATCGGCTTCATGAACCACTTGTCGTAGATCTTGCTGATCTCGCCGCTCTTCATCATGCCGATCACGGTGTCGTCGACCAGCTTCTTGAACGCCGGGTCGTCCTTGCGGAACATGATCGCGATCGGCTCCACGCTCAGCGTTTCGCCCACGATCTTGAAGTCGCTCGGGTTCTTGGAGTTGACGATCAGGCCGGCCAGGATGTTGTCGTCCATCACGAACGCGTCGGCGCGGCCGCTTTCCACCAGCAGGAAGCTGTCGGCGTGGTCCTTGCCGAACACCTCGTCGAAGTTCACGCCCTGGGCGCGCTGGTGCTTGCGCAGCAGCTGCACGGAGGTGGTGCCGGTGGTGGTGGCCACCTTCTTGCCCTTCAGGTCGGCGATCGAGTTGATGCCGGAGTTCTTATTCACGGCAATGCGCACGTTGGTCACGTAGGTGGTGGGGGCAAAGTCCACCTGCTCGGCGCGGGCCTTGTTGTTGGTGGTGGAGCCGCACTCCAGGTCCACCGTGCCGTTGAGCACCAGCGGGATGCGGTTCTGCGAGGTCACCAGCGCATAGTCCACCGCAAGGCTCGGCATCTTCAACTGAGCCTTCACCGCGTCCGCGATGCGGTTGCAGATCTCGACGTGGTAGCCGGTGTACTTGCCGTCACCGGTGGTGTAGGCCAGCGGAGCCGACGAATCGCGCGTGCCGATCACGATCTTGCCGGCGGACTTGATCTTGGCCAGCGTGTCTTCGGCATGGGCCGCGCCGGCCGTCAGGGCGATAGCCAGGACCAGCAGAGACTTCTTCATGAATAACTCCTTGTAGGAATGAACACAGGAACGTCTGACGTCAACGGACAACAAGGCAGGAGCGCCTACGGGGAAATGCGTACTGGAAGTCAGTTGGGCACCTCATCGGTGGGGTACTTCCAGAAATCCTTCAGCAGGTAATTCATCGGCATGTTCAGTGACACATTCTTCGGCGGAATCGGCTGCATGAACCACTTGTCGTAGATCGCGTAGGCCTCGTGGCTGGCGATGAGGCGCTTCATCTCGTCGTCCACGATGCGCTTGAACTCCGCATCATCCTTGCTGAGCATGATGGCCAGCGGCTCGATCGTGAGGAACTTACCCACCACCTTGAGCTTGCCGGGATCCTTGCGTTCGGAGCGCAGGCCGTACAGCAGCACGTCGTCCATCGCGAAGCCGTCGGCCTCACCCTTTTCCACCAGCTCCACGGCCTTGGCATGGTCGGGCGTTTCGACGATGGAGATGTACAGCAGGCGCTCGCGGTTGGCCTGGTCGATCGCTTTCAGCGGCGTGGTTCCCTTGGTGATGGCCAGCTTCTTGTGTTCGAAGCCGGCCAACTCGGTGATCGGGCTGTCGGCACGCACCAGGTAGCGGGCGCCCGTGATGTAGTGCGGCACCGTGAAGGCCACCTTCTGCCGGCGCTCGGTGTTGTTGGTGGTGGAGCCGCACTCGAGGTCGGCCTTGCCTTCGGCGATGGCCGGGATGCGGGTGGCGCCGTTCACCATCAGGTAGCTCACGTCGAGCTTGGGCAGGTTCAGCTTCTTCTTCACCGCCTCTACCACCTTCAGGCACAGGTCCATCGCATAGCCCACCGGCTTGCCGTTGACCACGTACGACAGCGGCACTGACGATTCGCGATGGGCGATCACGATGCTGCCGTTCTGCTTGATGCGGTCGATCACCGGCCCGGCGTGCACGGAGGCAGCAAACAGCAGGGGCAGGCACAGCAGTGCGGAAGCTCGTTTCATGGCGGCTCGTGAGGTTGCGGCTTGTGGCGGCGGCGACAGTCTAGTCGGCGGCCAGCCTCACGGGTTGCGTGAGACGCTCCGGTACCAGCAGCGCCTGCATCTCGTCGCGGGACATGATGCCCAGCGCGGCGGCAGTATCCGCGATCGTTCCGCCCGTCGCGAGCGCAGTTTTGGCAATCAGCGCGGCTCTTTCGTAGCCGATGATTGGCGTCAAGGCGGTCACCAGCGTCACTGACTCGGCGACGCGCCGTTCGAGCAGCGCGGTGTTGGCCTCGATGCCGCGCACGCAATGCGCGGTGAGCGTGCGACACGCGTGCGTGAGGTGCGCCACGCTCTTGAACAGCGACCACGCCATGATCGGCTCGAACGCATTGAGCTGCAGCTGCCCGCCCTCGCTGGCCATCGTGATCGTCACGTCGTTGCCGATCACCTCGAACGCCACCTGGTTCACCACTTCGGGGATCACCGGGTTCACCTTGCCCGGCATGATGGACGAGCCGGCCTGGCGCGGCGGCAGCTTGATGTCGCCGAAGCCGGCCTGCGGCCCGCTGCTGAGCAGCCGCAGGTCGTTGCAGGTCTTGCTGAGCTTGCACGCCACGCGCTTGAGCACGCCCGACAGCTGAACGAACGCGCCGGTGTCCTGCGTGGCCTCCACGAGGTTGGGCGCGGCCACCACCGGCACGCCGCTGGCCTGCGCCAGCAGGCTCACTGCCAGCGTGGCATAGCCGTGCGGAGCATTGATGCCGGTGCCGATGGCGGTGGCGCCCAGGTTCACCTCCTCGATCAGCGCGCGCGCCTCGCGCAGGCGCTGCTCGTCCTCGCCCAGCATCACGGCGAAGGCGAGGAACTCCTGGCCCAAGGTCATCGGCACCGCGTCCTGCAACTGCGTGCGGCCGATCTTGAGCACCTGGGCGAACTCGGCCGCCTTGGCCTCGAAGGCGCCGCGCAGTTCAGCCATCGCCTCCAGCAGCCGGCCGATGCCGAACCACGCGGCCAGGCGCAGCGCCGTGGGGTACACGTCATTGGTGCTCTGGGACGCGTTCACGTGGTCGTTGGGATGCAGGTGCTGGTAGTCGCCGCGCGCGTGGCCCAGGTGCTCCAGCGCGCGGTTGGCGATCACCTCGTTGGCGTTCATGTTGGTGGAGGTGCCCGCGCCGCCTTGGATCACGTCGACGACGAACTGATCATGCAATTGGCCCTGCAGCAGGTCGAGGCAGGCGCTTTCGATGGCCTGGGCGCGCTGATCGTCGAGCACGCCCAGGCGCGCATTGGTGCGGGCACAGGCCAGCTTCACGTAGGCGAGCGCATTCACCAGATCGGGAATGTGGCCCACCGTCTGCCCGGAGATCGGAAAGTTCTCGACCGCGCGCGCCGTGTGCACGCCCCAGTACGCGGCAACGGGGATCTCCTTTTCGCCCAGGAAATCGTGCTCCAGTCGCAGAGCGGGGCGGCTATCGGTGTGACGGGTCGATGACATGGGCGCGGACTGTAAGGCCCGGTTACGTACGGCGCCAATGCAGATTGCAGCCCTCGTTATGCGTTTGGCGCATGTAGATAAAGGGTTTTCCCTATATCAGTTCGTGCGCAGGAATTCCCACAGCGATTGCGCTGCGGCCTTCGTATGGCGGGCAGTTTCCGGGCGCTCGCGATAGATGCGCACCTCCATCGTCAACTGGTGCGCCGGCAGCTCGGAGGCCGCCACCAGCCGGCGCGAGCGCAGTTCCTTGCGCACCGAGCTGGACGGCAGGAACGCGAGGCCGTGCCCTTCGAGCGCCATCGCCTTCAGGCCTTCGGCCATGTCGGTCTCGTAGATGGGCTCCAGCCCGAGCGGCGGGTTGGCTTGCTTGATGATCTGCTCCACCAGCCGGCCGAGGTACGCGCCCGAGGCATAGCTGAGAAACGGCACACGCTCGCCCGGCGCGGGCGGCAGGTGAAACATCGGCTGGCCGTCGGCGCCGGCCTTGGCGTAGGGCGCCAGGGTCTCATGGCCGAGGCTCAGCATCTCGTAGCGCTCGGGCGACAACTGCAGCGGCTGCGACGCATGGTGGTAGGCGATCAGCAGGTCGCAGCTGCCTTCCGTGAGCCGCAACACGGCGTCGTGCACGTTCAGCGCGATGAGCCGGCTCTTCACGCCCCCGAAGCGCTTGCGCAGATCCATCAGCCAGTGCGGGAAGAACGTGAAGGCGAGCGTGTGCGGCACGGCGAACTCGATCATGTCGTGCCCGCTCACCTGGTGCCCGCGCATCATGTTGCGCGTGGCCTGCAAGGCGCCGAGGATCTCCAGCGCCTGCGAGTGGAAGGTTTCACCGGCCGGCGTGAGCCGCGTGGGGTAGGACGATCGGTCCACCAGGTCCAGCCCCGCCCAGGCTTCCAGGGCCTGGATGCGGCGCGAGAACGCCGGTTGCGTCACATGCCGGAGCTGGGCGGAGCGCGAAAAGCTGCGCGTCTCGGCCAGGCTGACGAAGTCTTCGAGCCACTTGGTTTCCACGGTCGCGGCAGTGTAACCAGCGGTGCCGCCGCCACGCTCAGGCGACGGCGGTTTCGGCGCTGCGTTCCGCGCTCTGCTGCTGCAAACGCCACATCTCGGCGTAGCGGCCACCGGCAGCGAGAAGCGCCGTGTGCGCGCCGCGCTCGACGATGCGGCCGTGCTCCAGCACCAGGATCTCGTGAGCGTCCACCACGGTGCTCAGGCGGTGCGCGATCACCAGCGCCGTCTTGCCGCGCGCGGCGCTGCGCAGTTCGGCCTGGATGGCACGCTCGTTGGCGGAGTCGAGGGCCGACGTGGCCTCGTCGAAGATCAGGATCGGCGGGTTCTTCAGCAGCGTGCGGGCGATCGCCACGCGTTGTTTCTCGCCGCCCGACAACTTGAGGCCGCGCTCGCCCACCATCGTGTCGTAAGCCTTGGGCGTGGCGGAGATGAAGTCGTGGATGTGCGCCGCCTTGGCCGCCGCCTCCACCTCGCTGCGCGACGCGCCCGGCCGGCCGTAGGCGATGTTGTATTCGACCGTGTCGTTGAACAGCACGGTGTCCTGCGGCACGATGCCGATCGCCGCACGCACACTGCCTTGCGTGAGGCGGCGCACATCCTGCCCGTCGATCAGGATGCGGCCGGCCGTCACGTCGTAGAAGCGGTACAGCAGGCGCGCCAACGTCGATTTGCCGGCACCCGACGGCCCCACCACCGCCACCGTCTTGCCGGGCGGGATGTCGAAACTCAGGTCATGCAGGATCGGCCGTGCCGGGTCATACGCGAAGCTCACGTGCTCGAAGCGCACCGCGCCTTGCGTGACGACCAGCGGCACCGCGTCGGGCGCGTCGGCGATCTCGCGTTCGCGCTCGAGCAGGCGGAACATCTTGTCCAGGTCGGTCAGCGACTGCTTGATCTCGCGGTACAGCACGCCCAGGAAATTGAGCGGGATGTACAGCTGGATCATGAAGGCGTTGATCATCACCAGGTCGCCCAAGGTGAGGCGGCCGCTGACGACGCCGCCGGTGGCGCGCCACAGCATCGTGACCAGCGCGGCCGCAATGATCAGCTGCTGCCCGGTGTTGAGCAGCGACAAGGTGCGCTGCGCCTTCAGTGCCGCGCGGCGCAGGCTCTCCAGCGCCACGTTGTAGCGCCGCGCTTCGTAATCCTCGTTGTTGAAGTACTTGACGGTCTCGTAGTTGAGCAGCGAGTCGATCGCCTTGCTGTGCGCGGTCGAATCCAGCTCGTTCATCTCGCGCCGGAACTGCGTGCGCCATTCGGTCACGGTGATGGTGAACGCGATGTACACCACCAGCGCGGCCACCACGATCCACGCGAACGCCGCGTCGAACTTCACCGCCAGCAGGGTGAGCACCATGCCCACCTCGATCAACGTGGGCAGGATGCTGTAGAGCGAGTAGGAGATCAGCGAGTGCACCGCGCGCGTGCCGCGCTCGATGTCGCGCGTCATGCCGCCGGTCTGGCGCTCGAGGTGAAAGCGCAGGCTCAGGTCGTGCAGATGCCGAAAGGTCTGCAGCGAGATGCGCCGCGCTGCCCCTTCGGTGGCCTTGGCGAAGGTGAGCTCGCGCAGCTCCGTGAACAGCGTGGTGCACAGGCGCAGCCCGCCGTAGGCAACGAGCAGCCCGATCGGCACCACCAGCACCGCGCGCGGGTCGCCGGGCTTGAGCGACAGCGCGTCCACCAGCTTCTTCAGCAGCACCGGCACGCCCACGTTGGCGCCCTTGGCCGCCATCATGAACAGCAGCGCGACACCGACGCGCCAGCGGTATTCCCACAGGTAGGGCAGCAGCTTGCGCAGCGTCAGCCAGTCCGAACGAGGCGTGCCGGGCGGGTCGGCCGGGGCCGGCGGAGCGGAGGACATGCGGCGCATGGGGATTGGCGACAATCGCGAGCAGTGAAGAGCAGGAGATGACGACGATGACGGCCTATTCAAGCGGCACCGCGCCCCGAGGCAGTTTGCCGCAAGACAAGGAACTGGTGCTGCGGGTGATGCCGATGCCCGCTGACGCCAATGCCAATGGCGACATCTTCGGCGGCTGGATCATGGCGCAGGTGGACCTGGCCGGCGCCGTGCTGCCGGCGCGCATCGCCAAGGGCCGCATCGCCACCGTGGCGGTAAACCAGTTCGTGTTCAAGCAGGCCGTTTCCGTCGGCGACCTGCTCAGCTTCTACGCGCGCGTGGAACGCGTGGGCACCACGTCGATCACGGTGCACGTGGAGGTGTACGCCGAGCGCAACCCGGCCGACCTGCACGTGGTGAAGGTCACCGAGGCCAACCTCACCTACGTGGCCATCGACCACGAAGGCAAGCCGCGGCCGGTGCCCAAGGGATGAGCCGATGCCGGAGCTGCGCGGCGTCGACCTGAACCTGCTGGTGTCGCTGGATGCGCTGCTGCAGGAGCGTAACGTCACGCGTGCGGCGCAACGGCTGCACCTGAGCCAGCCCGCGTTGTCGGCCCAGCTGGCGCGGCTGCGCCAGCTCTTCGATGACCCGCTGCTGCTGCCCGCCGAAAACGGCCGCGGCATGACGCCCACGCCGCGCGCGCTGGCCCTCGGCGAGCCTTTGCGCGATGCGCTGCGCCGGGTGGAAGGCGTGGTGCGGCACAAGGCAAGCTTCGATCCGGCCACCGACGAACGCGACTTTCACATCGCTGCCAGCGACAACGCCACCGCACTGCTCGGGCTGCCGATGATGCAGCAGCTGTCCACGCTGGCGGGCCCCGGCGTGCGGCTGAGCTTCCGCGTCGGCGACGTGGAGCGCGTGGCGCAGCAGATGGAGCGTGGCGAGATCGACCTGCTGCTCGGCTCGGAGCGCGGCGTGCCGCAGACGATGAAGGTGAAGAAGCTGTTCACCGAGCGCTTCGTGGCCTGCCAGCGCAAGGGCCACCCGCGCGGCAACGGCCCGCTCGACCTCGACACCTACTGCAGCCTCACGCACGTGCTGGTCTCCACCTCGGGCGGCAGCTTCCATGGCTTCATGGACGAACACCTCGAGGCGCTGGGCCGCCGGCGCCGGGTGGTGTTGTCGGTGCAGCACTTCACGCTGATGCCCGACATCCTTGCCGTGACCGACCACATCGGCACGCTGCCCGCGCGCATGGCGGCCCGCCACGCGCAGCGGCTGGACTGCTTCGAGCTGCCCTTCGAGGCGCGCTCCTGGACGCTGCACGCGGCCTGGCATCCACGCCAGCAGCGCGAGCCGGCGCACACCTGGCTGCGTCGCTGGCTGGCAGCCTGCGCCGCACAAGCGGTCGCGCCGCAGTTCGGGCATCCAGCGCGTCGATAGGTGCCATACCGCGATTCCATTTCTCGCGCGGCACGGCACTGCCTAGAGTCGGCGCCATGACCCAGCTTGCCGAATCCGTCCCTCCACGCGCCAATCGTGTGGCGCTGTGGCTGCTGTCGTTCGCCTACTTCGCAATGGGCACGAGCACGCTGGCCATCGTGGGCGGGCTGCCCGTGATCGCCCAGGGCCTGCAGGTGGCGCCCGACGCCGTGGCGCAGCTGGTGGCCGTGTTCGCCATCACCTTCGCGCTGGCCGCGCCGGGCCTGCAGGTGGCGTTGGGGCACCTGCCACGGCGCCGCCTGCTGCTCGGCGGATTGCTGCTCACCGCGCTGGGCACCGCCCTGTCGGCCATGGCGCCCAGCTATGCGCTGCTGCTGGTGGCGCGCGTGCTCACGGCGCTCGGCGCCGCGGCGATCGGGCCAGTGGCGTCGGCCCTGGGCGCCGGACTGGTGGCACGCAAGGCGCAAGGGCGGGCGCTGGCGACGGTGTTCCTCGGCATGACCTTGTCCTCGGTGCTCAGCGTGCCGGCGGCGGCCTGGCTGTCCGCCCATGCCGGCTGGCGCGTGATGCTCGGCGCCGTGGCTGCGCTCGACGCGCTGGTGGCGCTGGCCGTGGTGCTCGGCGTGCCGGCGGGTGCGCCCGGCCAGCCGCTGGCGCTGCGCGACCTGCTGGGCCTGCTGCGCCGCCCTGCGCTGCCAGCCGCGGTGGCCGTGATGCTGCTGCAGATGGCGGGCCTGTTTGCCACCTACACGCTGGTGGTGCCGTTGCTGCGCCAGCGCTTCGGCCTGCCGCAGCCGATGGTGTCGTCGGGACTGCTCGTGTTCGGCCTGGCCGGCGTGGCGGGCAACGCGGTGGCGCGCTGGGTGGCCGTGCGATGGAGCGCCGAGCGCGCGCTCGCCACGGCGCTGGCGGGCTTGGCAGCACTGTTCGGCGCGATGGGTGTGGCGCCGGCGAACGTGCCGCTCGCCTTCGTGCTGCTCGCGCTGTGGGCCGTGGCCAACGACGTGTTCATGCCTTCACAGCAACGTCGACTGGTGGAGCTGGCGCCCGACGTGCGCGGCCTCGTGCTGGCACTCAACGCCTCTGCGTTGTACATCGGCATGTCGGCCGGCTCGGCGGTGGCCGGTGCCGTGTACGCGCGGCTCGGCATTGGCGCATTGCCCTGGGCGTCACTGTCGCTGATCGCCTGCGCCGGTGGCGCGCTGTGGTGGTCGCGCGCAGGCGCTCAGTCGACAAAGAAGTCGGGAATGAAGTCGCGCGTGCCGGGCACCACGCTGTAGCGCTCGAGATCGGTGTTGCCGTGCTGCGCCAGCAGCTCGTCGTCGATGAAGAAGTTGCCGCTGGTGGTGGCTGCGTCGCTGGTGAGGATCAGGTAGGCCGCGTCGGCCAGGATCTCCGGCGTGCGACAGCGGTTCATGTCGACACCCGGGATCATCTGCAGCGCCGCGGTGGCGATCGCGGTGCGTGGCCACAGGCTGTTCACCGCGATGCCCAGCGGCCTGAATTCGGCCGCGTGCCCTAGCGTGCACATGCTCATGCCGTACTTGGCCATCGTGTACGCGGTGTGCTGTTGGAACCAGTGCGGCTTCATGCTGAGCGGCGGCGACATGTTCAGCACATGTGGATTGCGCCCGGCCTGCGCGCTGGCGCCGAGCGCGGCCAGGCAGGCCTGCGTGCAGCAGTAGGTGCCGCGCACGTTCACGCCGAACATGAGGTCGAAGCGCTTCATCGGCGTGGCCGGCGTGGGCGTGAGGCTGATCGCACTGGCGTTGTTCACCAGGATGTCGATGCCGCCGAAGCGCGCGGTCGCCTGCTGCACCGCGGCCGCCACCGCGTTCTCGTCACGGATGTCGGTGGGTATCGGCAGCGCCTTGCCGCCGGCCACCTCCACCGCTTCAGCCGCGTCGTACAGCGTGCCCGGCAGCTTGGGATTGGGCTCGGTGGTCTTGGCGATCAGCACGATGTTGGCGCCGTCTGCGGCGGCGCGCGTGGCGATCGCCAGGCCGATGCCGCGCGAGGCACCGGTGATGAACAGCGTCTTGCCCTTCAGTGTCGTCATGTCGCATCTCCTGTGATCAAGGAACCGGCGATGTGCCGGGCCAGCGCCTGCCCGCAATGGCGATATACCGGCTCGCCCGGATGGAAGCCGTCGTGCGCCATCACCTCGGCCGTCAGCTCCACACCCATCCAGCAGTACGACGCGTCCTCGCGTGTGTCGCACCAGGCCTTCAGCGCACGGTCGAGCCGGCGCGCGTCCAGCCCCATCACGGCGCGCAGCGGCTGCGGCAACGCAGGGAAGCGGTGGATCGGCGGCAGCGCCGCGTGCACCACGTGGCGCGCGCCGGTTTCACGGCGCAGCCAGTCGGTGAGCTGCTCGCGCGCGCGCAAGGCGCGCCCCACCGGCACCTGGTCCACCACGTCGTTGACGCCCAGCACGGCCACCGCAATGTCGGCAGGCGTCGGCCCCGCCTCCTGCAGCAGCTGCAGCGCTTGCGCGGTGGTGGCACCGGAACGTGCGACCAATTGCCAATCGACGCGGCAGCGCCCGGCGTGCGCCAGCTCGCGCGTCAGGTGGCCGGCCAACGCGCTGTGCTGCGTGGCCACGCCGACGCCGGCAGCCGACGAGTCGCCGACGATCAGCAGGCGCAGCGCGGTGCCGTCGCCGCAACGCCCGGCGCGTTCGCCCTCGGCCTCCGGCAGGCGTGGCGTGCGCCGGCGCGTCCACACGCCCTGCGCCAGCAACACCGGCGCGAGCGCGACCTTCAGCGCCATCGTCATCGCGACGACTCAGAACTTGGAGAAGTCGGGCCGGCGCTTTTCGAAGAAGGCCTGGAACGCCTCACGCGCCTCCGGGCTGCGCAGGCGCTGGCCGAACACCTCGGCCTCCTTGCGAATCACCGGCAGCACCTGCTCGGCGAGCCCGGCGCGCATCAGGCGCTTGGTGTCGCGCACGGCGCCCGGCGGCAGCTGGTTGAAGCGCTCGGCCACGCGACGCGCATGCGCCACCACCTCGGGCGCCGGCAGCACGGCATTGGCGATGCCGCACTCCACCGCCTCGGCCGCGGTAAACGGGTCACCCAGCAGCAGCTTCTCGGCCGCGCGCACATTGCCCAGCAGCCTCGGCACCAGCAGGCTGGACGCGAACTCGGGCACCAGGCCCAGGCTGACGAAGGGCATCGCCAGGCGCGCGTCGTCGGCCACGTAGACGAAGTCGCAGTGCAGCAGCAAGGTGGTGCCGATGCCGATGGCCGCACCGGTGACGGCGGCCACCACCGGCTTGTCGCAGCCCAGCAGTGCGTGCATGAACTGGAACACCGGCGACTCGTCGTTCTGCGCCGGCCGCTGCATGAAATCCTCCAGGTCGTTGCCGGAGGTGAAGATGCCGGGCTGACCGGTGATCAGCACCGCACGCACCGCCGCGCCGGCCTGTGCGGCGCGCAGCGCCTCCCCCATCTGCTGGTACATCGCGATCGTGATCGCGTTCTTCTTCTCGGGGCGCGCGATCTCGATCGTCGCGACGCCGTCGACCATGGCGGTCTTGATGCTCATGTGCTTGTCTCCTGCTGAAGAAAAAACGGCCGGCGCGAAGGCCGGCCGTGCCGAGGCTCAGAGCGCCTCGAAGATGCCGGCAGCCCCTTGCCCGGTGCCGACGCACATGGTGACCATGCCGTACTTCTTGTTATGCCGCCGCAGCGCGTGGATCAGTTGCGCGGACCGGATGGCGCCGGTGGCGCCCAGCGGATGGCCGAGCGCGATGGCGCCGCCATACGGGTTCACCACCGCCGGGTTGAGCCCCACGGTGTTGATCACGGCCAGCGCCTGCGCCGCGAATGCCTCGTTCAATTCGATGAAGCCGAGATCGTCGAGCTTGAGGCCCGCGTACTTGAGCGCGGCAGGAATCGCCTCGATCGGGCCGATGCCCATGATCTCGGGCGGCACGCCACGCGACGCAAAGCTCACGAAGCGCGCCAGCGGCTTCAGGTCGAACTGCTTCAGGATCTTCTCGCTCACGACGATCAGCGCGCCGGCGCCGTCGCTGGTCTGCGAGCTGTTGCCGGCGGTGACGCTGCCCTTGGCCGCGAACACGGTCTTCAACTTGGCCAAGCCCTCCATCGACGTGTCGGGGCGCGGACCCTCGTCGGTGCTCACGGTGCGCGTCTTCACCGTGATGTCGCCGGTGGCGAGGTTGGGGAAGCGCTCCACCACCTCCACGGGCGTGATGCTGTCCTGCAGCTCGCCGCTCTGGATGGCGGCGATGGCGCGCCGATGCGACTCCAGCGAGAACGCGTCCTGCGCCTCGCGGCTCACCTTCCACTGGTCGGCCACCTTCTCGGCGGTCAGGCCCATGCCGTACGCGATGCCCACGTTCTCGTCCTTGGCGAACACCTCGGGGTTGAACGACGGCTTGTTGCCGCTCATCGGCACCATGCTCATCGATTCCACGCCGCCGGCGATCATCACGTCGGCCTCGCCGACGCGGATGCGGTCGGCGGCCATCGCCACCGCGGTGAGGCCGGAAGCGCAGAAGCGGTTCACGGTGACACCGCCCACGCTGTTGGGCAGGCCGGCCAGCAGCGCACCGACACGCGCCACGTTCATGCCCTGCTCGGCCTCGGGGAACGAGCAGCCGACGATCGCGTCCTCGATGGTCTTCGGGTCCAGCCCCGGCACCTGCTGCAGCGCGGCGCGCAGCACGTGCACCAGCAGATCGTCGGGGCGCGTGTTCTTGAAGTAGCCGCGGCCGGACTTGCCGATCGGCGTGCGCGTGGCGGCGACGATGTAGGCGTCTTGAACTTGCTTGGTACTCATGTCCGGTACTCCTTAGTTGCGCACCGGCTTGCCGGTCTGCAGCATGCCCATGATGCGTTCCTGCGTCTTCGGGTTCTCGAGCAGCGAGCAGAAGTGCTTGCGCTCCAGCGACATCAGGTATTCCTCGTTGACCAGCGAGCCGGCCTCCACCTCGCCGCCGCACAACACGTCGGCAATCAGGCTGCTGATGTGGAAATCGTGCTGGCTGATGAAGCCGCCGTCGCGCATGCCGACCAGCTGCGCCTTGATGGTGGCGATGGCCGAGCGGCCGGCCACCGGGAACAGGCGCTTCAGCGGCGGGCGCCAGCCGGCATCGGCCATCGCCTTGGCCACGGCCGTGGCCACGTACAGCAGCTCATCCTTGTTGGGCACGATCACGTCGCTGTCCTGCAGGTAGCCGAGCTTGCGGCTCTCGGTCGCGCTGGTGCCCACCTTGGCCATCGCCGCCGCGGTGAAGCCCTCCTTCAGGAAGGCCAGCAGGTCGGAGCCCGGCGCAGCCTGCGCGTTCTCGGCAGCGCGGCGCGCGATGTAGGTGAGGCCGCCGCCGCCGGGAATCAGCCCCACGCCCACTTCCACCAGGCCGACATAGGTTTCCATCGCCGCCACGCGCTTGGCGCAATGCACCGCGAGCTCGCAGCCGCCGCCCAGCGCGATGCCGCGCATCGCGGCCACCACCGGCACATTGGCGTAGCGCACGCGCAGCATCATGTCCTGCAGCTTCTTCTCCTCGGGCGCAATGCCCTTGGCGCCGCTCTTCATGAACACCGGCATCAGCGCCTCGAGGTTGGCGCCGGCGGAGAACACGTCGTCGGGCGACCAGATCACCAGGCCCTTGTACTTGGCTTCAGCGATCTCCACCGCCTTCAGCAGGCCTTCGGTGACCGTGGGGCTGATCAGGTGCAGCTTGGCGGTGATGCTGGCGATAAGCACCTCGCCGTCGAGCGACCAGACGCGCACTTCCTCGTTCCTGAACTCCTCCGTGCCGCTCTTCAGCGGGTCGGCACCCAGGCCGGCCACCGTCTCGGGAAAGTACTGGCGCTCGTACACCGGCAAGGTGCTGCGCGGGATGTAGCGGTTCTGCGCCGGGCTCCACGAGCCTTCGGCCGTGTGCACGCCATCGCGTCCGTCGAACACCCATGCCGGCAGCGGCTCCTTGCTCAGCGCCTTGCCGGCCTCGATGTCTTCCTGCACCCACTGCGCCACCTGCTTCCAGCCGGCGGCCTGCCACAGCTCGAACGGGCCCTGCGTGGTGCCGAAGCCCCAGCGCATCGCCAGGTCCACTTCACGCGCGGAGTCGGCGATGTCCTTCAGGTGCACGGCCGCGTAGTGGAAGCCGTCACGCAGGATGGCCCACAGGAACTGCGCCTGCGGGTTGGTCGATTCGCGCAGCAGCTTCAGGCGCTCGGCGGGCGCCTTCTTCAGCATGCGCGCCACGATCTCGTCGGCCTTGCCGCCCGCGGGCACGTACTCACCCTTGGCCGGGTCCAGGCGCAGGATGTCCTTGCCCACCTTCTTGTAGAAGCCGGCGCCGGCCTTCTGGCCCAACGCGCCCTGGGCGATCAACCCGGCCAGCACCTTGGGGGTGGCGAAGTTGGGATAGAACGGGTCGGCCTGCAGGTTGTCCTGCATGGTCTTCACCACGTGCGCCATCGTGTCCAGGCCCACCACGTCGGCGGTGCGGAAGGTGCCGCTGCTCGCGCGGCCCAGCTTCTTGCCGGTGAGGTCGTCCACCACGTCGTAGGCCAGGCCGAACTTCTCAGCCTCGATCATCGTGGCCAGCATGCCGGCGATGCCGACGCGGTTGGCGATGAAGTTGGGCGTGTCCTTCGCACGCACCACGCCCTTGCCGACGCTGGTGGTCACGAAGGTCTCGAGCTGGTCGAGGATGTGCGGTTCGGTGGTGGGAGTCGGAATCAGCTCCACCAGGTACATGTAACGCGGCGGATTGAAGAAGTGGATGCCGCAAAAGCGCGGCTTGATCTCCTCGGGCAACGCCTCGCTGAGCTTGGTGATGCTCAGGCCGGAGGTGTTGGACGCCACGATCGCGTGCGGCGCGATGAAGGGCGCGATCTTCTTGTACAGGTCGAGCTTCCAGTCCATGCGCTCGGCGATGGCCTCGATGATCAGGTCGCAGTCCTTCAACTGATCGAGGTTCTCCTCGTAGTTGGCCTGGCCAATCAGCGCGGCCTCCTCCGGCACGCCAAGCGGCGAAGGCTTGAGCTTCTTCAGCCCCTCGACCGCCTTGCTGACGATGCCGTTCTTCGGGCCTTCCTTTGCGGCCAAGTCGAACAGCACGACCGGCACTTTCACGTTGACCAGGTGGGCCGCGATCTGCGCGCCCATCACGCCGGCGCCGAGCACGGCGACTTTGCGGACTTGGAATCGACTCATTGTTTGCTCCAGTGATGCATGGATCGGGAGGCCCCCAGGAAGGCCGCTCGATGGCCGCCTCCCGATCGAGGTACTGCGCGGGCCGCGTCTATTCGACGCGTACCCAGGTCTGTGAACGGCCGAGCAGCGGCATGCCGATGTAGCCGCGCACGCTCAGCTTCTTGCCGTCGTCTTGCGGCTTCAGGCGCACCTTGTAGACCTTGCCATTGTTGGGGTCGAGGATGTCGCCGCCGTCCCAGAGGTCTTGCCCGTCCTGCTTGACGTTGCGGATGATGGTCATGCCCACCACCGGCTGGTCCTTGCGCTCGTCGGTGCACTTGTCGCACTTCGGGTCGGGCTTGCTCGGGTCGATCAATTTCTCGATCTTGCCCACGAGCGCACCGTTGTTTTCGGTGATGCGCACGTACGACTTGTCCTTGCCGGTCTCGTCGTCGATCGTCTTCCACAAGCCCACGGGGCTGGCGCCCTCTGCGAAGGCGAAGCTCGCAACGCTGGCGAGCAACAAGCCGATGGCGGTCTTCTTCATGTCTTCCTCTTCCTCACTGGCTGCCCCCTGTTGGTGGAAGGGGCGGTTGGCGAAACGGCGGCGGAAATCCCCTTTCCGCCACCACCGAAATCGTCGCCGCTCTTCGTGTCAGAACAACGCTTCGTCCATCGCCATCAGCGGCTGCACACCGGCGCGCGCGCTGCGGATCAGCATCGCCGTCTCCGGCAGCAGCTTGGCGAAGTAGAAGCGGATCGTCGCCAGCTTGGCGGTGTAGAACGGATCGCCCGAGTCCTTCTTCGCCAGCGCGATCTTGGCCTGCCGGGCAAAGAAGTACGAGAACACCAGGTGGCCGCACACCCGCAGGTAATCCACCGCAGCGGCGCCCACCTCGTCGGCGTTCTGGAACGCCTTCATGCCGAGCTCGGTGGTCAGCTTGGTGACCTTGTCGCCCAGGTCGGCCAGCGGGTTCACGAACTCCTGCATCGCCTCGCTGGTGCCCTCTTCTTCCACGAAGGCCTGCACCAGCTTGCCGAACTTCTTGAGCTTGGCGCCGTTGTCCTGCAGCACCTTGCGGCCCAGCAGGTCCAGCGACTGGATGGTGTTGGTGCCTTCGTAGATCATGTTGATGCGGTTGTCCCGCACGTACTGCTCCATGCCCCATTCCTTGATGAAGCCGTGGCCGCCGAAGACCT
>CAMLIZ010000095.1 GCA_946480245.1 uncultured Pseudomonadota bacterium
TGGCGCACCTCGGCCACCGTGCGCACCCGGTTGTCGGTCATGCAGTCGACGATGATCGCGGCGCCGCCGATGCCATAGCCCTCGTAGCGGATCTCCTCGTAGCTCACGCCCTCGAGGTTGCCGGTGGCCTTGTCGATGTTGCGCTTGATGGTGTCGGCGGGCATGTTGGCCGCCTTCGCCTTGTCCACCGCCAGCCGCAGGCGCGGGTTGGTGGGGATGTCGCCGCCGCCCTGACGGGCTGCGACCATGATCTCTCGGATCACGCGGGTCCAGGCCTTGCCGCGCTTCTCGTCCTGGCGGCCTTTGCGGTGCTGGATGTTGGCCCACTTGGAATGACCGGCCATGATGCCCTTCGCTCTCGTTCTCTTTGGATAGACTGGCCGCGATTTTACTTGTCGCCCCTGGCGGGAGCTTTCGATGTCCGAGCCCATCCTCGTTGCACAGCACGGGAACGTGCAGTGCGAACTGCTGCCGGCGCTGGCCAACCGCCACGGGTTGATCACCGGCGCCACCGGCACCGGCAAGACCGTGACGCTGCAGTCCCTGGCCGAAAACTTCAGCCGCCGCGGCGTGCCGGTGTTCATGGCCGATGTGAAAGGCGATCTCACCGGCATCACCCAGCCCGGGCAGCCCAGCGACAAGCTGAAAGCGCTGCTCGCCGAACGCGGCCTGCCGCTGCCGCCTGCGGCCGCCTGCCCTGCCACCTTGTGGGACGTGTTCGGCGAGCAGGGCCATCCGGTGCGCGCCACCGTCAGTGACATGGGCCCGCTGCTGCTGGCGCGCATGCTGGCGCTCAACGACACGCAGGCCGGCGTGCTGCAGCTGGCCTTCAAGATCGCCGACGACCACGGGCTGCTGCTGCTGGACATGAAGGACCTGCGCGCCTTGCTGCAGCACCTGGGCGACAACGCGACCCAGTTCACCACCGAATACGGCAACATCAGCCCGGCGTCGATCGGCGCCATCCAGCGCGGGCTGATGCAGATCGAGCAGCAAGGCGGCGACAAGTTCTTCGGCGAGCCGATGCTCAACATCGCCGATTTCATGCAGACGGTGGACGGCCAGGGTGTCGTCAACATCCTCGTCGCCGACAAGCTGCTCAATGCACCGCGCCTGTATGCCACCTTCCTGCTGTGGCTGCTGTCCGAGCTGTTCGAGACGCTGCCCGAGGTGGGCGACCTGGATCAACCCAAGCTGGTGTTCTTTTTCGACGAGGCACACCTGCTGTTCAAGGACGCACCGGCCGCGCTGGTCGAGCGCATCGAGCTCGTGGTGCGGCTGGTGCGCTCCAAAGGCGTGGGCGTGTTCTTCGTCACGCAGAACCCGCTCGACATTCCCGACACCGTGCTCGGCCAGCTCGGCAATCGCGTGCAGCACGCGTTGCGCGCCTTCACCCCGCGCGACCAGAAGGCCGTGAAGGCCGCCGCCGATACGATGCGCCCGAACCCGCAGTTGGACATTGCCGCGGCGATCACCGAGCTTGCAGTGGGAGAGGCCCTGCTCAGCCTGCTCGACGAGAAAGGCCGCCCGAGCATCACGCAGCGCGCCTTCGTGCTGGCCCCGGGCAGCCAGATCGGGCCCATCACACCCGCCCAGCGGCAGGCCCTCATTCAGAACTCCCTGGTCGCCG
Source organism: uncultured Pseudomonadota bacterium (assembly GCA_946480245.1). Next base: position 1,631 of record CAMLIZ010000095.1, read on the forward strand.
GTGTGTACGAGAAGATGGTGGACCGCGACTCCGCCTACGAGAAGCTCAAGGGGCGGGCGATGGCGGCCAGCGAGCCCACGCCCGCCGCTCACGAAGCGCCCGCCACACGCGGCCCCGCGCCGCCATCGCAAGCCGCGCCAGCACCCGGCAGCAGCGGCGGCTGGCTCGACGACGTGGCCGGTGGCCTGCTGCGCGGCAGCGGCCGCAAGGATTCCGTGCTGGAAACCGTGGCCAAGTCCGCCGCGCGCAGCATCGGCTCCACCGTGGGCCGCGAAATCATTCGCGGCGTGATGGGATCGCTGTTCGGCGGCGGGGGCAGCCGGCGGCGCTAGCGGCGTCGGCGTGCAGTGCGACCGCCCAGGGCACCCAGCACCAGCACGCCTGCGGCCGCCTGCCAGGCAGTCGCCGGCTCGGAAACAGGTGAGACATAGGCTTGGACACCGGCGCTGAAATACCCTGCCCAACCACGCCTTGCTCAGGCGGTGAAGAACTCACGTGAACTGCGTCACGTCAGCACCGAGCCTGCAAGAAAACGTATCGAAATTCCTTCTGTTCGCGGGTGCAAGCCGGCCTACAGTCGCGGTGCCCGCGAGGGCGCCCCATTGACGTAGGAGGAGTTCGCACATGACCAACCGTCGCACCGCCCTCGGTTTTGCCCTGGCATCGGCGGCCGCCGCCCTGGTGCTCGGCGGCTGCTCCAAGGTGCCCGACACCATCAAGATCGGCGTCGCGCAGCCGCTGTCGGGCCCGCTGGGGCCCCTGGGCAAGGACATGCTCAACGGCGTGCAGATGGCGGTCGACGAGATCAATAAGGCCGGCCTGCGCGTCGACGGCAAGCCGGTGACGCTGGAGGTGGTGTCGGGTGATGACAAGGCCGACGCCGAGACCGGCAAGAAGGTGGCCCAGCAGCTGATCGACGCCGGCGTGGTGGCCGCGATCGCGGACCTGAACTCCGGCGTCAGCATGGCCGCCGCGCCGCTGTACGCCGAGAAGCACATTCCGCAGCTCGCGATCTCCACCAAGCCCGAGTACACCAAGATGGGCCTGGACACGACCTTCCGCCTGGTGGCCAACGATGCCATCCAGTCGAAGGCGATGGGCTCGTATGCCGCGGGCCAGATCGCCGGCACTTCCTACGCGGTGATCGATGACGCCACGCCCTATGGCAAGGGCCTGGCCGACCTGGCGGCTGCCGAGATCACCAAGCAGAAGAAGCCGGTGGCGCTGCGCAAGTCGCTGGACGACAAGACCACCGACTTCACGAATCTGCTGCCCGAACTGAAGGCGAACAAGGTCGACGTGATCGTCACCACGCTGAACGACTTCCAGGTGGTGGCGTTGATCGACCAGCTCGCCAAGGCCGGCATGACCGACATGCGCATCCTGGGCGGCGACACGATCAAGACCGACAAGCTGGTCAAGGGCGCGCTGCCGATCCGTGCGGTGTACGCCACTTCTCCGATCATCGAGGCGCGCGAGTTCAACGCCGGCCGCGAGTTCCTGTCACGCTTTCGCACGGCCACCAAGGGCGAGCCCGTGTATGGCGCCCACTACGCCTATGACGCCGTATACGTGCTGGTGGCGGCGATCAAGCGCGCCGAGACGGTGGACGGCAAGAAGCTGACCAACGAGCTCAAGCACATCGACGCTCTCGCGCCGGTGACCAACGCCATCCGCTTCCGCGAGGACGGCGAGCAGTACTACGGCGCCATCAGCGTGTACAAGGCGCAGCCCGGCGCCTGGGAAGCCGTGATGCGCAGCGATCAGTGGTGACTCTTGCCGCCGGCCATCGGGCCGGTTGAAAGCGTTGCGCGCACGTGCGCGGCCAACGCCTCCATCATCCGGTCCACCGCGGCCTGCACGCGCTCGAAGCCCTCGTGCGGCCGGTAGGCCGACAGGTCCATGTAGAGCGACTGCTTCACCTCGATCTGCACCGCGTGGCAGCGGCGCGACGGATCACCCGACATGCGCACGATCTCGACCCCCTTGAACGGGGTCGTTGCGCGCCACGCTAAAGCCGCTGGCGCGCAGGCTGCGCTCGATGACGCCCATCGTGGCTTCGTCGGCGGTTCTGCCGTCGCGGTTGCCCAATACGAAATCGGCCAGCGGCCGCTCGGGCAGACCGAGCTGGAGGTAGCTGTCGTCGGGCATCGAGTGCACGTCGAGGTGCCAGCGCGCGCCGAAGCGCGTGAGCGCCAGGTCCAGTTCGGCACGCAGCGCGTCGTGGTACGGCTGCCAGCATTCGGCGATGCGCCGCTGCACGTCGTCCACCGTGAGCCGGGCGTGGTACAGCGGCTCACCGTTGAGCAGGCGCCAGACCAGTCCGATGCCAAGGCGCGTCTTCTCGCTTGGCCGGCACCGGCCGGGCCAGGGCGCATCCAGAAGGGCCTCGTCCATGTCGTCGAGTGCGCGGTTCGGGTCGATGCAGGCCCGCGAGAAGTTGGCTGCCAGCAGCACCGCGCCGTGCTGCGGCGCGTGTGCATAGAGCCGGTCGACGAAGCAGTCTTCCGCGTTGTGCAGCCGCTGCGGCGCAACGATGGGTGCAGCGCCGCACCAGCGCGTGCCGCTGTGCGGCGAATCCACCACGATCGGCAACGCGGCCCCCGGCGGCCGCTGCAGGTCAAAGGCACGAGACGTGGTGTCGGACATGGGCTCGATGATTGCATGGGCGGTTTCCGAGCAAAATCGGCGCTTCTGCCTGCCCAGGCGTTGACGGAAGGTCTTGAGATGTCACCGGCTCCGGAGCCAACCCTGGTGGACGAAGTGGCGCGGCTGCGCGAGGCGCTGCGCGAACGAGACGACATGCTGGCGATGGCCGCACACGAGCTGCGCAACCCGCTGCACAGCCTGGCCCTGCAACTGCGCCTGGCCCGCATGATGGCCGAGGGCGGCAACGTGCTGGCGCCTGCCGCCTGCATCGCCAAAGCCGAGGGCATGCTGGAGCGCTACACCGAGCAGCTCACCCTCCTGCTCGACCTGGCCCGGCTCCGTGCCGACGCCTATCCGCTGCAGCTGCGCTGCGTGGATCTGGCGCGCACGCTGAGCGTGCTGGTGGACAACCTCGGGCCGGAGGCCGAGTTCCGCGGTGCTGCGCTGCGCTTGCGGGCGCCCGCCACGCTCGAGGTGACGACCGACGCGGCGGCGATCGAGCAGATCGTGAGCAACCTGCTGCTCAACGCGTTCAAGCACGCCGGCGCGCGGCTCGTCACCGTCGTGCTCGCAGCGGCCGGCGCTCACGCGGTGCGCATCACGGTGGCCGACGACGGGCGCGGCATTGCGCCGGCCGACCAGCAGCGCATCTTCGGCAAGTTCGAGGTCGCCCGCGAAGGCATGCGCGGCGAAGGCAGTGGGCTGGGTCTGTGGATCGTACGTAAACTTCTGGCCGCCCTCGACGGCAGCATCGAGCTCGCGAGCCGGCCGAACCAGGGCAGCACGTTCACCCTCACCCTGCCCACGGCCTACCCCTGCACCACAACATCATGACCAGCAGCTCCTCCATCCCCACGCTGGAGCGCCTGTCCAGCGGCATTCCCGGCCTGGACGTGGTGCTCGGCGGTGGCTTCTTCCGCTCGGGCGTGTACATCGTCCACGGGCTGCCGGGCAGCGGCAAGACGATCCTCGCCAACCAGCTGTGCTACCGCCACGTGGCGGCCGGCGGGCGCGCGGTATACGTGACGCTGCTGGCCGAGTCGCACGCGCGCATGCTGCAGCACATCCGCGGCATGAGCTTCTTCGACGAGCGCGCGATCCCCGACGAGCTGAGCTACATCAGCGCCTTCCATGACCTGGAAGCCGAGGGCTTGAAGGGCCTGATGGCGGTGCTGCGGCGCGAAATGCGGGCGCGCAATGCCAGCGTGCTGGTGCTCGACGGCCTCGTGGCCGCGGCCGAAGCGGCGCAGACCGACCGCGAGCTGAAGAAGTTCATCCACGAGGTGCAGACCAGCGCGGTGTTCCACGGCTGCACGGTGTTCCTGCTCACCAGCGGCAGCCCGCAGCGCGTGAACGCCGAGCACACGATGGTCGACGGCCTGATCGAGCTGGAAGACCGGCTTTTCGACGCACGCGCCGAGCGCGCCGTGCAGGTGCGCAAGTTCCGCGGCGGCGGCTCGCTGCGCGGCAAGCATCCGTTTCGCATCAGCGACGACGGGCTCGAGGTGTTCCCACGCATCGAGTCGCTGTTCAAGGCGCCGCCCCAGCCGGCCGAGCCGCCCGGCGCGATGTCCACCGGCGTGCCCTCGCTGGACGCGTTGACATCGGTCCGGGGCATCCCCAGCCACACCAGCACGGTGGTGATCGGCTCCACCGGCACCGGCAAGACCACGCTCGGCCTGCACTTCCTGTCGCAGTGCACGCCACAGGAGCCCGGCTTGCTGTTCGGCTTCTTCGAGGCGCCGCACCGGCTGCGCATGAAGGCACGCTCGTTCGGCATCGACTTTGACGCACTCGAGGCCAGCGGCGCGCTCGGGATCACGTGGCATTCCCAGGGCGAGCATGTGCTGGACGAGCTGGCCCACCGCATGCTGGGCGAGGTGGCGGCGCGCGGCGTGCGCCGCCTGGTGATCGACGGGCTGTCCGGTTTCTTCGAATCCAGCGTGTACCCGGAGCGTACCGGCCGCTTCTTCTCGTGCCTCACCAACGAGCTGCGCCGCATGGGCGTCACGGTGCTGATGACGATGGAGACGATGGACGTGGTGGGCAGCACGGTGGCCACACCGTTCGGCGTGTCCGGCTTCGTCGACAACCTGATCTTCCTGCGCTTCGTGGAATCGGGCGGCCGCGTGAAACGCCTGCTCACGATGATCAAGATGCGCGACGCCGACTACCAGCCCGGCGTGCACGAGATGCACATCAGCCGCACGGGAATCGAGATTGCCGGCCTGTTCACGCTGGACGGTGACGTGATCCCGAGCGCACACCCGGTGAGCGCGGTGCAGGAACGATAAGAAGGCTGCCTGGTGAAGACCATCCTGGTCGTCGACGACGAGTTGTCCAATGCCGAGGTGCTGAGCCTGATCCTCGAGGAGGAGGGCTATCGCGTCTTCTGCGCCTCCAATGGGCGGGAGGGGCTGGACCGCGTGGGCGACGTGCGCCCCGACCTGGTGGTGCTCGACTTCATGATGCCGGTGATGAACGGCGCCCAGATGGGACGGGCACTGCGCGACAGCCCCGCCACCCGCCACATCAAGATCCTGATGAACAGCAGCCTCGGCGAAGCGCCGGTGCGTGGGCATTTCGGTGACTATGACCACTTCCTGCGCAAGCCTTACAACATCGACCAGGCGCTTGAAGTGATCGCCCGGCTGCTGCGCGACTAAGGCTGCACCGCCCTCCACTCGCGGCCGCGCCGCCGCACTTCACGACCCGCCCTGCCGCCTCGTCGCATGCCGCTCGCGTGGCCGCAGGCCGGCCGTCAGCATCACGGCACCGATCCACACACCTCAAGGAGCCCGCCATGCTGACCCAGATCCTGCTGCATACCCCGCGCTGGGTGTTCGTGTTGTTCTTTGCCCTGCTCGCGCTAGGCGCCCAGCAGCTCTTCGCGCGCCAGGCCACCCTGCGCCGGGTGAGCCTGCTGCCTGTGGCGATGCTGGGCCTGTCGTTGTACGGCGTGCTCACCGCGTTCGCGGCACAGCCGCTGGCCCTGGTGGCCTGGGCCGGCTGCGCCGCGACGGCCGCTGCGCTGGTGGCACGCCGGCCGCTGCCCTCCGGCGTGCGCTACGACGCCGCCACGCGACGCTTCCGCCTACCCGGCAGCGCAGTGCCGCTGGCCTTGATGATGGGGGTGTTCTTCACCAAGTACGCCGTCGGCGCGACGCTGTCGCAAGCGCCGCAGCTGGCCTCCCAGTTCGGCTTCGCGCTCGGCTGCGGCGCGCTGTACGGCACCTTCAGCGGGCTGTTCGTCGGCCGCGCCGCTCGGCTGTGGCAACTGGCCCTGCGCTCGGAGCGCGGGACGGAAGCGGTCACTCTCCACGCCGCTTCGGTCTGACAACGTTCTCCCTGGCTTGGCGGCAGCGGGCTGGCGGCACTGCTCCGCCATAATCCGCCGATGACCTCAGCCCGCCCCTCGGGTCGAACGGAGGGCGGGCTGGCCCCGCACCAGCCGCTCACCGAGTACTACCGCGACGAAGACGAGCGCCACGCCTACCTGCGGCGCATCTTCGACGACACCGCCTCCGACTACGACCGCATCGAGCGTGTGCTGGCGCTTGGCACCGGCCCCTGGTATCGCCGCCAGGCACTGCAGCGAGCCGGGCTGACCGCCGGGGCCGAGGTGCTGGACGTGGGCATCGGCACCGGGCTGGTGGCGCGCGAGGCGTTGCGGCTCATCGGCCCCGGTGGCCGGCTGGTGGGCGTGGACCCGAGCCCTGGCATGATGGGCCAGGTGCACCTGCCCGACGTGGAGCTGGTGCAAGGCCGCGCCGAGGCCCTGCCCCGTGCGGACACCAGCTGCGACTTCCTCAGCATGGGCTACGCACTGCGCCACATCGGCGACGTGGGCGCGGCCTTCAGCGAGTTCCAGCGCGTGCTGCGACCGGGCGGGCGGCTGCTGGTGCTGGAGATCACGCGCCCCGCCGGCCGCGCCGGCACCGTGGCGCTCAAGGCCTACATGCGCGGCGTTGTGCCGTTGATCGCGCGCTTCGTGGCGCGCGGCCAGCACACCGCCGAGCTGTGGCGCTACTACTGGGACACCATCGAGGCCTGCATCCCGCCGCACACCGTGCTGCAGGCGCTGCGCAGCGCCGGTTTCACCGACGTGCAGCGTCGCGTGGAGCTGGGCATCTTCTCGGAATACACCGCCTGCAAACCCCAATGAGTACCACCGAAGACCACTGCGACGTGCTCGTGATCGGTGGCGGCCCCGCCGGCGCCACCGCTGCCGCCCTGCTCGCCGCCCAGGGGCGCGACGTGGTGATGCTGGAGAAGGCGCACCACCCGCGCTTTCACATCGGCGAATCGCTGCTGCCCGCCAACGTGGCGCTGTTCGACAAGCTCGGCCTGCGCGCCGAGGTGGAGAAGATCGGCATGCCCAAGTGGGGCGTCGAGTTCGTCTCGCCCACGCATGAGCACAGCAGCTTCCTCGAGTTCGCCGACGCGTGGGACAAGACGATGCCCTACGCCTGGCAGGTGCGCCGCTCCGAACTGGATACGCTGCTGTTCCGCAACGCCGCCGCGCGCGGCGCACGCACCTTGGAAGGCTGCCGCGTGCGCGACGTGCAGTTCGACGCCGACGGTGCCAGGGTGCGCGCCGAGCTCGACGACGGTGCCAAGCGCACATGGCGCGCCCGCTTCGTGATCGATGCGTCGGGCCGCGACACCTTCCTCGCCAACAAGCTGCGCTCGAAGCAGAAGAACCCGCGCCACAACAGCTCCGCGTTGTTCGGCCACTTCACCGGCGTGCAGCGGCTGCCGGGCAAGCAGGAAGGCAACATCACGATCTTCTGGTTCGAGCACGGCTGGTTCTGGATGATCCCGCTGGTCGATGGCAGCACCAGCATCGGCGCGGTGTGCTGGCCGTACTACCTGAAGTCGCGCAACAAGCCGCTGAAGGAATTCTTCGCCGACACCATCGCGATGGCACCCAAGCTTGCGGAGCGGCTGAAGGACGCCACGCTGGTCGACGACATGGTGCACGCCACGGGCAACTACTCGTACGGCGGCACGCACTGCAGCGGCGAGCGCTACCTGATGCTGGGCGACGCCTTCGCCTTCGTCGACCCTGTGTTCTCCTCCGGCGTCTACCTGGCGATGGTGAGCGCGTTCGAAAGCGTGCCGGTGATCGACGCCGCCCTCGACCGGCCCGCTGCGGCGCCGCGCGCGCGCAAGCGCTTCGAGCGCCTGATGACCAAGGGCCCGCGCGAGTTCTCGTGGTTCATCTTTCGCGTCACCAATCCGACGATGCGGGAATTCTTCATGTATCCCCAGAACCCGATGCGGGTGCGCGAGGCGCTGCTGTCGCTGCTGGCCGGCGACATCTACGGCAGCACACCCATCTGGCGTTCGCTGCGCGTGCTGAAGGCACTGTACTACCTGGTGTCGCTGCAGAACTTCGGGCGCACGTACCGTGCCTGGCGCGCGCGCCGGCGCAACATCCGCGATACCGGCCCGCTGCAGGGCGAAACCGTCGTCGAGGCGCGCTGACCGTGGACATCCAACTGCTGGCGCCGCCCCTCGCGGTGACGCGCCTGACCCCTTCTGCGTGGAGCGCCTTGGCGCAGTCATCGGTGCCCCCGCTGGGCGGCATCGCATACGGCCCGGTGCTGGCCGATGCCGACGCCGTGCGGGCGCCCGTGCTGTCGCCCGGCGGCCCCTGCGTGGACGCCTGGTGCAGCGCCGGCCCGGTGACGCAGGGCCACTGCGGCCGCGCGCGCTGGCGCCATAACGGCCATTGGCTGTACGGCGCGATCGAGCTCGACGAAGTCACCGAGGGCCGCGACCTCAATGCGCTGGCCCATCAGGCCTACCGCGACATCTTCGCCACGCTGCAAAGCACCGGCTGCCCGCATCTGCAGCGGCTGTGGAACTACCTGCCGCACATCAACGCCGACGGCGGCGGGCTGGAGCGCTACCGCCAGTTCAACAGCGGCCGCCAGCACGCGTTCCTCGAAGCCGGCTATGCGGCGTTCGAGGGCGCGCCGGCCGCCTGCGCGATCGGTACGCGCGAAGGCCCGTTCTGCGTGCGCTTCCTGGCCGGCACTGCGCCGCCCGTGCCCGTGGAGAACCCGCGCCAGGTATCCGCCTATCACTACCCCAGTGCCTATGGGCCGCGCAGCCCGACGTTCTCGCGCGCGGCGCTGGTGCGCGCGGCGCCCGGCCGGGTCGCGCTGCTGATTTCCGGCACGGCGAGCATCGTGGGCCACGCCAGCGTGCACGTGGGCGACGTGCAGGCACAGACCCACGAGACCATCGCCAACCTGCGGGCCGTGATCGGCGCTGCGCACGAGCGCTGCAGCGCGCGCTTCGATCTGTCGCAGCTCGAATGCGTGGTGTACGTGCGTCGCGCCGAGCAGGCCGCGCTGATCCGCGCGGTCTTCGAAGCCGCAGTAGGGGCCGACTCTCCCGCAGCCCGATCGGCGGTGTTCCTGGAAGCCGACATCTGCCGCACCGATCTGCTGGTGGAGATCGAGGCCCATGGTGTGGCCGAGGGCGAGGTGCACGCATGAAGCCGATGCTGTGCGCCGCGGCGCTGCTGCTCGGCGCCTCGGGCGCGGCGGCGGCCGAGCTGCCATTGTGGGAGCTGGGCGCCGGTGCCGGCGTGCTGCAGCTGCCGCACTACCGCGGTTCCGACCAGTCCCACACCTGGCTGCTGCCGGTGCCCTACGTCGTCTACCGTGGCCGCATCTTCAAGGCCGACCGCGAGGGCGCGCGCGCCCTGCTGCTGCAGACCGACCGCCTGGACTTCGACTTGAGCGTGGGGGCCAGCGCCCCCAGCCGCAGCACCGACGACCGTGCACGCCAGGGCATGGCGGATCTCGCGCCCAGCGTGGAGCTGGGCCCGAATCTCAACTACACGCTGGCGCGCAGCGCAGACTGGAAGCTGCAGCTGCGCGCGCCGGTGCGTGCGGCCATCACCGTGCAGCGCCATCCGCACAGCATCGGCCTGATCGCCACGCCGAATCTCAACCTCGACCTGCGCACCGCCGCCAACTGGCATGTGGGGCTGCAGGCCGCGCTGGTGTATGGCAACCGCCGCTACAACGGCCACTTCTACAGCGTGAGCCCTGCGGAGGCCACCGCCACGCGCCCTGCTTACGATGCGCCGGGCGGCTTCGGCGGCGCGCAGTTCATCGCGGCACTGTCGCACCGCTTCGAGCGCGTGTGGTTGGGCGCCTTCATCAAGTACGACACGCTCAGCGGTGCCGTCTTTGCCGCCAGCCCGCTGGTGCGCGAGCGCCAGCAGTGGTCGGGGGGCTTCGGGCTGTCCTATGTGTTCGCCACCTCCGACCGAAGCGTCAACGCGCCGGAGTGAGCCCGCGATGAAGGACGTGCTCGCGTTCCCGCTCACGCTGGTGCTGCATGCCCAGCTGCTGGTGCTGGCCCTGATGTCGCTGGTGTGGAACCTGGTGGCGATGCTGCTGTACCCGCTGCTGCCGCGCGACCGAGGCCTGATCGTGGGGCGCGCCGGCATCGCCTACGGCTACCGCCTGTACTGGAGCATCGCGGCGCTGTTCGGCATGCTGCGCATCGACGCCCGCGCGCTGGACGCGCTGCGCGACGAGCGCGGCCTGATCGTGGTGGCCAACCACCCCAGCATGCTGGACGCGCTGCTGCTGGTGGCGCGCCTGCCGCGCAGCGCCTGCATCATGAAGGCCGAGCTGATGCGCAACGTGTTCCTCGGCGCCGGCGCGCGCCTGGCGCGCTACATCCGCAACGATTCACCGCGCAGCATGATCAAGCTGGCGGTGGAGGATCTCAAGCAAGGCGGCCAGTTGGTGATCTTTCCCGAAGGCACGCGCACCACGAAGCCGCCGGTGAACGCGTTCCGCCCCGGCGTCACGCTGATCGCCAAGCTGGCCAACGCGCCGATTCAGACCGTGTTCATCGACACCACCTCGCCCTACCTCGGCAAGGGCTGGCCGATCTGGAAACTGCCGCCACTGCCCATCGAGTTCCGCGTGCGCCTGGGCCAGCGCTTTGCGCCACAGGCCGACAGCGACGCCTTGCTTGCCGAACTGGAGCGCTACTTCGCTGCCGGCGTGGACGCCGCGGCGAACCGGCAGGCGGCCGCCGCATGAACGCGCAGCCGTCGACCACGCACCTGGTGCTGATCCCCAGCTACAACACCGGACCGAAGGTGTACGACACCGTGCGCGAAGCGCGCGCGCAGTGGAACCCGGTATGGGTGATGGTGGACGGCAGCACCGACGGCACCGCCGAAGGCCTGCAACGCATGGCCGCAGCCGACGCCGGCCTGCACGTGCAGGTGCTGCCGCGCAACCAGGGCAAGGGCGCGGCCGTGCTGCACGGGCTGGTAGCCGCTCAAGCCGCCGGCTTCACGCATGCGCTCACGATGGATTCCGATGGTCAGCACCCCGCCGCGCTGATCCCGGCCTTCATGCAGGCCTCGATCCAGCGGCCCGACGCCATGATCCTCGGCCGCCCGGTGTTCGATGCGAGCGCGCCGCTGTTGCGGGTGCGCGGCCGCCGCGTGTCCAACTGGTGGACCAACCTCGAGACCCTGGGCGCGGGCGTGGCCGACTCGCTGTACGGTTTTCGCGTGTATCCCGTGGCCGCACTCGCGCGCGTCATGGCGCGCCAGCCCTGGATGCGCCGCTTCGACTTCGACACCGAGGCAGTGGTGCGCCTGGCCTGGGCCGGCGCCAAGCCGGTCAACGTGGACGCACCGGTGAAGTACCTCACCGCAGAGGAAGGCGGCGTCTCGCACTTCCGCTACGGTCGCGACAATGTGCTGCTCACCTGGATGCACATCCGGCTGATGCTGGAGTTCCTGGTGCGGCTGCCGGGGCTCATGCTGCGGCGGGCCTTGAAGCGCCCGCCGTTTCAGCCTTAGTCAGCGCAGATCAGTCCTTGCACTTGGCGCCGCTGGGGTCGGCGGTAATGCGCACCAGCTCATGGCCGCCGCCGCCGAATACGCTGCCGCCCGTGAAGGTGAGGCAGCCCTCGCCGGCGTAGATGGCCTGCATGCGAGTGGCGTCATTGCCGAAGTAGAACGGGATCCAGCGCTTGCCGGTCTCGTTGGTGGTCATGTTGGTCGCGCCGCCGATCAGTTGCGTGACCTCGTTGAACTCCATGCCAATCTGCAGCTTCGCGAACTTGCTGCCTGGTGCCGGTGTGCCCACCATTTCGCCCTCGAACTTGCCGTCGCGCGACTTCACGATCCGTGCGTCTCCATCGCTGCTTGCGGCAGGCTTGGCGGCTTGCGCGGGCGTTGCGGCGCCGCCCGACGACGCGCCGTGATTGCCCTGGCTGGCGCAGCCCGCAAGAACGGCCAAGGTGGCCGCGGTGATGAAGAACTTGTTTGCCATCCGATCCTCCTTTGAAGTGGCTCGCGATTCTAGGAGTCACTCGGCGGCGAAAGTGCGACAAGCGCTACGAAGCAGGCGGCTGCGCCCTAGATCATTCCCCCATTGATCGAGATGACCTGCCCGGTGATATAGCCGGCCTCGTCGCTCGCGAGAAAGCCCGCCAGCGCGGCCACTTCCTCCGGCGTGCCGGCGCGCTTGACCGGCACCAGCTGGGCGATGGTGGCCGCATCGAAGGCCGCGTCGGCCATCGGCGACGCGATGATGCCCGGGGCGATCGCGTTCACCGTGACGCCGCGGCTGGCCACCTCGAGCGACAAGGCCTTGGTGGCGCTGTTCAGTGCGCCCTTGGCCGCCGCGTAGTTCACCTGCCCGCGGTTGCCGGCGATCGCGGCCACCGACGAGATGTTGATCACGCGGCCCCAGCGCGTGCGCAGCATCGGCAGCATCAGCGGCTGCGTCACGTGGAAGAAGCCGTTGAGCGACACGTCGATCACGCGGTGCCACTGCTCGGCGCGCAGGCCCGGGAACACGGCGTCGTCGTGCACGCCCGCATTGTTCACGAGGATCTGCACGGGCCCGTCGGCCAGCAGGCGGTCGCAGGCGGCGCGAGCGGCCTGCGGGTCGGTGATGTCGAACAGCACCGGCTGCGACTGGCCGCCCTCCGCGCGAATCTGCTCGGCCAGATGCTCCACCGCCTCGGGGCGGCTGTTGGCATGCAACAGCACGGCCGCGCCCTGCTGCGCCAGCCGGCGGGCGATGGCTGCGCCGAGGGCACCGCTGGCGCCGGTGATCAGTGCGCGTCTTGGAGCGAGGCTCATTGCGTTGCGGCCGCGGCAGGGAGCGGCGTGTTCAGCACGACCGTGGCGCGGCCTTCGGCGAGCACCGCGCCTTGCGCGTTGCGCACGCTGAAGTGGTAGAGGATCTGCTGTGCGTCGCCGGCCAGACGCTCGGCTTGCACCTGCAGTTCGCCGGGCACGTCGTCGAGCCGCGCGACAGCAAGCCGCACGCCGCGCACGCTGGCCAGGTAGCCCGGCGCCGGCTGCCCACCCGCCGGGGCCACCAGCGCCCCGTGCAAGGCCATTGCCTGCGCTGCGTATTCCACTGCGCAGGCGGCGAGCAGGCCACTGGCCGTGCGCAAGGGATTGGCCGGGTCGGCATGGCTCACCGCGCTGCAAAGGATCTGGCGCTCGTCCCATTGCGTCAGTTGCTGCAGCAGGCACATCGCGCCCTGGTGCGGGATGCGCGCGGCGATGCCAGCGTGGTCGAGCGTGGCCGGCGTGCTCAAGCCGCTGCCCCCGGCGTCACTTGCACCTGCAGGCCCAGGCCTTCGTGGTACTCGATGCTCACGCTGCGCGCGGCCCGCTGCGCCAGCGCTTGCAGCAATGGCAAGGCGCGGCCCGGCGGCATTTCGCTGCGCAGCGCGTCCAACCCGGGGTTGTCGCAATGATCGATGCGCGGCTCGCCCAGCGTGAGCGCAAGGCTCGGCAACGTGGGGTCGCCCATCGGCTCCAGCAACAGCGCCACGGCCATCGAGTCGGGCACCGGCCGCGCCGCGCGCAACGGCTCCGGATACGGCGCGTCGCCCGCCACCAGCAGCACGGGGCGACGACCCGCCGCGCACTGGCTGGCGGCCTCGAGCAGGCCGGCCGCAAAACTGGCGTCGTGCGCGCTCAGGCTGGTGGACGGCGCGCGCGACGCAGTGGCGATATGCCAGTAGCCGGCGGCCGCGTTGTGCACCGAATTCGTGAAGCGCGTGGGCGAGACCAGCCGTTGTGGCTCGGCCAGCGCCTCGCATAGCGCATGGCAGTTGGCGGCGTCGCCCGACGACGCCGTGAACACGGTGGCCAGGTGCTGCGCATCCGCTGCGGCCTGTGTGCAGGCCTGGTCCGCCACGGCGATGCACGCCTTCACGCTGGCGCCGGCGCGACGCCGCTCGGCCGGCGGCAGGCGGCCGGGCGGCGGCAGCACGGTGGGCACGTAGGCCCACCTCGACGGTTCGCGCAGCAGCTGCTGGCCACTGGCCCAATCGTTCAGGCCGGGGCCGAGCAGGCCGATGCTGCGCACCGCGACGGTCAGCTGCGTGTTCGTCGCCTTCATGCCGCGGCTCCGAACACCAGGCAGGCATTGGAGCCGCCGAAGCCGAAGGAATTGCTGGCGACCACCTGCAGCGCGGCATCGCGCGGCGCGCGCACATAGCGCGCCTTCAGCGCGGGGTCGGGTGCATGCAAGGTGGTGCCACCGGGCATCAACCCGTGCTGCAACGCGAGCAGCGAGATCACCGCCTCCAGGCCTCCGGCCGCGCCCAGCGTGTGGCCGGTGGCACCCTTGGTGGAGCTGCAGGGCAGCCGGTCGCCGAACACGCTGAGCACGGCCGCGTCTTCGGCGGCGTCGTTGCCCGGCGTGGCGGTGCCGTGCAGGTTGAGGTAGTGCACATCGTCGGGCTGCAGCCCGGCTTGCGCCAATGCGGCGCGCATGGCCTCGGCCGCACCCGCGCCTTCGGGGTGCGGGCTGCTCATGTGATAGCCATCGCTGCTTTCGCCGGCGCCGAGCAGCCAGGCCTGCGGCTGCGGCGCGTCGCGCTCGACCAGCGCAAATGCGGCCGCCTCGCCCAGCGAGATGCCGCGACGCTGCGCGTCCCACGGGCGGCACATCTCGGGCGACACCAGCTCCAGCGAGTTGAAGCCATACAGCGTGGTCAGGCACAGGCTGTCCACGCCGCCCACGACCGCGGCGTCGATCACGCCGAGGTCGATCATGCGCGCGGCATTGGCAAAGGCCTTGGCCCCCGACGAGCAGGCGGTGGAGATCACGAACGCCGGGCCGTTGAGCCCGAGCGCCAGGCGCACGAACTGCGCCACCGAACCGGTGGAGTGCGTCTCGGCATAGCGGTAGTCGGCCGGCAGTGCCCCGGTGACCGGATCGCGCCGGCGATAGGCCTGCTCGGTGCTGAGGATGCCCGAGGTGCTGGTGCCAAGGAACACGCCCACGCGTTGCACGCCGTAGCGCTCGCGTGCGCGCTGCACGCTGGTCGCGAAGCCGTCGCACTGCAGGCCCAGCCAGGCGAGCCGGTTGTTGCGGCAGTCGAAGTGCTGCAGCGCGGGCGGCAGCTGCTGCTCGTCCACGCCGGCCACCTCGCCGATCCAGGTGTCCAGCGTGGCGGTCTCGAAGCGCTTGTGCTGCAAGCCGGAGCGGCCTTCGCGCAAGGCCTGTAGCGTCGCGCTGCGGCCGTTGCCGATCGCGCTGGCCGCGGTGTAGTCGCTGATCGCCCAGCGCGTCATCGCAGATCCCCTACCAGCAGCACGTTCGCGAACGGCGTGCCACGGCTCATCGGCACGCTGTGCACGGCAACGAAGCCCAGGCGGCGCAGCAGCGCCGTCCATTCGGCCAGCGGCCGGCCGAAGGTGGGCGGCACGCGATGCCCGCGCACCAGCGTGACGATGCGGTCCACCCACTGGCTCACCA
>CAMLIZ010000096.1 GCA_946480245.1 uncultured Pseudomonadota bacterium
TGATCGTGCGCAACTTCAGCTACTGGGGCAAGGTGGACGGCAACGTCGACGAGGTCGTGTTCACGCCGATCGGCAACGACGCCACGCGTGTGGCCGCATTGCTGTCCGGCGAAATCGACCTGATGGAGCCGGTGCCGCTGCAGGATGTGGACCGCATCAAGTCGGGAGGCAACTTCACGGTGCTGCAAGGGCCCGAGTTGCGCACCATCTTCCTCGGCATGGACCAGAAGCGCGACGAGTTGCTGTTCTCGAACGTGAAGGGCAAGAACCCCTTCAAGGACAAGCGCGTGCGCCAGGCCTTTTACCAGGCGATCGACATCAACGCGATCAAGTCCCGCGTGATGCGCAACGCGGCCACACCGACCGCGCTGATGGTGGGCCCGGGGGTGCGCGGCTTCCAGCCCGACATGAACAAGCGACTGCCGTATGACCCGGAGGCGGCCAGGAAGCTGCTGGCCGAAGCCGGTTACGGCGGTGGCTTCGAGGTGGGCATGAACTGCCCGAACGACCGCTACGTCAACGACGCCGCCATTTGCCAGGCGGTGGCGGCCAACCTCGCGCGCATCGGTGTCAAGGTGAACCTTCAGACGGAGACCAAGGTCACCTACTTCCCGAAGATCCTGCGTCGCGACACCAGCTTCTACCTGCTGGGCTGGACGCCATCCACCGTCGATGCGCACGACGCCATGTTCAGCCTGATGGCCACGCCCGACGACAAGGGCCGGGGCCAGTTCAACCTTGGGTCCTACAGCAACCCGAAGTTCGACGAACTGACCGCCAAGGTCCAGTCGGAGACCGACGAGAAGAAGCGCAACGAACTGATCCGCGAGGCCTTCAAGATCCACCAGGACGACATCGGCCACATCCCGCTGCACCAGCAGGCGCTGGCGTGGGCCTTCAACAACAAGGTCAGCGTGGTGCAACTGCCCGACAACCGGATGTTCTTCAAGTGGGTGACGGTCAAGGGCAAGTGACGGCGCCCGGCACTGTCGCGCGCTTTCTCGACAGCGATCTCTGGTACAGCTTCCGCACCTCCCCGGTGGCCGTGGCGGCAGCGGTGGCGGCGCTGGTATGCCTGGTGTGTGCGGTGTTCGCCAACTGGGTGGCGCCGCACAATCCGTTCGACCTGGCCACGCTCGAGCTCACCGACGCGCGCTTGCCACCGGCGTGGTACCCGCAGGGCAGTGCCAAGTACCTGCTGGGTACCGACGACCAGGGCCGCGACATCCTCTCGGCGTTGATGTTCGGCGCGCGCATCTCGCTGTTCGTGGGGCTGGCGTCGGTGCTGCTGTCGGCGCTGGTCGGCGTGGCGCTTGGCCTGCTTGCCGGCTTCGTGGGTGGGCGCGTCGACGGCTTCATCATGCGGGTGTGCGACGTGATGCTGTCGTTCCCCGCGCTGCTGGTCGCCCTGCTGATCGACGGCGTGGGCCGCGCGATGTTCCCCAATGCCCAGGAGACCGTGGCCTTCGCAGTGCTGGTGCTGGCGATCGCGCTCACAGGGTGGGTGCAATACGCGCGCACGGTGCGCGGCTCGACCATGGTGGAGCGACACAAGGAGTACGTGCAGGCGGCGCGCGTGATCGGCGTGCATCCGTTCGCGATCATGCGCCGCCACGTGCTGCCCAACGTGCTGGGGCCGGTGCTGGTGCTGGCCACGATTCAGGTGGCGACGGCGATCATCATCGAGGCCACGCTGTCGTTCCTCGGGGTCGGCGTGCCACCCACCTCGCCCTCGCTCGGCACACTGATCCGCGTCGGCAATGACTTCCTGTTCTCCGGCGAGTGGTGGATCACGGTCTTTCCCGGCGCGATGCTGGTGCTGATCGCGCTCAGCGTGAACCTGCTCGGTGACTGGCTGCGCGACGCGCTCAACCCGCGCTTGCGATGAGGCGGGCACGATGACCGCTCCATTGCTCGAGGTGCGCCATCTGCGTGTCGAATTCCCGACCCGGCGCGGTACGCTGCTTGCATTGGACGACGTGTCGTTCGACATCGCGCCGGGCGAGATCCTCGGCGTGGTGGGCGAGTCGGGCGCGGGCAAATCCCTCACGGGTGCCGCCATCATCGGTCTGCTCGAGCCACCGGGGCGCATCGCCGCCGGCGAGATCTTGCTCGACGGCGAGCGCATCGACGACCTGCCGTACGACCGCATGCGCGCGATCCGGGGGCGCAAGATCGGGGCGATCTTCCAGGATCCCCTCACCTCGCTGAACCCGCTGTACACCGTGGGCCACCAACTGATCGAGACGATCCGCACGCACCTGCCGGTGGGCGCCGAAGAGGCACGCCAGCGCGCGATCCGATTGCTGCGGGAAACGGGCATTCCGGCGCCGGAAGCCCGCATCGACCAGTACCCGCACCAGTTCTCCGGTGGCATGCGCCAACGTGTGGTGATCGCGCTCGCGCTGGCGGCCGAGCCGCAACTCATCGTGGCCGACGAGCCCACCACCGCGCTCGACGTGTCGATCCAGGCGCAGGTGATCGCGTTGCTCAGGCGCGTATGCAGGGAGCACGGCGCAGCAGTGATGCTGGTCACGCACGACATGGGCGTGATCGCCGAAACCTGCGACCGGGTGGCAGTGATGTACGCCGGGCGCCTGGTGGAGATCGGGCCGGTGCAGCAGGTGATCCATGCGCCTGCCCATCCGTACACGGCCGGCCTGATGGGATCGATTCCGTCGATGGACGAAGAGCGCGAGCAGCTGCGGCAGATCGACGGGTCGATGCCGCGCCTCAACGCCATCCCCGCCGGTTGCGCCTTCCATCCGCGCTGCCCGGGCGCATTCGACCGCTGCCTGGTGGAGCGGCCTGACCTGCTGCCCGCCGGGCCTACGCGCGCCGCCTGTTGGCTGCATGCTGCTGATGTGCCGAGGCAGGCGGCATGACCCCGCTGGTGCAGGTCAACGACCTGGCGAAAACCTTTGAGGTGTCTGCGCCCTGGCTGAACCGCGTGGTCGAGCGCAAGCCGCGCCTGTTCGTGCATGCGGTCGACGGCGTGAGCTTCACGATCGAGCGCGGCAAAACGCTGGCGCTCGTCGGTGAGTCAGGCTGCGGCAAGAGCACCGTCGCCCGGTTGATGCTCGGCCTGTATGCGCCCACGCGCGGGCAGGTGTGCTTCGACGGTCACGACATCGATGCCACGCTGAAGGGGCGCCAAGGACGGGTGCTGCGCCGGCGCATGCAGATGATTTTTCAGGATCCGTATGCGAGCCTGAACCCACGGTGGACAGTGCGGCAGATCGTCGGCGAGCCCTTGCGCGAGCACGCCCTGGTGCCCGCCGGCGACGCCCACGATGCCCGCGTGGCGCAACTGCTGCAGTCGGTGCGCTTGGCCGCGGCCGACATGGCCAAGTACCCGCACCAGTTCTCCGGTGGGCAGCGCCAGCGCATCTCGATCGCGCGCGCACTGGCCACGCAACCCGAGTTGCTGGTGTGCGATGAGCCGACGTCGGCGCTCGACGTGTCAGTGCAAGCTCAGGTGCTCAACCTGATGAAGGACCTGCAGCGCGATCGCGGCCTGACCTACCTGTTCATCTCGCACAACCTGGCGGTGGTGCGGCACGTGAGCGACGCGGTCGGCGTGATGTACCTGGGCCGCCTCGTTGAACTGGCTGACAAGCGCACGCTGTTCGCGCAGCCGCGGCATCCGTACACGCGGATGCTGCTCGATGCGATTCCCGACATCCACATGAGCGGCCGTGCGCGCACGCCGGTGCAGGGCGAAGTGCCGAATCCGCTGCGGCCGCCCAGCGGTTGCGCGTTTCATCCGCGCTGTCCGCATGCCAACGCACGCTGCAGCGCAGAGCGGCCGGTGCTCCAAGTGCTCGGCGGCGTTCGCGTGGCGTGCCACGCGGTGGAGGAAGGGCGGCTTTGAGCCGCCGGTTCAGTGGGACGCGGCGCTGGCCGCAGACGGTGCGGCATCGGCGGGGCTGGGCAGGCGCAGCGGGCCTTTTTGGCCGCAGGCACCCAAGCCGAGCGCCAGGCACAACACCAAGGCCAAGCCCCTTCTGCGCACAGCGGGTTGGGGAGGGCTCGCTACACTGGTACGCGCATCTCCAAGCATGGCGCGGATTCTAGAACCCACGATGAACACCTCCCTGAGCGACAGCGAATACCACCGCCTGGCCGAGACCCTGCTTGGCCGCGTCGAGGCCACGGTCGACCGCTGGCTCGACGAGGACCGCATCGACATCGACGCGCACCGCACCGGCGGCCTGCTCGAGCTGCAGTTGCCCGACGGCAGCAAGCTCGTGGTCAACACACAGCCGCCGCTGCACGAGATCTGGCTGGCCGCCCGATCCGGCGGCTACCACTTTCACTACCAGGAGGGGCGGTGGGTCGACCGTGAAGGCGAGGAGTTCTTTGCGCGGCTCAGCGCCTGCGCGAGCGCGCAGGCAGGCAAGCCCCTGCAGTTCTGAGGCGTGGCGGGCCGCCGCCGCTACTGCTTGAACAGGTCGAGGATGCTCTTGCGCTCCTCATCGACCGGGCTGCTGGCAGCGCGCGCCGGTTGCTCGTCCAGGCCCAGGCTGCTCACGCCGGACTGGTGGCTGTACTCCTCGTAGAACCATTCGCCGCCCACATTGACCACGCCCTCTGGCGGCTCGTACTCCTGCACCGGCACGTTGCGCAACGCGTAGCCCATGTACTCGATCCACACCGGCAGCGCGAGGCCGCCGCCGGTCTCACGATCACCGAGCTTGCGCGGCGTGTCATAGCCGATCCACACCACCGACACCAGATGCGGCTGGAAGCCGCAGAACCAGGCGTCCATCGAGTCGTTGGTGGTGCCGGTCTTGCCGTACAGGTCGGGCCGCTTCAGCGCGGCCTGCGCACGCGCGGCGGTGCCGGTGCGCGCCACCTCCTGCAGCAGGCTGTCCATGATGAACGCGTTGCGCGGCTCGATCACGCGGGTGCTGTCGTCGAGAACCGGCGGCTTGGCCTCGTACAAGGGATGGTCGCGTGAGTCGGTGATGCGCGTGATCAGCACCGGTGGCACGCGGTATCCGCCATTGGCGAAGACGCTGTACGCCTCCACCATCTGCATGGGCGTGGTGGAGCCGGCGCCAAGCGCCATCGTGAGGTAGGCGGGCTGCTTCTCGGGGTCGAAGCCGAAGCGACTGGCCCACTCCTGCGCGTACTGCGGCCCGATGGACTGCAGGATGCGTATCGACACCATGTTCTTCGACTTGGCCAGAGCGCGTCGCATCGACATCGGGCCGTCGAAGGTGCCGTCGTAGTTCTTCGGCTCCCAGGGCTGGCTGCCGGTGGCGCCGGCGTCGAAGAACAGCGGCGCGTCATTGATCACCGTGGCCGGCGTGAAGCCTTTCTCGAGCGCTGCCGAGTAGATGAAGGGCTTGAAGCTGGAGCCCGGTTGGCGCCAGGCTTGCGTGACGTGGTTGAACTTGCTCTTGCTGTAGTCGAAGCCCCCCACCATGGCGTGCACCGCGCCGGTCTGCGGATCCATCGCGACGAAGGCGCCTTCCACTTCGGGCAGTTGGGTCAGCGTCCACTGGTCCTTGGCACCCTTGACCACGCGCACCACCGCGCCGCGGCGGATCTGCGTTTTGGGGCCGGCTCGCTCCGACAAGCCAGACGCCACGGGGCGCAGTCCCTCCCCGGTAACGGTGACCGATTCACCCGACTGCAGCACAGCGACGACCTTGCGTGGCGAAGCTTCCAGCACCACGGCGGCCCGCAACTCGTCGTTGTCGGGATGCTCGACCAGCGCCTCGGCGATGCGGGCGTCGAGCTCCTTGGGATCGGCCGGCAGGTCGATATAGGCCTCGGGGCCGCGGTAGACCTGCCGGCGCTCGTAATCCATCAATCCCTTGCGCAGCGCGTGGTACGCGACGGCCTGGTCGTTGGCGTCGATGGTGAGGTAGACATTCAGCCCGCGGGTGTAGGCCTCTTCGCCATACTGATTGAACACCAGCTGGCGCGCGGCCTCCGCCACGTATTCGGCGTGCACCGGCACGTCGTTCTGCGCGCGGTACCTGAGCACCTGTTTGCGCGCAGCGTCGGCTTGCTCGGACGTGATGAACCCGTTTTCGAGCATGCGCTCGATGATGTATTGCTGCCGTACCGTGGCGCGGCGCGGGTTGGCGATCGGGTTGTAGGCCGAAGGCGCCTTGGGCAGGCCAGCCAGCATTGCCGCCTCGGCCACCGTGATGTCCTTCAGCGGCTTGCCGAAATAGATCTCGCTCGCAGCGGCAAAGCCATAGGCCCGCTGCCCGAGGTAGATCTGGTTCATGTAGACCTCGAGGATCTGGCTCTTCGTGAGCTGGCTCTCGATCTTGAGCGACAGCAGCACCTCGTAGATCTTGCGGATGAAGGTCTTCTCGGTCGAGAGATAGAAGTTGCGCGCCACCTGCATCGTGATGGTGGAGGCGCCCTGGCTGCGCGCTTCGCCGAAATTGGCCAGCCCGGCGCGTATGACGCCGAGGTAGTCGACGCCGCTGTGCTGGTAGAAGCGCGAATCCTCGATGGCAAGTACCGCGTCCTGCATCACCTTCGGGATCTGCTCGATGGGCACGAAGTGCCGGCGCTCCTCGCCATACTCGCCCAGCATCACGCCGTCAGCCGAATACACACGCATCGGCAGCTTGGGCCGGTAGTCGGTGAGGCCGCCGATCTCGGGCAGGTTGGGGTAGGCCACCGCGAGTGCGATGGCCAACAGCGCGGTCCCTGCAAACAGGCCGGCCATCGCCACGCCGAGCAGTCGCAGCAGGATCTTGACGAGGATTTGCGCCCAGGCGGGCCAGGAGGAGGTCAAGCGGGATATCGGATTCTTCGACGCAGGTTGGGTGCGTTCGGCTTCGGTCATGGGTTTCCCTGCAGAAGGGTCGGCGCATTATAGGAAGTGCGTTTGGCCGACCTGCCGTAATTCGTGAACTGGTTGGCATGTGGCCGAGAATGCCGCAGGGTTCTCCCCAGCAGGCGTTTGCCGCTTGTTTCAGAAGGGTCGCGAAAAGTCAGAGTTTCACAACGTAAGCGGGGGCTGAGGTGAGACTTTTTCTTTGTTGCACAAAGGCTTTACTGCTAGCATTGAAGTAACTTATTAACAATGCAGCGCACGCAGTGACGCGTTGGGAGACTCGCCGTGAGCATTCTTGATGCGCTTTTGGGGCGGACGCCTCCGCCCATGATCGGCCTGGATATCAGTTCTTCTAGCGTCAAGCTGGTAGAACTTGGCAAGAGCGCAAGCGGGGAGTTTGTGCTCGAACGATTCTCGGCGGAGCCTTTGGAGAAAGGCTGGATTGCCGATGGCCAGATCGAAAAGTTCGACGAGGTGGCCGCGGCGGTTCGCCGATTGGTTCAAAAGAGCGGAACGCGCGCGAAACAGGTGGTGATGGCGATGCCGCAGTCGGCCGTGATCACCAAGAAGATCGTGCTGCCGGCGGGTCTGCGCGAGGAGGAACTCGAGTTGCAGGTCGAGTCGGAGGCCAACCAGTACATCCCGTTCTCCCTCGATGAGGTGAGCCTGGATTTCTGCGTGATCGGACCCAGCGCAACTTCGGTCGGGGATGTCGACGTGCTGATCGCTGCGTCGCGCAAGGATCGCGTGCAGGATCGGCAGGGCCTGGCTGAAGCCGCAGGCCTGAAGCCGATGGTGCTGGACATCGAGTCACACGCGTCGCGCCTCGCGATGAGCCGCTTGATCCACGCGCTGCCCGGTGAGGGTCGCGACGCATTGGTGGCGCTTTTCGAGATCGGTGCCGACACCACGAGCCTCAAGGTGCTGCGCGACGACGACCTGCTGTACGACCGCGATCAGGCTTTTGGCGGCGGGCAACTCACGTCGCTGATCTCGCGGCAATACGGTTTCTCCTATGAGGAGGCCGAGCAGAAGAAGCTGTCGGGTGACCTGCCCGACGACTACGAAAGCTCGCTGCTCGAGCCGTTCGTCGACAGCCTCTCGCAGGAGATCGGCCGCGCGCTTCAGTATTTCTTCACCAGCACGCCGCACCACAAGGTGCACTACGTGATGCTGGCCGGAGGCACGGCCACGCTACCGGGCCTGAAGGAGCGCGTGACGGAGCTGACCGGTTTCGCTTCGATGGTCGTCAACCCGTTCGACAACATGAAGCTGGGATCGGCGGTGCGCGAGGCCAAGGTGCGGCGCGAAGCGCCGTCGTACCTCACGGCCTGCGGCCTTGCGATGCGGAGGTTCACCGAGTGATCCTGATCAACCTCCTGCCGCACCGCGAAGAGAAGCGGCGGCGGCGCAAGCTCGCATTCTTCACGGGCCTGGCGGTGTCTGCCGCCGTCGGCTTGGTGATCGTCGGCCTCTGGTATTCCGTGCTGCAGGAGATGATCGCCACGCAGCGGGCACGCAATGGCTTCCTGACCGGCGAGATCACGAAGCTCGACACGCAGATCAAGGACATCGCCACGCTGAAGGCCGAGATCGAGGCGCTGAAGGCGCGCCAGAAGGCGGTGGAAGATCTGCAGACCGACCGCAACACGCCGGTGTACCTGCTCAACGAACTGGTGAAGCAGACACCTGAGGGCGTGTACCTCACCGCGATCAAGCAGTCTGGGCAAGGCGTCACGGTGAATGGCGTCGCCCAGACCAACGAACGCGTGTCAGAGTTCTTGCGCAACACCCTCTACAACTCTCCTTGGCTGGAGAAGCCCGAGCTGATCGAGATCAAGGCGACAGCAGCGAGCGCGCGCGACCCGCGCCGGCTGTACGACTTTTCGATGCGCTTGACCCTCAAGCGCCCGCAAGCCGCGGCGCCGGCCGCCAGTGCAGCGAGCGCCTCTGCGCCCGCGCGCAAGTCCTGAAGGCGCATCCATGGCGACGACAAGACCCCCGGTCAACTTCGACCTCAGTTCCATGTTCGTGCAGGCGGCGGACCAGTTCCGTGGCCTCAACCCGAACGAGCCGGGCCAGTGGCCCTTGCTTCCCAAGCTGGCCACATGGGCGGCGGTGGTGGCGGCTGCAGTGATCGCTGGCTGGTTCGTGTTGCTGTCGAGCAGCGCCGACGAGCTGAACGGCGAGCGCAACAAGGAGCCTCAACTCAAGCAGGACTACCGCGCCAAGCTGGCCCAGGCCGTCAACCTGAGCGAGCTGCGCAAGCAGAAATCCCAGGTTGAAGAGTACGTGGCCCAGTTGGAGAAGCAGCTGCCGGGCAAGGCCGAGATGGATGCGCTGCTGTCGGACATCAACCAGGCGGGTCTCGGGCGAGGCCTGCAGTTTGAGTTGTTCCGGCCAGGTCAGGTGGCGGTGAAGGATTACTACGCCGAGCTGCCGATCGCGATTCGGGTGACGGGGCGATACCACGACATCGGCGCGTTTGCTGCCGACATCGCCAACCTCTCGCGCATCGTCACATTGAACGACCTGTCGATCCAACCGCAGAGCAAGGACGCCAGCGGCCTGCTCGCGATGGACGCCACCGCCCGCACCTACCGCTACCTGGATCCGAGCGAGGTGCAGGAGCAGCAGAAGGCGAAGGACGCGGCCAAGAAGAAGGCGGGGGCCAAGAAATGAAGCGGCCGGCACCCTCTTGGGCCATCACCCTCGCGGCCACGCTCGCTCTGCTCGCACTGGCCGGGTGCACCGGCGACAACGACGAGCTGCGCGACTGGATGGACCAGCAGCGACGCGAGGTCAAGCCGAACGTGCAGCCCATCGCGCCACCGAAGCAGTTCGACCCGGAAGCGTACGTCGGCGGTGACAAGGTCGATCCTTTCAGCAACCAGAAGCTGTCGGTTGCCCTCAAGCAGGAAGCCAAGCAACCGAACTCCTTGCTGGCGAGCGAGTTGAATCGCCGCAAGGAGCCCCTGGAGGCCTATCCGCTGGACAGCATGTCGATGGTCGGCAGCGTCCAGAAGAACGGTCGCCCCTACGCGTTGCTGCGGGTGGACAACCTGCTGTACCAGGTGAAGGTCGGTGACTACATCGGCCAGAACTACGGCCGCATCACTGGCATCAACGAAACCCAGGTCACGCTTCGCGAAATCGTTCAGGACGCGGCAGGCGAATGGATCGAGCGCAGCACCAGCCTCCAGCTGCAGGAGAAGGCGCGATGAGGAACAAGCAGGAGAACGTCATCATGGGAACCTGGCGCGCCCGCGCCCTGGCGCTCGTACTGGCCGTCGGCACCCCCGTCGTCGCGCTGGCACAAAACATGATCCAGTCCATCACGACCAGCCAGCAGGCTGGCAGCGAGGTGGTTCGCGTCGAATTGAGCCAGCCGTTGGCCGCGGTGCCAGGCGGGTTCACGATCCAATCGCCTCCGCGCATCGCGATCGACCTGCCGAATGTGGGCAACGGCCTGGGGCGGCCAAGCCTGGAGGTCAATCAAGGGAATGTGCGCTCGGTCAACGTCGCGCAGGCGGGCGACCGCACCCGGCTGGTTCTGAACCTGCGCCAGGCGGCCAACTACACCGCCCGCCTCGACGGTCGGGCCTTGTTGTTGGCACTGGACGCCACGCCGTCCGCACAGGGAACGTCTGCCGCCGGCCAGGCCGTGCATTTCGCGCCGAGTCAAAACCAGGAGCCGCAAGTACTGCGCGCCATTGACTTCCGGCGTGGGCCGGACGGCTCGGGACGCGTGGTTGTGGACCTGCCCAGCGACCAGGTCGGTGTCGACATTCGACAAGAGGGCCAGAAGCTCGTCGTCGAGTTCCCTCGCGCGTCGGTGCCTGACAGCCTGCGTCGACGCCTCGATGTAAGCGACTTCGGCACGCCGGTGCAGACGGTGTCGACGAGCCAGGTGGGGGACCGGGTACGGATGGTCGTCGAGCCTCATGGAGTCTGGGAGCACAGCGCCTACCAGAGCGACAACCAGTTCGTGCTCGAGGTGCGACCGCTGAAGCTCGACGCCAACAAGCTCACCCAGGGTGCCGGCTACAACGGCGAGAAGCTGTCGCTGAACTTCCAGAACATCGAAGTTCGCGCCCTGCTGCAGGTGATCGCCGATTTCACGAACTTCAATATCGTCACCAGTGACACGGTGACGGGCAACGTGACGCTGCGCCTGAAAGACGTGCCCTGGGATCAGGCGCTCGACATCATCCTGCAGGCCAAGGGGCTGGGTTATCGCAAATCCGGCAACGTGATATGGGTGGCACCGAAGGACGAGCTCGCCAACAAGGAGCAGCTGGATCTCGAAGCGAAGAAGAAGATCGCCGACCTGGAGCCGCTGCGCACCCAGTCCTTCCAGCTCAACTATGCGAAGGCAGAGGATGTTGCGAAGGGGTTGACCGGGCAGAGCACAGGGGGCGGAGGCGGGACCGCGGCGCGCATTCTTTCGCCCCGTGGCAGTGTGATATCCGAGAGCCGAACCAACCAGCTGTTTGTTTCCGACATTCCCGCGAAACTGGATGAAATCCAGGCGCTGATCACGAAGATCGACATCCCGGTGCGGCAGGTCCTGATCGAAGCGCGCATCGTGGAAGCGGATGACAAGTTCAGCCGCGCGCTCGGCGTGCGCCTCGGCGGCTCCGATCTGCCGATCAATGGAAACACGGGCGGCGTCGGCTACAGCGTCGGTGGCAACAATCGCCTTGTGTTTGGTGGCAATACCAACGCGGTGGCAGGCCAGACCGGTCAGCCCGGTGGCTCCACCGATCTGGCGAACACCAACTTCGTCAATCTGCCCGCCAATGTTGGCGTGCTGGGTGCGGCGCCG
Source organism: uncultured Pseudomonadota bacterium (assembly GCA_946480245.1). Next base: position 11,643 of record CAMLIZ010000096.1, read on the forward strand.
GCGACCTTCGCACTGTCGCTCTTCAATGCATCGGCGCAGCGCTTTCTCAACCTTGAACTGCAAGCGCTGGAGTCGGACGGGAAGGGCAAGATCGTATCCAGTCCGCGTGTGATCACCGCAGACCAGACCGAGGCGCTGATCGAGCAAGGTGAGGAGATCCCCTACAACGTCGCCACGTCCAGCGGTGCGACCTCTGTGCAGTTCAAGAAGGCAAGCTTGAGCCTGAAGGTTCGTCCGCAGATCACTCCCGAGGGCAATGTGATTCTGGACGTGGAGGCGAACAAGGACAGCCGAGGCAACGACACGCTTGCCGGACCGGCCATCGACACCAAGCACGTCAAGACGCAGGTGCTCGTGGAGAACGGCGGTACCGTGGTTCTGGGCGGCATCTTCACTCAGACTGATCGGGACGAAGTGAACAAGGTACCGCTGCTGGGCGACGTACCCTTCCTCGGCAACCTGTTCAAGAACAAGTCCCGTGTATCCAACAAGACGGAATTGCTGATCTTCATCACGCCCAAGGTCGTGACGGATCGTTCGGTGGCGCGGTGAAACCTGACCCCAGCATGCACTGCGAGAAGGTAGGAGCAATTGGAATGAAGATCTTCAAAGGAATCTCAGCGGTGCTGGTGAGCGTGGCGCTCGCGGCGTGCGGAGGCGGCGGCAAGGGGTCTGCGAGCAGCACGACGACCGATACCGGCGCAGCGAAAGTGGAAGTACTGACGAGCGCAACGAGTGCCGGCTCCGCGGGGGATGAGGTGCAGATCACCGCGTTCGTCAAGGATGCGAACAACAATGCGCTGACAGATACGGCAGTAGCGTTTTCCACCGATACGGGAACGTTGAGCAGTGTCAGCGCGACGACTGGCACTTCTGGCATCGCGACGGCGACCTTCTCGGCAGGGAATGATCACTCCAACCGCACAGCCACCATCACCGTTACGTCGGGTTCAGTCGCGGGAAGCGTCACGCTGCCCGTTCAGGGAACCAAGCTCTCCTTCGCGGGTGCAACCACAGTGCCGCTCTCGACGAACACGACGCTCAGCTTCACAGCAACCGATTCCAAAGGGAGCCCGATTGCCGGCGCGCCCCTTACTGTCACCAGTTCTTTGAACAATGGTGTGTCGAGCAGTGCGGGCACGACCGACAGCAGTGGTCAGTTGTCTGTCACTTACGCGGCCACCAACGCGGGAAGCGACACCGTCAGCGTCCAGGGCATCGGCGCATCGTTGAGCACGGTCATCGTGGTGAGCGGCGAGGACTTCGCGTTTACGAGCCCAGTGGCCAGTACATCGGTCCCTGTGGGTCAGACGCAGGCAGTGAAGGTGCGTTACCGCAAGAATGGGGTGGCTCAGGTTGGCCAGACGGTGAACTTCGCGGCCACTGTCGGAACGCTGAGTGCGGCCAGCGCGGTCACCGACGGTAACGGAGAAGCGACCGTCAACGTCAGTTCGACGTTCGCGGGCAGTTCAACGTTGAGCGCCAGCATCGCGGCCGCCGGGGCGCAAGCGACGCTGCCGATGAATTTTGTCGCGACGACCCCGGCCAAGCTCGTTCTGCAGGTCTCTCCGACGGCGTTGGCGCCCAATCCGACGGGTTCAACGAACAACCAGGCGACTGTGGTCGCGACGGTCAAGGACGCAAATGACAACCCTGTGTCCGGCGTCACGGTCAACTTCAGTCAGACCGCCGACCCGAGTGGTGGTTTGCTGCAACAGGCGTCTGCGCAAACGGACAGCAGCGGCCAGGCCAGCGTGAAATACCAGTCCGGGCCGAGCAGCACCGCCAGCGATGGCGTCGTGTTGAAGGCGACAGTTGCGAGCAGCCCGGCAGTATTCAGTAGCGCCGCGCTAACCGTTAACCAGACGGCGGTGTTCATTGTGCTCGGCACCGGAAACACGATCACGAATTTCAACGACGACACCTACGAAAAGACTTGGACCGCGACGGTTACGGACGCCAATGGCGTGCGCGTGAGCGGCATCCCATTGACGATCAAGGTCATTCCCACGACGTTCGGCAAGGGCGCGCTGGTGTGGAACAGCAAGATATGGACGTACGGGACGCATCTGCAATGCCCGAACGAAGATGCGAACACAAACGGCATTCTGGACGCGGGTGAGGACATCAACGGTGACGGCGCGCTGACACCGGGCAACGTCGTCAGCTTGGCGGCGTCGACCGTCACCACCGACGCAAACGGCTCGGCGACACTGAAGCTGCGGTACCCTGAGTCGGTTGCTTCGTGGATCGATGTGCGTCTGACGGCGACCGCGGTTGTATCGGGGACGGAGTCCCGATCGTTCCGGGAGTTCCCCCTGGACGTGCTGTCTTCTGACTACACGAGTGAAACCGTGCCGCCAGCGGGCCGCCTCAGTCCGTTCGGCACCGATGCTTCGACTTGCACCAATGCCAATTGAGGCATGAGTGCGTCGCCTTGATCGGCATGCCCGGCGGGGGCAAGTCCACCGTCGGGCGTCATCTGGCTCGATCCCTCGGATGGACCTTCATCGACAGCGATAGCGAGATCGAGAAACGTGCCGGAATGTCGGTGCGCGCCTATTTCGAATCCCACGGCGAGGAGCGATTCAGGCTTCTTGAACAAGAAGTAATCGAGGAACTGACGCGCAGGGATGCCTGTGTGCTGGCGACTGGCGGCGGTGCGGTACTGCGGGAATCGAACCGTCAGGCGCTGCACGAACGTACCACCGTCATCTATCTTCGCTCGACGCCTGAAGAGCTCCATCGTCGCTTACGTCGCGACACGCAGCGTCCGCTGCTCCAGGTGGCCGACCCACTGCGAAGACTGCGAGAGCTGTATCAGGTGCGCGATCCGCTGTATCGGCGCACCGCCCATTTCGTCGTTGAGACGGGCCGACCCTCGGTGGCGACGCTTGTGAACATGATCCGGATGCAGCTGGAGCTGGGTGGCGTCGTCGATCCCGATCTCCCCAACGGCCCCGGACAGGAGCGCTGACGGGGTCGAAGCCTCGCGGGCAGGGCCGTACACTTGCCCCGATGACAACTGTTGAACCGGTCAGCGTCGTCCGTATTGAGCTGGGCGATCGCAGCTACCCCATCGCCATCGGAAGCCAGCTGCTTTGCGGCGGGGCTGCGCGGGACCAGCTTCCACCAGGCACAGCAGCGGCTATCGTCACCAATGCCACTGTGGGGCCGTTGTATGCGGAAAAGCTGGCCGATTTGCTGCGGCGGCGTTATCCGCGACTCCTCGTCATCGAACTCCCCGACGGCGAAACCCACAAAACCTGGGCTTCGCTGAACCTCATCTTCGACCGCCTGCTCAGCGAAAGCTGCGATCGCAAGACCGTGCTGTTCGCGCTGGGAGGAGGCGTGGTGGGCGACATCACCGGGTTCGCGGCCGCCTGCTACATGCGGGGGGTGCCATTCGTGCAGGTGCCAACCACGCTGCTGGCGCAGGTCGATTCGTCGGTGGGCGGCAAGACCGCCATCAATCATCCGTTGGGCAAGAACATGATCGGCGCGTTCTACCAGCCTCAACGAGTGATCTGCGATCTGGACACGCTGGACACGCTGCCGCAGCGCGAGCTGTCCGCCGGGCTTGCGGAGGTCATCAAATACGGGCCGATTGCAGATCCGACATTTCTGGTGTGGATTGAAGCAAATGTGGACGCCTTGCTCGCACGCGACAAGAAGGCGCTGGGGCACGCGGTACGCCGCTCTTGCGAGATAAAGGCCGCCGTGGTCGCGCAGGACGAGCGGGAGTCGGGTCTGCGAGCCATCCTCAACTTCGGCCACACGTTCGGCCACGCCATTGAGGCGGGGATGGGATACGGTGCTTGGTTGCACGGCGAGGCAGTGGGTTGCGGCATGGTGATGGCCAGCGCGCTCTCGGTCGAGCTGGGGCTGATGCCCCCCGAGTTCCTCGATCGCATGCGGCGTTTGATCGCGCGTGCGGGGCTCCCGGTGGAGGGGCCTGCGTTGGGCACGTCGCGCTACCTGCAGCTGATGAGCGTGGACAAGAAGGCGGAGGCGGGCGACATCCGGTACGTCGTGATTGAGGCGCTGGGCCGCGCGGCCATGCGGTCCGCGCCCGCTGAACTGGTGGCGCGGGTGATCGAAGCGCATACGCGTTGAGCGGGGGCCGCCCCGTGGATCTCGCGCCCTATGCGAGCGACCCGGCGAGGTCGCGCGGCCGCCGGCATCCGGAGCAGCCTGCACCCACGCGCACCGAGTATCAGCGCGACCGCGACCGCATCGTGCACAGCTCGGCGTTTCGCCGGCTGGTCTACAAGACCCAGGTGTTTCTAAACCACGAGGGCGACCTGTTTCGCACTCGTCTGACGCACTCGCTGGAAGTGGCGCAGCTCGGGCGTTCGATCGCGCGCAGCCTGCACCTCAACGAAGACCTGGTGGAGGCCATTGCGCTCGCGCACGACCTTGGCCACACGCCGTTCGGTCATGCGGGACAAGATGCGCTGCATGCGTGCATGGCTGATCAGGGTGGCTTTGAGCACAACCTGCAAAGCCTGCGCGTGGTTGACCGGCTCGAGCACCGCTACGCGGATTTCGATGGATTGAATCTCACCTTCGAGTGCCGAGAGGGCATCCTGAAGCATTGCGCCCGTGCACATGCGCGCCACATTGAGACGCTGGAGCCTGGTGGTGTGGCGCGACGCTTTCTCGACCGTACACAACCCAGCCTCGAGGCCCAGCTGTGCAACCTCGCAGACGAGATCGCGTACAACGCGCATGACATCGACGATGGCGTGCGTTCCGGACTGCTTGACCTCGACCAGCTCGCCGAAGTGCCGTTGTTTCGCCGGCATTTCCACGCCGTGATGCGAGAGCATCCAGGACTGCGCGAGCAACCCGGGCGCCGCCTGTTGTATGAAGCGATCCGCCGCATGCTGTCGGAACAGGTCTATGACGTCATCGACGCCACGCAGGCGGCACTGCGCCGCACGGCGCCCGGCGATGCAGACGAGGCGCGGCGCCTGAACCAGCCGCTGGTCGGCTTCAGTCAGGAGATGCGCGCCGCGAGCGCTGAGATGAAGCGCTTCCTCTTCAAGGCCCTCTACCGGCATCCCCAGGTGGTGCAGACCACGGAGCGCGGTCGGCGGGTGGTGCGAGACTTGTTCGCTGCCTATCGGCAGGCGCCGGTCGAGTTACCCCTGCAGTTCCGCGTGGAGGGGGCCACGCCATGGCGCGGGATCGCCGACTACATCGCGGGCATGACGGATCGGTTTGCGATCAGGGAGCACCGACGCATCACCGGGCAACAGTTGTTCTGAGTAACCGTCTGCGGAGTCAAGCGCTGTGAAGCGAGTTGTCCCAGGGTTG
>CAMLIZ010000097.1 GCA_946480245.1 uncultured Pseudomonadota bacterium
GAGAACCTGGGGCGCCTGGCCGAATCGGTGGCAGCGCACAAGGCCGCGCACGAGCTGGCCAACTGGTGCTGCGACCGCGAGGAAACGCTGCCGCTGCAGCAGCTGGAAGCCATCTACCTGCGTACGCAGCGGCGCGGCGTGGAGCCGGTGTTCCTGGCGCAGATGGTGCAGCGGCTGCACGGCGAGGCGGCCACCCCGTCGAGGTGGCGCAACTGGCTGGCGCAGAAGGCGCCCGACGTGCAGGCGCTGCTCACCTCGGCGCAGCAGATGCAGGCTGCCGACAACGTGAGCGTGAGCAACGCCGTGACGGCGCTGCGCGCGATCCAGCACCTGGACTGGGTGGCCCTGGTGGAGACGGTGAGCCCGGTGCTGCAGACCTTGCGGCGCGCTCCCGCCTTCGGCGCCGACAGCGAGATCACGCGCGACCAGGTCACCCACGAGATCGAGCGCCTGGCCTGGCGGCTGCGACGCACCGAACTCGAAGTGGCACGGCGCGCTGCCGACCTGTGCGCCGGGCCGGGCGCTACCGGCCCGGCGCACTGGTTGCTCGGGCCCGGGCGTGCCACCTTGCTTTGCGCGCTCGGCGCCACCCGCCGCGGTGCCGAGCCGCTGCATCTGCAACTGTGGCGGCGCTGGCGCACCACGCTGTACGGCAGCGCACTTGCGCTGGGCGCGGCGCTGCTGCTCTCTGCGTTGGTGGCGGGCAGCGGCGTCGCGGGGTGGGTGCGCATCGCGGCCCTGGTGCTGATGGGCTTCCCGGCGCTGGAGTGCGTGGTGGCGCTCGTGCACCGCGTACTGGCCGAAGCGGTGCGCGTGCAACGGCTGCCGCGCCTGGCGCTGGAAAGCGGCCTGACGCCCGAGCAGCGCACGCTGGTGGTGGTGCCGTGCCTGTTGGGTTCGGCCGAAGGCGCAAGGGAGCTCGCCGCCACGCTCGAGCGCCATTGGCTCGCCAACCCGCAGCCGCACACCAGCTTCGCGCTGCTGTCCGACGGGCGCGACGCAGCGCAGCGCGAGCTGCCCGAAGACGCGCCCTTGCTCGCCGCCGCGCGCGAAGCGATCGACGTGCTGAACCGGCGCCACCCGGCAGCCGGCGCACCGCGCTTCTTGCTGCTGCACCGCGAGCGCACCTGGTCCGGCGGCGAGCGCACCTGGATGGGCTGGGAGCGCAAGCGCGGCAAGATCGAGCAACTGCTGGCGCTGCTGGCAGAGGGCACGGCCGCGTCACCGTTCGTCGACCTGGGTGCCATCAGCCGCACGCCGGCCGAGGTGCGCTACGTGGTGGTGCTGGACGCCGACACCGTGTTGCCGCCGGGCGCACTGCATGACATGGTGGCGGTGGCGGCGCACCCGCTGAACCAGCCGCGCATCGACACTGCCACGCGTCGCGTGGTGGCCGGCTACGGCATCCTGCAACCGCGCGTGGCCGTGCCGTTCCCGCGGCCGGAGGAGGTCACTGCGTTCGGCTGGATGTTCTCCGGCCCCTGGGGCACGGACGCCTACAACGGCGGCAGCTCCGAGATCTACCAGGACGTGTTCGGCGAAGGCAGCTTCTGCGGCAAGGGCCTGTACGACGTGCGCGCGGTGCACGAGGTGCTGCAAGGTCGTGTGGCGCCGGGGCGCTTGCTCAGCCATGACCTGTTCGAAGGCCTGTGGGCGCGCTGTGCCTACCTGAGCGACGTGGTGGTGCTGGAGCAGCACCCGATGCATCCGGACGTGGCAGCGTCGCGCGCGCACCGCTGGACGCGCGGCGACTGGCAGCTGCTGGCCTTCGTGGGCGCGGCGCTGCGCGGCGGGGTGGGCGGGCTCAACCTGTGGAAGGTTTTGGACAACCTGCGCCGCAGCCTGCTGGCGCCGGCCTGCGTGGTGCTGTTGTGGCTCGCGTGCACCACCCATGCCGTGCGCCCTGTGGTGGCCCTGGGCCTCGTGCTGTCGGCCCTGGCGCTGGGCCCGTTGATCGGCGCCGTCACCGCGCTGGTGCCCGGGCGCCTGCACGTGGCGTTCGTGCACCTGTGGCGCGAAGGGCTGCGCGAATTGCTGCGCGCCACCGGTGGCGCTGCGTGGCAGCTGGCCACCTTGCTGCATGCGGCCGCGCTGCAGGCGGATGCGATCGTGCGCGCGCTGTGGCGCATGGCGGTAAGCCGGCAGCAGCTGTTGCAGTGGACCACCGCCGCCCAGGCGCAGTCGGCCGCGCGCACGAGCTGGCGCTGGTTCTGGGCGCAGCATGCGCGGGTGTGCGTCGCCGCCGCCGCATGGACGGCCGCCGGCCTGCTGATGCCCGGGGCGGACAAGCCGTGGCTGCTGGGCATCGGGCTCTTGTGGTGCCTCACGCCGCTTTGGATGTGGGCGGTGGCGCAGCCGCTGCCGCGGCGGCGGCCCCCGCCGCTGGACGACGAGGCGCGCAGCTACCTGCTCGGTGCGGCGCGCGACACGTGGAGCTTCTTCGAGCGCTGCGTGAGCGAGGAGGACCACCACCTGCCGCCCGACAACCTGCAGGTCGAGCCGCACGAGATGCTGGCGCACCGCACCTCGCCCACCAACATCGGCCTGTACCTGCTGAGCGCCGTGTGCGCGCAGCGCTTCGGGTTCATCGATGCGGCCTCGCTCGGCCGCCGGCTCGACGCCACGCTGGGAACGCTGGCCGTGCTGCCGCGCGAACGCGGGCACTTCCACAACTGGATCGACACGCGCAGCCTGCAGCCGCTGGCACCGCGCTACGTGTCCACGGTGGACAGCGGCAATCTCGCCGCCTGCCTGTGGACCGTGGCGCAGGCTTGCCGCGAGTTCGCGGCCCAAGACGCGAAGCAGGCCGACGCATGGCGGGCACGCGCAAGCCGGGCCGATGCCTTCGTCGCGGCCATGGAGTTCGGCTTTCTCTACGACCCGCGGCGGCGGCTGTTCCACATCGGCATGCGCCTCGACGACGCGGTGCTCGATCCGGCCTACTACGACCTGCTGGCCTCCGAGGCACGCCTGACCAGCCTCGTTGCGCTGGCCAAGGGCGACGTGCCGCGCCGCCACTGGGAGGCGCTGGGCCGGCCCTTCCTCGCGTTTCACGGGCGCCCCGCGCTGCGCTCGTGGTCGGGCTCGATGTTCGAGTACCTGATGCCGACGCTGCTGGCCGACGAGCCGGAGGGCGGCCTGTTCTGCCGCGTGGCCAAGGCGGCGGTTGCCGCGCAGCGTGCCTTCGGCCATGCGCACGGCATCCCTTGGGGGGTGTCGGAATGCGCCTACTTTGCGCAGGACCACACGCTGGCGTTCCAGTACGCGCCCTTCGGCGTGCCAGGCCTTGCGCTGCGTCGCACGCCGCCGCAGGACCGGGTGATCGCCCCCTACGCCACCCTGCTGGCCAGTGGGCTGGAGCCCGCGGCCGCGGTGGCCAACCTGCGCTGGATCGAACTGCTCGGCGGGCGCGGGCTGCACGGCTTCATCGAGGCGCTGGACTTCTCGCGCATGCGCCTGGCCGAAGACGGCGCGCCGCAACGCGTGGCCACCTTCATGGCACACCACCAGGGCATGAGCCTGGTGGCGCTGGCCAACCTGCTGTGCGACGGCGCGCCGCGCGGGTGGTTTGCGCGCGTGCCGCAGGCTGCCGCGCACGCGGCGCTGTTGCATGAGCGCATGCCGCGCGAAGTGGTTCTGCAGACGCCCACGCTCCCAGGCACAGCGCCGCCCAAGAAGGATGCGGCCGCCGTGAGCATGGTGCGGGAGTTCGATCTCGCCGTGCCGCCTGCGCTGCCGCCCACGCATTGGCTCAGCAACGGCAGCTACAGCGTGAGCCTGCGTCCCAATGGCGCCGGGCAGAGCCTGTGGCGTGGCAAGGCCGTCAGCCGTGCGCGCGATGACGCGCTGCGCGACGCCTTCGGCACCTGGCTGCTGATGCGCTGCAACGACGAGGCGATCTTCCATTCGCTCACGCTGGCCCCGCATCCGCGCCCGGGGGCCAGCCACGCTGCTCGCTATTTCGACGATCACGTCGAGTTCAGCACGCGCTGCGATCTCTTCGAGGCCCATGTGCGCGTGTGGGTGAGTGCCGACGAGGACATCGAGTTCCGCCGCGTGAGCGTGCACAACCTGGGCGACGTGCCCCTGGAGCTGGAGCTCATGAGCTTCTTCGAGGCCGTGCTCAACCCGCAGGCGGCCGACGCCGCGCATCCCGCCTTTGCCAACCTGTTCGTGCAGGCGCACGCCGCCGATCCGCACTGCGTGCTGCTGGAGCGGCGTCCGCGACTGCCCGACGAGCATGGCATGTGGGCGGCGCACTTCCTGGCCGCCTGCGACGACGAGCCGCTGCGCGTGGACGCCTGCTGCGAGCGCGAGGCACTGCTGCCGCGCAACGGCCGCCTGGCCCAGTTGCGCAGCGCCGCCGCGTCACGCGCCCAGGCCGATGGCCGGCTCGACACCGGGCTCGACCCGGCGGCCTCGCTCGCCGTGCGCCTGCGCCTGGCCCCGCATGCGCGCAGCACGCTCACGCTTGCCACCGCCGCCGCGGGCGACGCCGACACGCTGCTGGCGCTGATGGACGAATACCGCCAGGAGGTGCACCTGGCGCGCGACAGCCTGATGGCCGCTGCACTGGCGCGCATCCGCCGTCGCGAGCTGCGCATCGAGGCCAGCGAGCTGCATGCCCTGCAGGATCTGGCCAGCCTGCTCGTGATGTGCCGGTCGCACCCGCGTGCCCTGCCGTCGATGGCGCTGGACCGGCGTGCGCTGTGGCGCTTCGGCGTTTCGGGCGAGCGCCCGCTGCTGGTGGTGCGCATCGGCGCCGAGCAGGGGCTGGGCGCGGTGCGTTCGCTGGCGGGGGTGCAACGGTTGTGGGAGATCGCCGGGCTGGCCACCGATCTCGTGGTGATCAACGCGGAACCGGCCTCGTACCTGATGCCGCTGCAGGAGCAACTGGAGGCACTGCGCCAGTCGCTGGGCACCGCGCAGCACGACCAGCCGCAACGCAGCAGCCTGGTGCTGCTGCGCCGCGCCGACGTGGGCCCCGCCGAAGCCGCCGCGCTGCACGCCTGCGCGCGGGTGGCACTGGTGGCCGATGGGCGTCCGCTGCAGCGCCTGGTGGCGCAAGTGGTCGCCACGCGCGCGTCCACGGGCGCCCGGGCGGTTGCCGGATGGCCTCAGCCGTGGCCCCAACCGCTGGCACCCAACCACTTCTCCGACGACGGGCGCAGCGTGCAGATCGACCTGGACGACTGGCACACCACGCCCCGGCCGTGGGCCAACGTGCTGGCCAACGCGCAGTTCGGCTGCATCGTCACCGAGGCCGGTGGCGGCTTCACGTGGGCCGGCAACAGCCGCATGAACCAGCTCACGCCGTGCAGCAACGACGCCTTGCTCGACCCCGCGCCGGAGCACTTCCTGGCCTGGGACGAGGCCGCCGGCGGCTGGTTCAACCTGCTGCCCGAGGGCCAGCGCAATGGTGCGGCGGGCTACACCGTGCGGCATACGCAGGGCATGAGCGAGTTCGTTCACCAGCGCGCCGGGCTGGCGGTGACGCTGCGCATCGCCGTGCATCCGCACGAGAGCGCCAAGTGCGTGCAGGTGCGGCTGCACAACACGCAGCCGCACCCGCGCCGTGTGCGGCTGCTGGGCTGCGCCGAGTGGCTGCTCGGCGCAGAACGCCGTGACCGCATGACGCTGGCCACCGAGTACGTGCACGACGTGCAGGCCGCGCTGGCGCGCCAGCTCGACCATCAAGGCGGCTTCGGCGAGGGCACGGCGTTCCTGATGCTGGCCGGTGCCGCCGTGCAGCAGTGGACCTGCGTGCGCGACGAGCTGTTCGATGCGCAGGGCGCGCTGTCGGTGCCGCCCCAGCTCGGCGGTGCCAGCGGCTTCGGGCTGGACCCCTGCGCTGCGCTCGACACGGTGCTGCTGGTCGCAGCGGGGGCCAGCGTGCAGCTGGCCTGGGTGATCGGCCATGCACCGGGCCGTGACGCCGCACTCGCGCTGGCGCAACGCCTGCGAGTGTCCGATCACTGGATGCAGATGCCGGAGCAGGCAGTGGCCGCCTGGGACGAGCGCCTGAGCGCGCTGCAGGTGAGCACGCCCGATCCATTGTTCGATGCGATGGTCAACCGCTGGTGGCCCTACCAGACGCTGGCCTGCCGGCTGTGGGCCAAGGCGGGCTTCTACCAGGCAGGCGGCGCCACCGGCTTTCGCGATCAGCTGCAGGATGCAATGGCCTTCGCCTGGACCGACCCGGCCCTGCTGCGTGCGCAGATCGTGCTGCATGCGACGCGCCAGTTCCGCGAGGGCGACGTGCAGCATTGGTGGCATGCCCCCACCGGGGCCGGCGTGCGCACGCATTTCAGCGACGACCTGCTGTGGCTGCCGTATGCCATACAGCATTACCTGCAGTGCAGCGGCGACGATGGACTGCTGGACGAGGCGCTGCCGTTCCTCGAAGGGCAGGCCATCCCCGATGGCGCGGAGGATGCCTACTTCGTACCTGGCATCAGCGCCGACAGCGCCAGCGTGTACGAGCACGGCGCGCGCACGATCGATCACGCCCTGCGCTTTGGCGTGCACCACCTGCCGCTGATGGGCAGCGGCGACTGGAACGACGGCATGAACCGCGTGGGGCACGAGGGCCGGGGCGAATCGGTGTGGCTCGGCTGGTTCCTGCTGGTGTTGCTGCCCGCCTGGGAGCGCATCGCCGCAAGCCGCGGCGACGGCGAGCGCGCCGAGCGCTGGCGCTTGCGGCGCGTGGGGCTGGAGCAGGCCCTGCAGGACCAGGCCTGGGACGGCGCCTGGTATCGCCGCGCCTTCTTCGACAACGGCCGCCCGCTCGGATCGCAGGAGAACGCGGAGTGCCGCATCGACCTGATCGCGCAGGCCTGGAGCGTGTTTGCGCTGCCGGCCGGCGATGCGCGCGCACGCCAGGCCATGTCCGCTGCTGACCAGCATCTGGTCGACCGCGCGCATGGCCTGGTGCGGCTGCTGCACCCGCCGCTACAGCACGCGCCCGATCACGCCGGCTACATCCAGGCCTACCCGCCGGGCGTGCGCGAGAACGGCGGCCAGTACTCGCATGCCGGCGCCTGGGCCGTGCTGGCGCTGGCGCAGCTGGGCGACGCAGAGCGCGCGTGGGAGTACTTCCGCCTGGTGAGCCCGGCGCACCGTGCGGCCACCGAAGCGGAGCAGCGCCGCTACCGCATCGAGCCCTACGTGATGGCCGGCGACGTGTACAGCGCCGCGCCGTATCAAGGGCAGGGCGGCTGGAGCTGGTACACCGGCTCGGCGGCCTGGATGCTGCGTGCCGCACTGGAAGGCCTGCTCGGCATCACGCTGCGCCACGATGCCCTGCGCGTGCTGCCTTGCCTGCCGCCGCCATGGGACCGGGCCGAGGTGGTGGTGCGTACGCCGGCGCGCACGCTCACGGTCTGCCTGCTGCGCGAGGGCGTGCCCGCGCCGGCGGGTGCCACGCTGCTGACAGCGGGCGAATGGGTGCGGCTCGACGCGCTGCCCGCGCCGGCGTTGGTGCTGGTGCGCCTGCCTGTGAGCAGTGCGCCGGCGCCGGCCGCACGGGCCGATGCGGGCGCAGTAGGCGCCTAGGCAGCGGTGTCGTGCGCGGCAGCGGCCTGGCTGTGCAGCGCTTCTTCCTTCAGCGCGCGCCGCAGCACCTTGCCCAGCGGTGTCATCGGCAGCTCGCTGCGCAGAACGATGCGGCGCGGTCGCTTGTAGGCGGTGAGGTGCTGTTCGCAATGCGCGCGCACCTGCTCCACGGTGAGCTCGGGGTCCGACGGCACCACGTACAGCACCACGGCCTCGCCGGTGCGCTCGTCGGGCACGCCCACCGCGCCGGCGTCCTTCACGCCCGGATGGCGGCGCGCCGCGTCCTCGATCTCGGCCGGAAAGGCCTTGAAGCCGGAGACCACGATCATGTCCTTGCGGCGGTCCACGAACTCCACATAGCCGCTGGCGTCCATGCGGCCGAGGTCGCCGGTGCGCAGCCAGCCGTCCGGCGTGAAGACCTTGGCGGTCTCGCCCGGCTGGTTCCAGTAGCCCTTCATCAGCTGCGGGCCGCGCACGCAGATCTCGCCCACCTCGCCCAAGTTCACCTCGTGACCGGCATCGTCGAGCAGTGCCACGTCGGTGCTGGGCACCGGCAGGCCGAGCTTGCCGCTGAAGTGGCGTGACTCCACCGGGTTGGCACACACGATGGGCGACGCCTCGGTGAGGCCATAGCCTTCGATCAGCGGCGTGTCCATCGCCTGCTGCCAGCGCTCGGCCACGCGCGGGTGCACGCCCATGCCGCCTGCCACCACGATCTTGACGCTGCCGCGCCGCGCCGCGGCGGCTTCGGGGAAGCCGGGCGCATCGAGCAGCGCGTTGAACAAGGTGTTCACGCCCGTCATGGCGGTGAACGGCGTGTGGTGCAGCAGCTTCACGAGCGTGGGCAGGTCGCGCGGGTCGGTGACCAGCACGTTCTCCGCGCCCAGGCGGGTGAACACCAACAGGTTGGCGGTGAGCGCGAACACGTGGTACAGCGGCAAGGCTGTGATCACCGTCTCCTCGCCGGGCTGCAGCGTGCGGCCGATCCAGGCGATGGTCTGCTCCACGTTGGCCACCATGCCGCCGTGGCTCAGCACGGCGCCCTTGGGCCGGCCCGTGGTGCCGCCCGTGTACTGCACGAAGGCCGTGTCGTCGTGCGAGGGCATGGCTTCCGCATGCGGCAGCACGCTGCCTTCCTCCAGCACGTCGCGCAGGTGCATTGCACCCTCGATCTGCCAGGGCGGCACAGGCCGCTTGAAGTGCCGCACCACGAAGTTCACCGCGCTGCCGCGCAGCGTGCCGAACAGGTCGCCCAACTGCGTGACGATCACGTGCTTCACGTTCGTCTCGGGCAGCGCCTGCTCCACCGTGTGGGCAAAGTTCTCCAGCACCACGATCGCGCTGGCGCCGGAGTCGCGCAACTGGAACGCCAGCTCGCTGGCGGTGTACATCGGGTTCACGTTCACCACCGCCAGCCCGGCGCGCAGCGCACCGAACACCGCCACCGGGTACTGCAGGCAGTTGGGCATCATCAGCGCGATGCGTTCGCCGCGCTGCAAGCCCAGGCGGTGCTGGAGGAACGCCGCGAAGTCGCGCGTCAGCGCCTCGGCCTCCTCGTAGCTGAGCGTGCCGCCCAGGTTGGTGAACGCCGGCCGCGTGGCAAAGCGCTCGCAACTGCGCTCGAACATCGCCTTCAGCGACGGATAGGCCTGCACGTCGGCCTCGGCCGGTACGCCCGGGGGGTAGGAAGCGAGCCAGATCTTGTCCATTGCTTCAACCTCTGATCGACACGGCCGCCAACAGCAGCGCCAGCAGCACCGCCAGCGTGACGACGTGGTGTTGCACAAAGCGCAGCACGGCGTTCACACGTTCACGCGCGCCGCCGGTGCCGCCCCGCTCGCGCGTGCAGCGGTCGAGCTGGTCGGCCAGGGCGCCGAGGTCGGTGTCCACCAGCTTCTGGCGCTCCGCCTGGCTGCCGAAAAGCTCATGCGACATCGATTCAGCCATGCGGATCTCCCGTCTGTGAGGCGCGTGCCCGGGGCACGAGCTGGGTGACGAACCACCCGGCGGCCCGTTCGGCCACCTGTTCCAGCGCGCCCGGCTCCTCGAACAGGTGCGTGGCGCCCGGCACGACCACCAGCTCGCAGCTGGCATCGAGCTGCTTCAGCGCCCGCCGGTTCAGCGCGAGCACCTCGGTATCCGCGCCGCCCACGATGAGCAGCGTCGGTGCGCGCACCCGGCGCAATGCGGTCCCGGCAAGATCGGGGCGGCCGCCGCGCGACACCACGGCTGTGACGCGCGCGGGGCGCTGCGCGGCGGCCACCAGCGCGGCTGCTGCGCCCGTGCTCGCGCCGAACAGCCCGAGCGGCAGCTGGGCGAGCGATGGCCGACGGTCGAGCCAGTCGATCGCTTCGACCATGCGCTGCGCCAGCAGCGCGATGTCGAACACGTTCTCGCGATCCAGCGCCTCCGATGGCTGCAGCAGGTCGAACAGCAAGGTGCCCAGCCCGTGCTCTTGCAGCAGCTGCGCCACGGCGATGTTGCGCGGGCTGCGCCGGGTGCTGCCGCTGCCGTGCGCGAACAGCACCAGACCGCACGCTTGCGGCGGCACGGCGAGATCGCCCTCCAGCCCGTGCGCACCGATCGAAACCCGCTTCGGGGGTGAAACAAGCACGTCGTTCATTGCCTATCCAGGTGCTTTGGGTGATGCTGATGCGTCTGTTATCCGTCGCGTGCGGCAGGGGAGGGTTGCGATTGCGCAAGCGCGTGCGCGGTGGCAGCTTTACATTGCAAGCACGCGAATGCGCTGGAGGTTTCGTCATGAGCCACGAAGGGCGAGTCGGCGCGCGGCGACCTGCCCGCAACCGTGGATGTGCAGAACGCGGATGAACCCGAGCAGGAAACCTGAGATGCAGCAACCGGCGCGTGCCCCGGGCACCACCGTTCGCTCGCGCCTGCTCTGGCTGGTGGCGGCCTGCACGGTGCCTGCGTCACTGGGCGCCGCCGTGGCCATCGGGCAGGCCTACCGCGAAGCGCGTGCCGCGGTCGAGCAGCGCGCGCAAGCAGCCGCGCAGGCCGTGATGGATACGGTGGACCTGCAACTGGTGCGCGCGGGCGACGCGCTGCAGGCCCTCGGCTCTTCGCCGGTTCTCACGAGCGGCGACCTCGCCGCCTTTCACCGTCAAGCGCTGCAGGCGCTGCCCCACCTGAGCGGCGGCAACATCGTGCTGAGCACGCCCGCGGGCCAGCAGGTGATCAACACGCTGGAGCCCTACGGGCAACGCTTGCCGTTGCACGGAAACCCGGCATTGCAGGCGGCGGCGGTGGCCGCACGCAGCGCGGTGGTGTCCGACGTGTTCTCCGGCGGCGTGACGCGTCGGCCGATGGTGGCGGTGGAGGTACCGGTGCTGCGCGACGGCACGGTGCTGTACACGCTGGCGATGGGGTTCGAGCCGGAGGTGATGTCTGCCCTGCTGGCGCGGCTGCTGCCCGAGCCGAACTGGCTGATCGTTGTCACCGACAGGCAGGGCCATATCGTGGCGCGCACCTTGCACCCGCAGCAATGGGTGGGCCGCAGCGTCGCACCCGGCTTGCTGGAGGCGCTGCACCGCAGCCATGAGGGCGTGCAGGAGATGCGCACGCTCGAAGGCGCCCCGGTCCTCACGGCCTTCACGCATTCGAGGCGCACCGGTTGGTCGGCGGCGGTCGGGGTGCCCACTGCGGTGCTGATGGCGCCGCTGTGGCGCTGGCTCGGTTGGCTGGTCCTTGGCACCTTGCTGCTGTTCGCACTCGGCATCACGCTCGCGGTGTCGATGGCGCGCCAGATCGGGGCGGCCATCCGGCTGCTGGTGCCCCAGGCCGAGGCACTCGGCCGCGGGCTGCTGCCCGAGGTGCCGCCGATTCCGCTGCGCGAGCCGCAGGCGGTGGCCGAGGCCCTGCTGCGGGCGGGGCAACTGCTGCGTCTGCGCACCGCCGAGCGGGATGCGGCAACGCAAGCGCGCGAGCAGATGCGCCACCACAGCGAGCAACTGGCGCACGAGGCGCAACACGACGCGCTCACCGAGTTGCATAACCGGCGTGGCCTGCTGGCCGCATTGCGCGAGGCCGTGCGCAAACATGCGCGCGACGGTGGGAGCTTCACGCTGCTCTACCTCGACCTGGACGATTTCAAGCCGGTGAACGACCAGCTGGGGCATGCCGCCGGCGACGAGTTGCTGCGCGCTGTTGGTCAGCGGTTGCGCACCGGGCTGCGCGAAGCGGATGTGGTGGCACGCCTGGGCGGTGACGAGTTCGCCGTCTTGCTGCAGGGCGTGGCGATGGCGGAGGTGCCGTTGATTGCCGAAGCCCTGTTGCAGCGCCTGTCGCAGCCGTACGTGGTGCGCGGCGAGACCGTGCGCGTGACCGCCTGCATCGGCATTGCCGGCTACCCCGACGCCGCGCACAGCGCCGAAGCGCTGCTGGAGGCGGCCGACGCGGCGATGTACCGCGCCAAGGCCGCAGGCAAGCGAACCTGGATGGGCTCCAGCTTCGGCGACCTGCCGCGGTAAACCTTCGGCTTGCGCTGGCGCAAGCGTCCGCGCGACCTGCAGCGCGATCCTGCGTGCATCGATTCACCTCGAATGTGAGGTGAACGCTCGCAGAAAAGGAATGAGCATGAAGCGACTTCTGATGGTTGCGGCTGCTGCCGCACTGGTGGCTGGCACTGCGTCGGCGCAGCCCTTCGGCCCCGGCATGATGGGCGGCTGCCCCGACGCGGGCGGCTACGGCCCCGGCATGATGGGCGGCGGCTATGGCGGCGGCATGATGGGCGGTGGCTATGGCGGCGGCATGATGATGGGCTACGGGATGGGCGCCCTGGACCTCAGCGACGCGCAACGCGACAAGCTGCTCGGCATCGAGCGCGCCGCCTCGCAGAAGCAGTGGGCCGTGATGACGCGCATGCACGAGCAGATGCTGCGCCTGCAGGAGCTGCAGATCACCGGCAAGGCAGACGACGCCGCGCTGCGACAGGGCTACCAGGCGATGGCCGACGCGCGCAAGGAGATGTTCGACAACGCCTTGCAGACGCGGCACGACATCGACGCCATCCTCACGCCCGAGCAGCGCAAGCAGCTGCAGCAGGGACGCCCCGGCGCCCGGCGCTAGGCGCTAGGCGCTAGGCGCTAGGCGCGAGCCGCGCGGCGCATCGCCGCGAACTCCTGCTCGAACGCCTGCGTGATCGCGTGTGGGTCCGGCACCAGGCCGGCATCGGCAATGACGCTCAGCGTGGCCTGCCCGCCATGGCTGAAGATGCTGATGCCCATGCCGAGCTGGTTGCCGGGGTGGGGCACGCAGAACATCAGCCGCTGCACCGGCACGCCGGCCAGCTTGACGGCGGTGCGCGGGCCCGCCACGTTGGTCATCACCACGCTGCACTTGCTGCCGAAGATCCAGCTCGCCACGTCTTCCACGATCTTCGGCGTGCGGCCGAACACGTCGAACAGCAGCTCCATCGCCAACGCCAGCGGCGAACGCTTGAGCGCCTGCATGCGTGCCTGCGTCAGCGCCAGGCGCTGCGCGCGCCGCGCGCTGCTCACCGGCAGCTCCAGGATCACCAGCCCGAACTCGTTGCCCAGCGCGTCGGCGCGCTCGGGTGGGCGCAGATCGACCGGCACCATCGCGCGCAGCGTGGTGTGGGCCACGTCCACGCCGCGCTGGCGCAGGTAGCTGCGCAGCGCACCGGCGGCCGCGGCCACGAGCACGTCGTTCACCTTGGTGTCCAGCGGCGCTCCCAGCGCCTTGACCTCGTCGATCGGGATCGGGCGCGACCATGCCACGGCCTTGCGCACACCGAACTCGCCCTTGAACGGCGACGGCGGATCGGGCCACTTGAGCAATTCGCCGACCAGCGACAAGGCGCCGCCGGCGACCAGTGCCGCCCGTTCCAGCAGGCCGCCGGCCGGCGCGCGGCGCAGGCGCGTCGGGTTGGCGAACGCGCGCGCCGGCAGGTCGAACAGGCGCGCGGCCACGTTCATCATCGCGCGGCCATCGCCGATGCAGTGGTGGTAGCGCAGGATCAACGCGCTGCCGGCACCCACCTGCTGCACCAGGTGCGCCTGCCACAGCGGGCGCGCCGGATCGAGTGGCTGGCTCGCCAGGTCGTTCACCAGCTGCTGCAGCGCCGCCTCGTCGTGCGGGTGCGGCAGCGTCTCGAGCCGCAGGTGGTGGTCGATGTCGACCTCTGGGTCGTCCTGCCACGCAGGCACCGGGATCGGGAAGCCGCGTTCGATCACGCGCTGGCGAAAGCGGTCGAAGGCGAGCAGCCGGCGCTTCAGTGCGGTGCGCAGGCGCGCGGGGGACAAGGGCTGAGCCGTGATGACGATCGCGTTGACGATCGCCGGGTTGGCCACGCTGTCCAGGTGGTACCAGGCGGCGTCGACCGGGGTCATGGGGTGCACAGGCATCGAACGATTGTTGGGCGCCGATGCGGCGTGCGGCTTGATATTTCTCAGCACGGTCGGGCAGCGGTTGCGCGATGGTCGGAGCCTTGCGGGAGGGCATCATGCAAGGCTCGTTCGAGGATCGTGAAGACGCTGGGCGGCAGCTCGCACAGGCGCTGAGGCGGCGCGCGCTGCGCGACCCCCTCGTGCTGGCCCTGCCGCGCGGCGGCGTGCCGGTGGCGGCCGAAGTGGCGCGCGCGCTGCATGCCCCGCTGGACCTGCTGCTGGTGCGCAAGATCGGCGCGCCCTCGCAGCCCGAGCTGGCCATCGCCGCCGTGGCCGAGGGTGGCGAGGAGCCCGCCCTCGAGGTGGACGACGACACCCTGGCATCAAGCGGCGTGGGCGTGGACTACGTGCTGGCGCGCATGCCCGAGGAGCTGCGCGAGATCCGGCGCCGCCGCGCGCTGTACCTGGGCAGCCGTGCGCCGCTGCCGCTGCAAGGCCACACCGCGGTGCTGGTGGACGACGGCATCGCCACCGGCACCACCGTGCGCGCGGCGATCCGGGCGCTGCGCAACCGCCGCCCTGCGCGGCTGGTGCTGGCCGTGCCGGTGGCGCCGTCCAGCGAGGTGCAGCGCCTGCGCGGCGAGGTCGACGAGCTGGTGTGCCTGTACGAGCCGGCGTTCTTCGGCGCCGTGGGCATGCACTACCGGCAGTTCGACCAGACCAGCGACGACGAGGTGGTGGCACTGATGCGCGAGCTGCGGCCGCAGGATCAGCCGTAGCTCCGCGCGGCGGCGCTTGGGGTTGCAGGCCCGCGGTCAGTGGGCGCCATGGGAAGCCAGGTACTGCACCAGCGCGTCCAGCGACTGCACACGCGCGTAGTCGGCCTCCGGCACGCTGACGCCCAGGCTCTGCTGCAACGCGATCAGCAGGTTCAGGAAGTCGAACGAGTCCAGGTCCAGCTGCTCGCGCAACGAGCGCTGCGTGTCCAGGTGGGCGAAGTCGGCTTCCGGCGCGATCGCCAGCACTGCCTCGATCACCGTTTCGCGGACGTTGTCGGTATGTGCCGCCATCATTCGATCTCCGGATGGGCCAGCCGCTCGCGCAGCGCGCCGAGAAAGCGTGCGCCAGCCAGGCCGTCGCTTGCGCGATGGTCGGCCGCGAGCGTGAGATGCACGGTGCGCGCGGCGACCACGGCCCCCTCGTGCACCACGGCGCGTGGCGCCACCTGGCCGAGGCCGATGATCGCCACCTGTGGCGGGTAGATCACGCCATGGACGAGGTCGGTGCCGAGGTCGCCGAGGTTGGTGACCGTGATGGTGGAGTCGGCCAGGTCGGAACTGCGCAGCTGGCCGCTGCGCGCGCGCGCCACCGCGTCGCGCAGGGCGGCCATCAGGGCGGGCAACGCCAGCCGGTCCGCGTCGTGCACGGTGGGTACCACCAGGCCGCCGCCGCGCAGCGCGGTGACCACGCCCACGTGAATGGCCTTTGACGGTTGGTAGCGGCCGTTCTCGAAGCGGCCGTTCAGGCTGGGCGCGTCGCGCAGCGCGCGCGCGATGGCGCGCAGCGCCAGCGCCGCGAACAGCACGCGCTCGGCCACCGGCAGCGGCGCGTTGAAGGCCTCCAGCCAGCGCAGCGCGGCCTCCACGTTGACCTCGCAGCCGAGGTAGTAGTGCGGAATCTCGCGCTTGGAGCGCGCCATGGCGGCGGCAATGGCCGCGCGCATGTTGTCGGCGGGCGTGCGCGCGGCAGCGGCGGCCTGCTCAACGTCGGCCAGGCTGATCGCGCCGCCGGATGCGGCCAGCGTAGCCAGGTCCACGCCGAGCTCCTGGGCACGGCGGCGCGCGGCGGGCGAAGCGCGCGGCACGGCCACGGCCTCGGCAGCGGCGGCCGGCACGGGTGCGGCCGCAGCGGCTGCCTCGGACGGTGCCTGCGCCTGAGCCGGCACCTCGGCTTGCGGCACGGGCGCGGCTGCAACGGCCTGCCAGTCCTCGCCTTCGGTGGCCAGCACGGCCAGCAGCGCGCCGACAGGCAGGCGCTGGCCCGGCTCGGCCACGGTGCGCGCCAGCGTGCCGGCCTGCCAGGCCTCCACGTCGATCGCGCCCTTCTGGGTTTCCACCACGCAGGCGATGTCGCCGCGCGCGAGCGCCTGGCCCGGCTGCACGTTCCACTGCACGAAGGTGGCGTCGTCCATGTCGGCGCCGAAGGAGGGCAGGCGCAGTTCGATCATCGCTGCACCACCTGCCGCGCCGCGGCCACGATGCGCGCCGTGCCGGGCAGGGCGGCCTCTTCCAGGTGCTTGGCATACGGCATGGGCACCTCGGCGCTGCACACGCGCGCCAGCGGCGCGTCCAGCTCGTAGAAGGCCTGCTCGGCGATGGTGGCCATCACCTCGGCCGCCAGGCTGCAGGTCTTCCAGCCTTCGTCCACCACCAGCGCGCGGCGCGTGCGGCGCACGCTCTCGGCGATGGCCGCCACGTCGAGCGGGCGCAGGCTGCGCAGGTCCAGCACCTCGGCCTCGATGCCCAGCGCGGCCAGCGCATCGGCCGCGGCCAGGCAGCGCGGCAGCGAGCCGCCATAGGTGATGAGCGAAAGGTCGCCCCCGCTACGTCGCACCTGCGCATGCGCGATGTCCACCGGCGCCGCATCGCCGGCGAGATCGCCCTCGGCGTTGAGCAGCAGCGCGTGCTCGAACACGATCACCGGGTCGTTCAGGCGCAGCGCGCCCAGCAGCATGCCGCGCGCATCCTCCAGCGTGGCCGGCGCCAGCACGCGCAGCCCCGGCACGTGCGCGTACCACACCTCCAGGCTGTGCGAATGCTGCGCCGCCAGCTGGCGCCCGGCGCCGGTGGTCATGCGCACCACCAGCGGCACCGCCAACTGCCCGCCCGACATGTGGCGCAGCGTGGCGGCGTTGTTGACGATCTGGTCCAGCGCCAGCAGGCTGAAGTTGACCGTCATCACCTCGACGATCGGC
>CAMLIZ010000098.1 GCA_946480245.1 uncultured Pseudomonadota bacterium
ACAGGCGTTCGCCATCCGGCGTGAGGCTCACCTGCCGTGTGGTGCGGTGAAACAGCTTCACGCCCAGCGCGTCCTCGAGGCGCGCAACCGCCTTGGCCAAGGTGGAGGGTGCCGTGCCCAGCTCGCGCGACGCGGCCGCGAAGTTGCCTTGCTTGGCGGTCTCGGCAAAGGCGATCAGCGGCTGCAGGCCCTTCATCGAAGCTCTCGATTAACGAAGAAGTGTCGGCAATGTTGCGACATTGCAGGCTGTTCCGCAATCACACACCCGCCAGCACACTGCGCTCCCGTTCAACAACCGGAGATGAAGATGATCGTGATCCAGCAAACCCGCCCCGAGCCTGCCGAGATCCCCGGCGTGGCGCATGCCACCTGGGCCGGCGAGGCCGACGGCCTCACGCAGGTGTCGGTGTGGCGGCAGTCGATGCAACCCGGAGCCGCCACCCCGTCCCACAGCCACGACTGCGACGAGGTGGTGCTGTGTACCGGTGGCCAGGGCGAGGTGCACGCGGACGGCCAGGTGCATCGCTTCGCCGCCGGCTGCACGCTGGTGCTGCCGCGCGGCCTGGTGCACCAGATCTTCAACACGGGCAAGGTGCCGCTGGAGACGACGGGCGTCTTCGGCGCCACGCCCGTCGTGACGCTTCAACCCGATGGCGAAGCGTTGCCGTTGCCGTGGCGCACCTGATCGTTTCGGGAATGCAGGCGCAGCAGCCCAATTTCCTTCAATGACCTCTTCAGCCCTCGCGCGGGGCTTCGCACAATGCGTGCGTTGCATCGAACGGGGCTTGCCATGATCCCTAGCTTGCCGCGCCGCCTCCTTGCCGGGGCCTGCGTGCTCGTGGCCTGTGGTGCCGCGATGGCGGCGTTCAATGTCACGCCGTGGGCGCCGGCCGGCATCGCCAGTCCGCTGTTCGAGTCGCACCCGGCCTTCGATCCGCGCACCGGCGATCTCTACTTCGTGCGCAGTTCGCGCGAGTTTCGAGGCTGGCACCTCCTCGCCAGCCATTGCGGGGCGCAGGGTTGGTCCACGCCGGCGCCGCCCGCCTTTGCCGGTGACGGCGTGGAGGCGGACCCCTGGTTCACACCGGACGGCCGGGCGCTGTATTTCATTTCGACCCGCAGCACCGACGGCACCACCGGCCGCAAGCTCGACATCTGGCGCGTGGCGCGTGAGGCGGGCGGCGGCTGGGGCACGCCGCAGCGCCTGCCCGAGCCGGTCAACAGCGCGGGCAACGAATGGTTCCCGCGGCTGAGCCCCGACGGCCGGCTCTACTTCGGTTCCGACCGGGCCGGCGGCGCCGGCAAGACCGACATCTGGCGTGCGCGCGAGGACACGCCGGGCCACTGGCGCGCGGAGAACCTGGGCCCGGCCACCAACGGCCCGGGCAACGAGTACGAGGCGGCGCTGTCGCCCGACGGCCAGCGCATGCTGGTGATGGCCGACGACGGCCTCTACCTGTCGCACCTCACCCCCACCGGCTGGTCGCGGCGCGAGAAGCTGGGACCGGAGGTGAACGCAAACGCCTCCGAAGTGGGCGTGCTCTTCTCGCCCTCGGGCCACTCGTTTCTGTTTGCGCGCGACGCACGCGGCCAGGTGTCGGGCGAACTGTTCCTGGCGCGCGAGCCTGGCGTCGAGGAGGCGTGGCCACCCGAGTGCCCGGCCGCGCCCGTCAGCCGCTGACCCCTGCGGGCCGCAACTGCTGCCACAGCGCCGGCAGCGACAGCGTTTGCGTGAGCACCTTGCGCATGCTGGCTGCGCAGCGCTGCGGCAGCTGGTCGAAGGGCGTCCATTCGAACGCGTCGCACTCGGGCAGCATGCGCCCACGCGGGTCGCGAAACAGGCTGGTGCACTGGCAGGTGCCGGGGTCGAAGCGCGGGCTCCAGGTGGCGAACAGGTGCAGGCGCTTTGCCGGGCGGTACGCCATGCTGCCAAGGTCGAGCAGGCCTTCAGGCGCCAGCAGCAACGACGTTTCCTCCCGCGTCTCGCGCAGCGCCGTGTCGAGCGGCGTTTCACCCGGCTCGCCCACGCCCTTGGGGATGTCCCAATGCGCGGCGCCGGTGGCGTGGCACAGCAGCAATTCCTGCTGGGGACTGAAGAGCAGCACGCCGCAGCTGATCACGGTGGAGGGCATGCCGCATCGTAGGCCGCGCTCAACACCCATTGCACGACCGCGGCGCCATCCTCCGCCACGCGCGACCCGGTTGCACGGAACCCACAGGCCGCGACCGTCCTGGCCGACGCCAGATTGTGCGGCTCCACTTCGGCCAGCACGTGCTGCGCGCCCTGCTCGAAAGCGATGCGCACGAGCAGGTGCACCGCCTGCTTGGCGAAACCCCGCCCGCGAAAGGCCCTGGCGACGCCATAGAGGATTTCTGCCTGGCCTTCTCGCGGCGGCCCCTTGAACGCGCAGCCGCCGACGACCGCGCCGTCGGGCTCGCTCACCATCAGGTAGGGCAGCCACCATGCGGCGGGCTCGTGCTGTTCCACCCGCGCCAGTGCACGCGCCAGCACGAACGGCGGCGGCAGCGCCTTCTCGCGGGCTGCCGCCACCAGTTCGGCCGGCACCTGGCCGGCACACAGCTGTTGCAGCTGCGCGAGCGTGAGCGGCTGCAGGCGCAAGCTGCCGCTGCGCAAGGGGGTGAGGAGCGTCATCGGGGCACATGCTGCTGCACCGGCCGGCCGCCGGCAAGGCGGAGTTTCGCCCTCGCCCGGTACCATGCCGGGCGTGCAGTCCCCCACTTCCCACGCCGCGCCGCAGCCGCCGCTGCAACGCATCCAGGACATCCGCGAACGTCTGCGTGCGCAGGGCGCCAAGCCGCGCCACGAGCAGCGCCTGCTGCGCCATTGGGTGAACGTGCTGCCGCTCGACAGCGGCCGCCGGCGCCCCGAGCACGACCTGCCGCTCGCGCTGCGCGCCGACCTGCCGCAACTCGCGCTCGCGCTGCAAGGCGTGGCGCGGCTGCGCTCGGAGCACCCGGGGGAAGATGGCTCGGCCCGCCTGCTGGTGCAGCTGGCCGACGGCCAAACGGTGGAGAGCGTGCTGCTGCCGCGCGACGGCGTGTGCGTGTCCACCCAGGCCGGCTGCGCCGTGGGCTGCGTGTTCTGCATGACCGGCCGCGACGGCCTGCTGCGCCAGCTGGGCAGCGCCGAGATCGTGGCGCAGGTGGCGCTGGCGCGCACGCGCCGCCCGGTGAAGAAGGTGGTGTTCATGGGCATGGGCGAGCCGGCGCACAACCTGGACAACGTGATGGACGCGATCGACCTGCTCGGCACGGCAGGCGGCATCGGGCACAAGAACCTCGTGTTCTCCACCGTGGGCGACGCGCGCGTCTTCGAGCGCCTGCCGCAAGGGCCGGTGAAGCCGGCGCTGGCGCTCAGCCTGCATTCCACACGCGCCGACCTGCGAGCACAGCTGCTGCCGCGTGCACCCCGCATCACGCCGGATGAACTGGCCGAAGCCGGCGAGGCCTATGCGCGCGCCACCGGCTACCCGATCCAGTACCAGTGGACCTTGCTCGAAGGCGTGAACGACACCGACGAGGAGCTGGAGGGCATCGTGCGCCTGCTCAAGGGACGCTACGCGATCATGAACATGATTCCGTACAACAACGTGGAGGGCCTGCCGTTCCGCCGGCCCTCGTGGCAACGCGCCGCCGAGATCGCGCGCACGCTGCACCGGCGCGGCGTGCTCACCAAGCTGCGTCAGTCTGCCGGACAGGACGTGGATGGCGGTTGCGGGCAGCTGCGCGCGCGAGAGCTGGGCGCGGGCGTGAAGCGGCGCATCCCGCTGCACGCAGCACCGCCTGAAGCTGCATGAGCGCCCCGCGCGCAGCCGTCATCGGCGGCGGTCCCGCGGGGCTGATGGCGGCCGAGGTGCTGGCCCAGGCCGGCGTGGCGGTGGATCTGTTCGACGCGATGCCCTCGGTGGGCCGCAAGTTCCTGCTCGCCGGGCGCGGCGGGCTCAACCTGACGCACTCCGAGCCCACCGAGCGCCTGTTGCAGCGCTACGCCGGGCGCCACGATGCACTCGCGCCCTGGGTGCGAACCTTCGACGCCGATGCAGTGCGCGCGTGGGCAGCCACGCTGGGCATCGACACCTTCGTGGGCACCTCGGGCCGCGTGTTCCCCACCGACATGAAGGCTGCTCCGCTGCTGCGCGCATGGCTGCATCGCCTGCGGGGTGCCGGCGTGCGCCTGCATGCGCGGCATCGCTGGCTGGGTTGGGCGGGCGACGGTGCGCTCAGGTTCGCAGCCCCCGGCGGCGAACTGCACCACCACGCCGATGTCACCGTGCTGGCGCTCGGCGGCGCCAGCTGGTCGCGCCTGGGTTCCGACGGCGCATGGCTGCCGCTGTTGCAGGCGCGCGGCGCCGAGGTGGCGCCGCTGCAACCCGCCAACTGCGGCTTCGATGTGGCGCCCACCGCCCCCGGCCGCAGCGGCTGGAGTGATCACCTGCGCACGCGCTTCGCGGGCCAGCCCGTGAAGCCGGTGGCGGCCTTCGTGACCGACGCACAAGGCGCCGTGCATCGGCAGCAGGGCGAATTCGTGCTCACCGACACCGGGGTGGAAGGCAGCCTGGTGTACGCCTTCAGTGCACGCCTGCGCGACGCGATCACGGCCGAAGGCCACGCCACCTGGTTCCTGGACCTGCTACCCGACCACGGCGCCGGGCAGGTGCTGGCGGAGGTGGCGCGCCCGCGCGGTCCGCGCAGCCTGTCCACGCACCTGAAGAGCCGGCTCGGTCTGCAGGGACTGAAGATGGCGCTGCTGCATGAGCTGCTCAGCCCCGCGCAACTGGCCGATCCCGCACAGCTGGCGCAGGCGCTGAAGGCGCTGCCGCTGACGCTCGTGGCCGCGCGCCCGCTGGACGAGGCCATCAGTTCGGCCGGCGGTGTGCGCTTCGAGTCGCTGGACGACCGGCTGATGCTGCGCTCGGCGCCCGGCGTGTTCTGCGCCGGCGAGATGTTGGACTGGGAGGCGCCCACCGGCGGCTACCTGCTCACTGCGTGTTTTGCCACGGGGCGCGCGGCCGGCGAGGGCGCTTTGCAGTGGTTGCGGCAGCAGCCGGGCCGGTTTGTGGCCTAATTGCGGGTTAGCTTTTTCTCTCCCCACCTCCACGGAGCCTCGCATGGGCAACAAGATCGTCACCGAAGCGGACCGCCGCGCCACCCCGAGACCTGCTGCCCCCGGCGGCGTGACCTTCACGGCCGGCAAGGGCCAGAAGCGCAGCCTCGAGCGCGGCTCGCACACCCGCAGCAAGAAGAACCCCGGCAAGCGCCCGCACAAGGGCGGCTGAGCCCGGCTCCGTCTTGCGAACCGCCGCCTCCGGGCGGCGTTTTTCATCGCGCACCCCCATGCTGCGAATCACCGAACTCCGCCTGCCGCTGGACCACGCCGAGGGCGCCCTGCGCCCGGCCATCGTGGCGCGCCTTGGCATGCGCGACGCAGACCTGCTCGCGTTCACCGTCTTTCGCCGTGCCTACGACGCGCGCAAGAAGAGCGCGATCCAGCTCATCTACACGGTCGATTGCGAGGTGAGCGACGAAGCCGCCGTGCTGCAGCGCCACGCCGGCGACGCGCATGTGAAGCTTGCGCCCGACACGCGCTACCGCTTCGTGGGCCACGCGCCGGCCGACTTCCATGCCGCCCAGCGGCCGCGCCCCGTGGTGGTGGGCTTCGGCCCCTGCGGCCTGTTTGCCGCGCTGGTGCTGGCGCAAATGGGCCTGCGGCCGATCGTGCTGGAGCGTGGCAAGCCAGTGCGCGAACGCACCAAGGACACCTGGGGCCTGTGGCGCCAAGGCGTGCTGCAGCCCGAATCCAACGTGCAGTTCGGCGAGGGCGGTGCCGGCACCTTCAGCGACGGCAAGCTCTACAGCCAGATCAGCGACCCGCGCCACCTGACGCGCAAGGTGCTCACCGAATTCGTGAAAGCCGGTGCGCCGGAAGAGATCCTGTTCGTCAGCAAGCCGCACATCGGCACTTTCCGGCTGGTGAGCATGATCGAGAAAATGCGCGCCGACATCGAGGCGCTGGGCGGCGAGATCCGGTTCCAGCAGAAGGTGACCGACCTGCTGATCGAGGAGGGCCATGTACGCGGCCTCATGCTGGCCAGCGGCGAGCAGCTGCGCGCCGACCACGTGGTGCTGGCGCTCGGCCACAGCGCACGCGACACCTTCCAGATGCTGCACGCGCGCGGCGTGGCCATGGAGGCCAAGCCGTTTTCGATCGGCTTTCGCATCGAGCATCCGCAAGGCGTGATCGACCGCGCGCGCTTCGGGCCCGCCGCCGGCCATCCGATATTGGGTGCCGCCGACTACAAGCTCGTGCACCACGCCCGCAACGGCCGCTCGGTGTACAGCTTCTGCATGTGCCCCGGCGGCACGGTGGTGGCCGCCACCTCGGAGCCGCTGCGCGTGGTGACCAACGGCATGAGCCAGTATTCGCGCAACGAGCGCAACGCCAACGCCGGCATCGTGGTGGGCATCACCCCGCAGGACTACCGGCAGGACGCGGGCGGCAGCGGCCCGGTGAACCCGCTGGACGGCATGGCGTTTCAGCGCCTGTGGGAGTCGCGCGCCTACGAGCTGGGCGGCGGCCACTACATCGCGCCGGGCCAGCTGGTGGGCGACTTCATCAAGCGCCAGCGCAGCAGCGTGCTCGGCAACGTGCTGCCTTCGTACAAGCCGGGCGTGCACCTGACCGACCTGGCCGAGCCCGGCCGCGGCAGCCTGCCCGAGTACGCGCTGGACGCCATCCGCGAGGCGCTGCCGGCCTTCGAGCGCCAGATCAAGGGCTTCTCGATGCCCGACGCCGTGCTCACCGGCGTGGAGACCCGCACCTCGTCACCGCTGCGCATCACGCGCGGGCGGGATCACCAGAGCCTGAACGTGAAGGGCCTGTACCCGGCGGGCGAGGGCGCGGGGTACGCGGGCGGGATCATGTCGGCGGGGGTGGACGGGATCGAGGTGGCGGAGGCGCTGGGGCGGGAGCTGTTGGGCTTGTGAAGGGCGGCCGGTCTTGCCCGACGCCGCGGTTCAGTCGGGGAACGCGCGCTCGAAGCGCTGCGCGATGTCGCGCAGCCGCTCGATCGGTTCGTTGGCGTACACGAGTCGCAGCAGATGACGGGTCTCGTCCAGCCCCCAGTTCTCCATCGACGTGGCCGCCACGCCCTCTTGCAGCAGGCGCGACGACGCCTGCGCACCGGTGATCCCGCGCCCCCGAAAGTCGATCAAGGTGGACCAGCCGCCGTGTGCCGGGATCAGGTCGAATCGAGGCTTCAACGCCCCCACAAGCCAGTCGTGCCTGGCCTGCCAGGTGATCGTGCATGCGCGGATGCCGTTGTCGTCGGCCTCCAGGGCCGAAGCCACCGCCTGTTGCGCGATGCCGACCGGGCAGACGACGTTCGAGATCGCTACGCGACCGATGGCTTCGGCGGCGGACATCGGGCACACGACCCAGCCCACGCGCCAGCCGATCATGCGGTATTCCTTCGACGCCGCCCCGACCGTGATCGTGCGCTCCGCCATGCCGGCAAACTGCAACGGGTTGAGATGCGGGGCACCGTCGAACAGGATGCGCTCCATGGCGCTGTCGTAGATCATCCACGCGTCGGCGGCAATGCAGGCGTCGCAGATGGCCTGCCACTCGTTGCGGTCGAATACCGCGCCCGACGGCATCGACGGGCTCATCATCAAGAAGGCGCGTGTCTTGGCGGTGACGGCGTCTTGCAGCGAGTCGATGTCCAGCCGCCAGCCCTGTGCGCCCGGCACCAGTCGCGCGAAGCGCGGCACACCACCAGCGAGCTTCACGCGGTTGATCAGACCGACGTACGTGGGGCTCGTGAGCACCACCTCGTCGCCAGGATCGATCACGGCCAGCAGCGCGTTCAGAATCCCGCTCAGTCCGCCGGCCGAGATGAAGCACTGGCGCCGCCAGTCGTAGTGGGCTTCCGGCAGTCCGCCGTTGCGCTCGACCACGCGGACTGCCGCCTGGCGGAGGCGGTCGTGGCCAAAGAAGGGAAGGTAACTGTTGGCGTCGTCATTGCGGACTTCCGACTCGGTCAGGTCCAGCGCTGCCAACGGCGGCAACAGGTCGGTATCGAGGTTCTCCAGGCGCAGAACCTTCGGATCGCGCAGTGCATCGGCAACGTCGCCCATGCGTTCGACGCCGATGGGCGTCATGGATTCGGTTCGACGGGCAATCGTTCGCATCGTCGGCAGTGTCATGTGGGGCTCCGCGTGATGTACGGATAATATATTAAACAGGAAGCGGAATGTCCAAGAGCGTTCAGCCCATCGCCAAGCTCATCGCCCAGTCACTGGAGCAGCGCATCATTGACGGCGTGCACCATGAGGCGGTGCCCTTGCGCCAGGCGGATTTGGCGGCCGAGTTCGGCACCAGCCACATCCCAGTGCGCGAAGCGCTCGCCGCATTGGCGGAAAAGGGGTTGGTGCAGATCATCCCCAACCGGGGTGCGGTGATCGTGCCGCTGAGCAGTGACCACTGTGCCGAGTTGGCGGAGATGCGCGCCGCGCTCGAGCCGGTGGCCTTGCGCCATTCGATACCGCACCTCGACGAAGCGCACCTCAGTGCGGCGCGCGCGGCCTTGCAGCGTGGCCGCCGGGCCGTGAGGCTGGAGGTTCGGGCGCGCGAGAACTGGGCATTCCATCGCGCGCTCTATGCAGCGGCCGACCGGCCCTTCCTGCTCTCGCAGTTGGACTCACTGTGGCGTCATGCCGAGCGCTACCTGGTCTTCGCCTGGAAGCACGCGCACTACGAAACCCGCTCGGACGAAGAGCACGAGGCGCTGTACGAGGCCTGTGCTGCGCGCGACATCCGGTTGGCCTGTCGCTTGACGCGGGAGCACATCATGGCTGCCGCAGACAGCGTGGCCAAGCTGCTGGCTGCCTAAACTCGCGTTGTTCCCAGCAACCCCACGACATTCCACATGAAGCTCGAAACCATTGCCGTCCACGGCGGCTACAGCCCGGACCCGACGACGAAGGCGGCCGCGGTGCCGATCTACCAGACCACGTCGTACGCGTTCGACGACACGCAGCACGGCGCCGACCTGTTCGACCTGAAGGTCGCGGGCAACATTTACACGCGCATCATGAACCCCACCACCGCCGTGCTCGAACAGCGCCTGGCGGCGCTGGAAGGCGGGGTCGGCGCGCTCGCGGTGGCCTCCGGCATGGCGGCGATCACCTATGCGATCCAGACGATCGCCGAGCAGGGCGACAACATCATCTCGTCGTCCACGCTGTATGGCGGCACTTACAACCTGCTCGCGCACACCCTGCCGCAGCTCGGCATCGACACGCGCTTTGCCGATCCGGCCAAGCCCGCGACCTTCGAACCGCTGATCGACGAGCGCACGAAGGCGATCTTCTGCGAATCGA
Organism: uncultured Pseudomonadota bacterium; assembly: GCA_946480245.1. Next base: position 9,403 of record CAMLIZ010000098.1, read on the forward strand.
TCGGCAACCCGCTGGGCAACGTGACCGACTTTGCCGCGCTGGCCGACATCGCGCATCGCCACGGCATTCCGCTGATCGTCGACAACACGGTGCCGAGTCCCTACTTGTGCCGGCCGTTCGAACACGGCGCCGACATCGTCGTGCACGCGCTCACCAAGTACCTCGGAGGCCACGGCAACTCGATCGGCGGGGCCATCGTCGATTCGGGCAAGTTCCCTTGGGCGCAGCACAAGGCGCGCTTCTGCCGCCTGAACGAGCCGGACGTCAGCTACCACGGCGTGGTCTACACCGAAGCCCTGGGCGACGCGGCCTACATCGGGCGCGCGCGCGTCGTGCCGTTGCGCAACATGGGCGCGGCGCTGAGCCCTTTCAATTCGTTCCTCATCCTGCAAGGCGTGGAGACGCTCGCCTTGCGCATGGACCGCATCTGCGACAACACGCTCGCGGTCGCGCGCCACCTGCAAGCGCATCCGAAGGTGAAGTGGGTCAACTACGCCGGGCTGCCCGAGCATGCCGACCACGGCCTGGTGCAGCGCTACATGGGCGGACGGGCGTCGGGCATCCTCACCTTCGGCGTCGCGGGCGGGCTGGAGGGCGGCGCCCGCTTCCAGGATGCGCTGAAGCTGATCACCCGCCTGGTCAACATCGGCGATGCCAAGTCGCTGGCCTGCCATCCGGCGTCGACGACCCATCGGCAGTTGTCGCCGCAGGAACTGGCGAAGGCCGGCGTCACCGTGGACACCGTGCGGCTATCGATCGGCATCGAGCACATCGACGACCTGAAGGCGGATCTCGACCAGGCGCTGGCCACCGTGTAGTGCCCTTGGGGACGGGCCGCGCAGGCTCTTACTTGCCGCGCCCGTCCTTCAACCCGGTGATGCGGTTGAACACGGCCTTGCCATCGATGTGATGGTCGCGGCAGTCCGCCACGAAGTAGCCGTGCCGCTCGAACTGGAACTTGTGGTCGGGCGCCGCGTGCGCCAATGACGGCTCCAGGTACGCCGTCACCACCTTCAGGCTGTCGGGGTTCAGCGAGGCCAGGAAGTCCTTGCCGCCGGCGTCGGGCTGCGCGTCGTTGAACAGCCGGTCGTACAGCCGCACCTCGGCCTTGATCGCGTCATGCACGCCCACCCAGGTGAGCGTGCCCTTGACCTTGATCGCGTCGGCGCCCGGCGTGCCGCTCTTGGTGTCGGGCACCAGCTTGGCGTGCACCTCCGTCACCGTGCCGTCGAAGCTCTTGCGCAGGCCGGTGCACTGGATCACGTAGCCGTACTTCAGCCGCACCATGCTGCCGGGCGTGCTGTGGCCCTGACCGTCATAGCGCGGCGGGCTCAGGCGGTGGTAGCCCTTGAGCGGCTCTTCCATGAAGTCGTCGCGCTCGATCCACACCTCGGGGCCCAGGCTGAACTCGCGCCTGCCGAGCTCGGGGTGGTTGGGGTGCACGGGCGCGCTACAGGGCTCGGTCTTGCCGGCGCCGATCACCTCGTTCCAGTTGGTCAACACCAGCTTCAGCGGCTGCAGCACGGCCATCGCGCGCGCGGCCTTGCCCTCCAGGTCGTCGCGCACGGCGGCTTCGAGCATGCCGTAGTCGATCCAGCCGTTGGCCTTGCTCACGCCGATGCGCTCGGCAAACAGGCGGATGCCCTCGGGCGTGTATCCGCGGCGGCGCAGGCCCACGATGGTGGGCATGCGGGGGTCGTCCCAGCCTTGCACGATCTTCTCGTCGACCAGCTGCTTCAGCTTGCGCTTGCTGGTGATCACGTAGGTGAGGTTCAGGCGCGCGAACTCGTATTGCTTCGGCAGCGGGTGCGTCAGCAGGCCGAGCTCGGTCAGGCGCTCCAGCAGCCAGTCGTAGAAGCCGCGCTGGTCCTCGAACTCCAGCGTGCAGATGCTGTGGGTGATGTTCTCCAGCGCGTCCTCGATCGGGTGCGCGTAGGTGTACATCGGGTAGATGCACCACTTGTCGCCAGTGTTGTGGTGCGTGGCGTGCTTGATGCGGTAGATGGCCGGGTCCCGCATGTTCATGTTGGGGCTGGCCATGTCGATCTTGGCGCGCAACACCATCGCGCCGTCGGGGTGCTGGCCGTCGCGCATCTCGCGCAGGCGCCGCAGGTTGTCGGCCGGGCTGCGGTCGCGGAACGGGCTGTTGGTGCCGGGCGTCGCAAAGTCGCCGCGGTTCTTGCGCATCTCCTCGGGGCTCTGCTCGTCCACGTAGGCCAGGCCGGCCTGCACCAGCGCCTCGGCGGCGCGATACATGAAGTCGAAGTAGCCGCTGGCGTAGTACAGGTGGCTGGTGGTGGCGCCGCCGAACTCGGCGGTCCAGTTGAAGCCCAGCCAGTGCACGGCGTCCACGATGCCGTCCACGTACTCCTGCTCTTCCTTCTCGGGGTTGGTGTCGTCGAAGCGCAGGTGGCACACGCCGCCGTACTCCTGCGCGAGGCCGAAGTTCAGGCAGATGCTCTTGGCGTGGCCCACGTGCAGGTAGCCGTTGGGCTCCGGCGGAAAGCGCATGCGCACCCGGGCCGGGTCGGAGCTGCCGGCGGCCTGGTGCGTCGCGTCGCCCGGGCTGCCGGCCCAGCGGCGTTGCGAATAGGTGCCTTGCGCGAGGTCACGCTCGATGATCTGCCGCAGGAAGTTGCTGGGCTTGGAGTGGGCGTCGTCGTGGGGTGCGTGGGACATGGGGGCGCGTAGCAACGGGCTGTAAGCCGCGCAGATCAAGGGGTTGGGCGATTCTAGGCGCCGGGTCCGTGCGCCATCGTTCACAGCTGGTTGCAAGCGGCGGTGAACCGCGTGGCCTGCTGCCGCGTTGCAGGTTCAACGCACACAAGAGGAGCCAAGAATGACGCAACGCATCGTGGGGGTCGCGCTGGCCCTGGCCGGGCTGCTGGCCGCGGGGAGCGCGCAGGCACACGTCGACGTGACCGTCGGCATCGCACTGCCCGGGGTCAGTGCAGTGATCGGGGCGCCGGTGTATCGCGCCTATCCGCCGGCGCCCGTCTATGTGGAACCGGCGCCGGTGTACGTGGAGCCCGCCCCCGTGTACGTGGAGCCGGCGCCCGTGTACCTGCCGCCACGCGCCTACTACCGCCCGGCGCCCGTGTATGCGCCGGCGCCGGTGGTGTGGGTGGGCGAGCGCGACGGCTGGCGCCGCCGCTGGTACCGCGATCACGATCGCCGTTCGGATCACGAGCGTGACCATGACCGCGACTGGGACCACGATCACGATCGCGATCATCACGAGCGCGGCTGGCGCTGAGCGCCGCCGTCGCTACATGCCCTTGAACAGGTGCGCGTAGAGCCGGCTGGCGGTGATCTTCTCCGGCCGGCCGCGCAGCGTGAGCGTCACCTTGCCGGTCTCCTCGCGCTGCGCCGTCAGCACCAGCCGCGCCTGCACCACGGTGCCGCGGTGCACCTGCCAGAAGCGTTGCGGGTCCAGTTGCGGCAGCAGCTCGCGCAGCGAAGTGCGGATCAGGTGCTCCTTGGCGGGCGTGACCACGCGCACGTACTTGTCGGCCGCCTCGAAGTACACGACCTCGTCCACCGGCACCATGTGCACGGTGTTGCCCACGCCGGCCTGGATCACCTCCAGCCGAGGCGCGGCCGCTGCCGCGCCGGCACCCAAGGCCAGCAAGGCGCGCACCTGCTCCACCGCGCCATGCAACGCTTGCGGCGGCTGCACACGCTGCGCCAGCGTGGCCCGCAGGCGCTGCACGCAGCGCTGCAGGCGCTCGCGCTGCACCGGCTTGAGCAGGTAGTCCACCGCCTGCGCGTCGAAGGCCTCCACGGCGTACTGGTCGTAGGCGGTGATGAACACCAACAGCGGAAACGGCGCCGCGCCGGGACCGTCGGGCCAGTCCTCGGCCAGCGCCGCGGCGGCCTCCAGCCCGCTCATGCCGGGCATGCGAATGTCCAGGAAGCACAGTTGCGGTTCGAGTTCCAGCGCCCGCGCCACGGCCCGCGCGCCATCGCCCACCGTGGCCAGCACCTGCAGCTCGGGCCACAGGTTGCCCAGGTCGGCCTGCAAGGCTTGCGCGAGCAGCGGTTCGTCTTCGGCGATCAGGGCGGTCGGGCTCATGGTGCGGATGAGGGCAGCGGGAGGGTGATGCGGGCCAGCGTGCCGCCGTCGGCGTCGGGCGCGGGCTCGAGGGTGAGGGTGGCGGCGTCGCCGTACAGCGTGAGCAGCCGCTCGCGCACCTGCCGTAAGCCGAAGCGCGTGTCATGGGAGGCAGGCGCCGAGCTCAAGCCCACGCCGGTGTCGCGCACGCTGAGCACCAAACGCCCGTTCGCCCGCTCGGCATGCAGCGCGATGCGGCCGCCTTCCACCTTGGGCTCCAGGCCATGCTGAATAGCGTTTTCCACCAGCGGCTGCAGCAGCAGCGGCGGCACCTGCACACCGCGCAGCGCGTCGGGCAACTGCAGTTCGGTTTGCAGTCGCGCGCCCATGCGCACGGCCATCAGCTGCAAGTAGTCGTCCAGGCGCTCGAACTCCGCGGCCAGCGAGTGCGCCTCGGTGCGCGAGGCGGTGAGCGTGGCGCGCAGAAACGCGATCAGGCGGTCCAGCATGGCCTGTGCGCGTGGCGGGTCCAGCGTGATCAGCACGCGCAGGTTGGCCAGCGTGTTGAACAGCATGTGCGGCTCGAGCTGCGAGTGCAGCAGCGCCAGCCGGGCCAGCGTGGCGTCGCGCTCCACGCGCGCCAGCTTCTCCTGCTGCACGGCCGCCTTGCCGCGGCTGTAGAAGAAGAAGGTGGCGATCGCCGCGGCCATCGCGGTGAACATCAGCGCCGAACGCATCTTGTTGCCCGGCGCGCGCAGAAAGTCGAGCATCGGCAAGCCGCTGTACCAGTCGCCGATCAGAGAGCCGACGATGAAACCGCCCACCACGCCGCCCGCCACCACCACGACCGCGCGCGGCAGCGCGGGCCAATGCACGTCGCGCTCGCCCATCATCGGGATGCGGCCGAACTCGATGAAGGCCCAGATCGACAGGCCGATGGCCTGCGTGTAGACCAACGTGCGGTCCCAGTGGCCCCAGCGCTCCATCCCGCTGGCCACCTGCAGAAACCACAGGCCGGTGTTGAACAGCGCCACCTGCAGGCCGTGGCGCAGGTAGTCGGGCAGATCCTTGCGGAGGGCGGCGGCGTCCAAGGTGGCGGGTCTGAAGCTCGGGCGATTGTGCGACACGGTACCTGCCGGCCCGCGCGCATGCGACGAAGTGCGCGCCCACGGCGCCGGCCGTCGCCGGCGCAACGCCGAGCGCGTGCCGCAGTTGGCGTTAATCCCCAGAAGCAAGGGCGGGTGCGGTGCAAGGCGGGCCGTACAATTTGCGGTCCGTCTCAGGCAGTAATTGCAGGGTAACCCGTGTCCTCGTCCGCACTCGTTGTCAATACCACCGGCGATCCGCTGCAGCAGTCCGCACCCGAGCAGGAGCTGGCCGAGCTGTTGGTCAAGGCCCTGAACCTCGAAGTCGCTCCAGCGCAGATCGACCCCGTTGCGCCGTTGTACGGCGACGGCCTGGGCCTGGATTCGATCGACATCCTGGAGCTCGCGCTCGAGGTGTCGCAGCGCTATGGTTTCAACCTGCGCTCGGACGACGAGAACAACGTGCGCATCTTCAGTTCGCTGCGCAGCCTGGCGGCCCATGTGGTCGCCAACCGCACGCGCTAGCGCTCATGTCCTGGCAGTTCGGCTTGGCGCTGCTGGGCGCTGCGGCCTATGCCGTGCTGTCGCATGTGCTGATGCTGCACGCGGCCGGCCAGCCCTGGGCGGTGGCCGCGCTGCTCGGGCCCTTGCTGTGCCTGACCGGGGTGGTGGCCTGGCGCGGGCGCCAATGGCCGCTGCTCGCCGGCGTGTTGGGCGCCAGCGTGGTGCTGGCGGTCGTGGTGGCGCGCGGAGGCGTGATCGAGCTGAACCGGTTGTACGTGCTGCAGCACGTGGGCGTCCACACGGCGCTGGGCATCGGCTTCGGGCTCAGCTTGCGCGACGGGCAACTGTCGCTGATCGGCCGAGTGGCGCAGCAGGTGCACGGCGCGCTCACGCCGGCGATGGTGGCCTATACGTGGCGCGTCACGCTGTCGTGGGTGATCTACTTCTTCGCCATGGCGCTGTTGTCGCTTTGGGTGTACGGGGCCGCGCCCTGGAGCGCCTGGTCGCTGCTGGCCAACGTCGGCACACCGGTCGCGTTGGGACTGCTGTTCTTTGGCGAGTACCTGCTGCGCTACCGGCTGCACCCGGAGTTCGAGCGCGCCACGCTGATGGACGCGGTGCGGGCCTACCACCGCCGCGGTGACGCCGCGCCCGGGGCACAAGGCTGATGGCGCTGCTGCCGCTGCTGGCGCCACGGGATCTGAACGCACCGATCGCCTGGCGCGCAGGTGCCCCGGTGAGCGCGCGCCAGTTCCTGGCAGACGCCGCCTTGCAGGCGCAAGCGTTGCCGCCGCAGGGCCCGGTGGTCAACCTCTGTCTCGATCGCTACCGCTTCGCGGTGGGCGTGGCCGCAGCGCTGATGCGCGGTCACACGAGCTTGTTCCCGCCCAACCCGCTGCCCGAGACGCTGGCGCGCCTGCGCGGCTCGTACCCGGCGCTGGTGGCGTTGTGCGACGACCGGGCCAGCGCGCCGGCCGACGTGCCCGCCGTGGCGCAGGCCGGCAGTGCGCCAGCGGATGGCGCGCCCGCGATGCCTCACCTGCCCGCCGAGCTGCAGGCGGCCTGCCTGCTCACCAGTGGCTCCACCGGCACGCCGCAGCCGCACGCCAAGGGCTGGGGCACGCTGGTGCGCAACGTGGGCGCGGCGGCGGCCCGGCTGGCCGAGATGCTGCAGCGGCCGGGCCTGGCCGGCGTGAACGTCGTGGCCACGGTGCCGCCGCAGCACATGTATGGCTTCGAGTCGAGCGTGCTGCTGGCGCTGCTCGGCGGCGCAGCGTTCGACGCGGGCCGACCGTTCTACCCGGTGGATATCGCCGAGGCGCTGGCGCGCGTGCCGCGCCCGCGTGCGCTGGTCACCACGCCCTTTCACCTGAAGACCTTACTGCTGGCCGGCCTGAAGCTGCCACCGGTCGACCTGGTGCTGAGCGCCACCGCGCCCTTGTCGCCGCAACTGGCGCAGCAAGCCGAGCGCGCCTTTGACGGCGCGCTGATCGAAATCTACGGCTGCACCGAAGCCGGCCAGGTGGCCACGCGCCGCACGGCGCAGGGCGAGCTCTGGCGCACCTTCGGTGAGTTGCGCCTGAGCACGGAACAGGGCGCCGAAGGCGAGCGCTTCCTGGTTCAGGGCGGCCATGTGGCGGAGCCTACGCCGCTGGCCGACGTGCTGGAACTGCAGGATGCGTCGCACTTCCGCCTGCTGGGCCGCGCCAACGACCTGATCCACGTGGCGGGCAAGCGCACCTCGCTGTCGCACCTGAACTACCACCTCAACAGCATCGATGGCGTGG
>CAMLIZ010000099.1 GCA_946480245.1 uncultured Pseudomonadota bacterium
CGAGAAGACCACCAACCACGACGTGAAGGCGGTCGAGTACTGGCTGAAGTCGCGCTTCGACAACAACGCCGAGCTCAAGGCCGCGGGCGAGTTCGTGCACTTCGCCTGCACCAGCGAGGACATCAACAACACCAGCCACGCGCTGATGCTGCAGCGCGCGCGCGCCGACGTGCTGCTGCCGGCGCTGGACCGGGTGATCGACCGCCTCACGAAGATGGCGATCCAGTTCGCCGACACGCCGATGCTCAGCCGCACCCATGGCCAGACCGCCAGCCCCACCACGGTGGGCAAGGAGGTGGCCAACGTGGTGGCGCGACTGAACGGCGCGCGCTCGGCCGTGGCGGCGGTGAAGCTGATGGCCAAGATGAACGGCGCGGTGGGCAACTACAACGCCCACGTGGCCGCGTATCCCGACTTCGACTGGGAGTCGTTCAGCCAGCGCGTGGTCGAAGGCAAGCTCGGGCTCGCGTTCAACCCGTACACCATCCAGATCGAGCCGCACGACTACATGGCCGAGCTGTTCGACGCGGTCACGCGCGCCAACACCATCCTGATCGACTGGTCGCGCGACGTGTGGGGCTACATCAGCCTGGGCTACTTCAAGCAGCGCACGAAGGCAGGCGAGATCGGCTCCAGCACGATGCCGCACAAGGTGAACCCGATCGACTTCGAGAACGCCGAAGGCAACTTCGGCCTCGCCAACGCGATGCTCACGCACCTGAGCCAGAAGCTGCCGATCAGCCGCTGGCAGCGCGACCTCACCGACAGCACGGTGCTGCGCAACATGGGCGTGGCGGTGGGCTATGCGGTGCTGGGCTACGAGTCGCTGCTGCGCGGCCTGGAGAAGCTGGAGCTCAACGAAGCCGTGCTGGCCGCCGACCTCGACGCTGCGTGGGAGGTGCTGGCCGAGCCGATCCAGACCGTGATGCGTCGCCACGGCCTGCCCAACCCCTACGAGCGCCTGAAGGAGCTGACGCGCGGCAAGGCGATCACGCGCGAGGCGATCGCCGCCTTCATCGACACCCTGGAACTGCCCGAGACCGAGAAAGCGCGTCTCAAGGCGATGAGCCCGGCCAACTACACCGGCCGCGCAGCCGCGCTGGCCCAGCGCATCGGCTGAGTGGCCCGCTGGCGCGCCACCCGGCGGGCGGCTGCGGCCGCGCTGCTGCTCATCGCGCCGCTGCTGGCGCGCGCCGGCAGCCCCGACGAGGCGCGCCTGGCGGCGCAGGTGAGCGCCGCGCGCACCGCGCTCGCGCAGCACGCGCCGGTGCTGCTGGTGGCCGCCGGCATGGACGACAGCAGCAACGCGTTCGCCGGCGACGTGTCGCTGGCACAGGCGCGTCTTGCTGCACTGAACCCCCGCATCGCCAGCCTGCAACTGGCGAACCGCGGCGCTCCGCCCGGCTGGCCGCGCGCCACCCCGCACACGCTGCCCGAAGCGCTGGCCGAGGCCGGCCGCCTGCTGCGCCACGCGCCCGGCCACCCGGTGGCGGTGGTGCTGCTGAGCACACACGGCAATCGCAACCACCTGCTGCTGCACGCGCCCGGCATGCGCGACGACCGGCTGGTGTCCGGGGCGCAGTTGCGGCGCTGGCTGCAGCCACTGGAGGGCACGCCCACGCTGGTGGTGCTGTCGGCCTGCCATGCCGGCTCGCTGATCCCGGCGCTGCGGCGGCCCGAGCGCATCGTGATGGCGGCCGCGCGCGCGGACCGCGCCTCCTTCGGCTGCGACACCGAGTCGCACGACACCTTCTTCGCCGACGAGCTGTTCCATGCGCTGGCGCCCGGGCTCAGCTTCGACGCCTGGTTCGCCGCCACCCGTCGCGCGGTGGCGACGCGCGAGCGGCGGCTGGGCCTGGCCCCACCGTCGCTGCCGCAATGGCAGGTGGGCAGCCGGCTGCGCAGCGCCGCCGCCCGTCCGGTGGCCGACTGGCTGCACGGCGCGCACTGAGTGGAACCCCCGGTCTGCGGAGTACCGCAGCCGCCCCCCCACGGGGGTCAGCCCGAGCTTGGGGCGGCCCGGCGTTCGGGCTGGGCTGCCCTCGGGGAAAGCCGGGCCTTGCGCCCACGGGGGGTTCCTACAATCGGGCATGGCATTTCTCGACCAATTGCGGGCTGCCGAGCGGCTCAACGACTCGCTGCTGTGCGTGGGGCTCGATCCGGACCCGGCCCGCTTCCCTGCCCCATGGAAGAACGATCCGCGCCGCATCTACGACTTCTGCGCCGCGATCGTGCAGGCCACGCGCGACCTGGTGCTGGCCTTCAAGCCGCAGATCGCCTACTTCTCGGCGCACCGTGCCGAGGACCAGCTGGAGCAGCTGATCGCGCTGATCCGCCGCGTGGCGCCGCAGGTACCGGTGATCCTGGATGCCAAGCGCGGCGACATCGGCTCCACCGCCGAGCAATACGCCAAGGAAGCCTTCGAGCGCTACCAGGCGGACGCCGTGACCTTGTCGCCGTTCATGGGCTTCGACTCGATCGAGCCTTACCTGCGCTACCCCGGCAAAGGGCTGATCCTGCTGTGCCGCACCTCCAACCCCGGCGGCAGCGATCTGCAGGCGCAGCGCCTGGCCGAGGGCGACCTGCTGTACGAGCGCATCGCGCGCCAGGCCGCCCAGGAATGGAACCGCACCGGCCAGCTCGGCCTGGTGGTCGGCGCCACCTTCCCCGAGGAGATCGCGCGCGTGCGTGAGCTGGCGCCCACGCTGCCGCTGCTGATCCCCGGCGTCGGGGCGCAAGGCGGCGACACCGAGGCCACGGTGCGCGCCGGTTGGCGCCCCGACGCGCCGATCGTCGTCAACTCGTCGCGCGCGGTCATGTACGCGTCCGACCGTGAAGATTTCGCGACCGCTGCCCGAGAGGTGGCGCAAGCCACTCGCCAAGCGCTGAACCGGGCCAAGCCCGGCTCATGATCGGGGCGCCGCGGGCCGATATCGACGATCACCGCGATCCCGAATCGCTGCGGGGGCCCTGACCGACAAGGGCTACCCCGGCGCTGTCCTACCGTCCGTGGCCCGATCCATTCACAGCGCGCTCTCCGCCTCCGAGGATCCGCACCAGCAGGTGCGGGATCTCGTCGCGCGCTACCTGTTCGGCACTATCGCGCTGGCGGCCGCGGTCGGCCTCCTGCTGTTCCTCGTCTTCCCGCCCGGCCTGGGCTGGCTGCGCCGCGGCGTGCTGCTGGGTGTGCATGCAGCACTGCTCGCCACCTGCCTGGGCGCCCAGCGGATCAAGGCCGTGCGCCTGGCGGTCGGGTTGACCGCCGTGTCGCTGCTGGGCGTGGGCCTGGTGGCCGTGGAAGGCTGGGCACTGAACTGGGGCCTGGACACCCCGTCCATCGCCTTCCTGGCGCTGCTCACGTGCCTGGCCGGGGGTGTGGCGGGCGCGCGGGCCGGGGTGCTGGTGGGCACGGCCTGTTTCGCCGCGCTGCTGGGCATGGCGGCAGCCGAACGCGTGGGGTGGCTGGCCGAGACCGGCCCGGCGCTGTCGCGCAGCCTGAGCCTGGTGCTGCACGGCGCCGTGCTGGCCGTGGGGCTGGGCGCCGGGGTGCTGCTGTCGCGCCTGCTCAGCCGCTACGTGGAGGCCAGCGCCGAGCGCGAGCAGCGCTTCCTCGGCTTGCTGTCGATCGCCGCCGACGCCTACTGGGAGATGGACGCGCAACTGCGCGTCACGACGATCTGGAAGCGCAGCCCCGACGGCCGCGGCTTTGCGCCCGCGCGGCGGCGCGACCCCCGGCCGTCCTGGGAGATGCGGCGCCTGCACATCGACGACGACGCGCTGGACGCGCACCGCGCCGACCTGGAGGCGCGACGCCCGTTCCGCGACCTCAGTGCGCGCTGGCTGTGCCCGGACGGCAGCCTGCGCCACGTGGTGATGAGCGGCGAGCCGCGCTTCGACGCGCGCGGCATGTTCACCGGCTACTGGGGCGTGGCGCGCGACACCACCGACGAGGCGCGCGCGCTGGATGCGATGGCCGCCACCGAGGCGCGCTACCAGGAGCTGTTCAACCGGCTGCCGACGCCGCTGCTGCTGCACCGCAACGGCCGCGTGATCGACGCCAACCCCGCCGCCGTGGCGCTGCTCGGCCATGCCGACCTGCCGGCCATGCGCGGCGCCGACATGCTGGCGATGTACGAGCCCGGCGAGCACCAGGAGCGGGCCCGTGCGCGCCTGGCCGAGCTCGAGCAGATGGACATCGGCGAGGCGCTGGTGCCGGCCGAGTTCCGCCTGCACACGCCGGACGGCCGTCGCGTGGTGGTGCGTGCCACCGCGGTGCGCGTGCAGACCGACAGCGGCCCGGCCAACCTGTCGATCTACCTCGACGACACCGACCGCCGCGCGGCCGAGGAGGCGGTGCGCCGCTCGGAGGAGCTGCTGTCGCACCTCGTGGCCACCAGCCCCGACGTGATCACGCTCACCGACCTGCGCAGCGGCCGCTATGCGATGGTCAACGACACCTTCCTGCGGCTGATGGGCTGGAGCGCCGCCGAGGTGATCGGCCACACCTCCACGGAACTCGGCATCTGGGCTGACAGCGAGGACCGCGAGCGCCTGGTGCGCACCCTGCGCGAGCAGGATGCGGTGAAGGACATGCCGGCGGAGTTCTGCGCCAAGGACGGCCACCGCATCTCGCTGCTGGTCTCGGCCGCGCGCTTCGAGATGGACCGCAGCGACTACCTGGTGATCAACGCGCGCGACGTGACCGATACCGAGCGCACGCGCAAGGAACTGGAGGCGATCCTGCAGAACGCATCGATCGGCATCGCCTTCACCCGCGACCGGCGCTTCGTGCAGGCCAACGCACGCTGCGAGCAGATGTTCGGCTGGCCGCCGGGCGAGCTGGTCGGCCAGCCCGGCAGCGTGGTGTGGCCCACGCTGGCCGACCATGAGGCGCTGGGCCGCGAGCTGGGGCCCGCGCTCGGCGCCGGCCAGCAGGTGGAGACCGAACGCATGATGCGGCGCCGCGACGGCAGCACCTTCCTGTGCCGCATCCTCGCCAAGGCGGTGGACCCGGCCCGTCCGCGCACCGGCGGCACGATCTGGATCCTCGACGACGTGACCGAGCGCCGGCTGGTGGACCAGGCGCTGGCCAAGGCGCGCGACGACGCCGAGGCCGCCAGCCGCGCCAAGAGTGCCTTCCTCGCCAACACCAGCCATGAGCTGCGCACGCCGCTGAACGGCCTGGTCGGCCTGACCCGGCTGGCGCGCCAGCCCGACATCGACGATGCGCAGCGGCGCCACTACCTGGAGCAGATCAGCGACAGCGCCGAGACGCTGTCGGCCGTCATCAGCGACATCCTCGACCTGTCGAAGATCGAGGCCGGCAAGTTGCACCTGGAGGCGCTGGCCTTCGACCTGCACGGGCTGTTGCAGTCGCTGGACCGCGCCTACGGCACGCTGGCGCGCACACGCGGCCTCGAGTTCCGCATCGACATCGGCGCCGGCGTGCCGCGCCATGTGTTCGGCGACCCGGTGCGCGTGCGCCAGATCCTCGGCAACTACCTCAGCAACGCCCTCAAGTTCACCGCGCATGGCGCCCTCACCTTGCGCGTGATCGACGTCGGCCACGAGCGCCTGCGCTTCGAGATGCACGACAGCGGCCCGGGCATCGACCCGCACGTGCAGGAGCTGCTGTTCCGCCCCTTCATGCAGGCCGACCAGTCCACGACGCGGCGCTACGGCGGCACCGGTCTCGGGCTGTCGATCTGCCACGAACTGGCCACGCTGATGGGCGGCGAGGTGGGCGTGGACAGCTGGGTCGGCCGCGGCAGCTGCTTCTGGGCCGAGCTACCGCTGCCCGCCGCCGACCCGGGCGAAGCGCAATCCGCCTTCGGCGCGCTCGACCCGGACGGCACGCCGGCCGGCGCGCGCGTGCTGATGGTGGAGGACAACCCGGTCAACATGATGATCGGCGTGGCGCTGCTCGAGCAGTGGGGCGTGAAGGTCACGCAAGCCACCACCGGGCGCCAGGCCATCGCCGCGGTGGAGGAAGCGGAAGCACGCGGCCGCCCGTTCGACGTGGTGCTGATGGACGTGCAGATGCCCGAGATGAGCGGCCACGAGGCCACGCGCATCCTGCGCCAGCGCCACGACGCGGCCGAGCTGCCGATCATCGCGCTCACGGCGGCGGCGCTGGTGTCCGAACGCGAAGAGGCGCTGGCCGCGGGCATGAACGACTTCCTCACCAAGCCAATCGACGCCGACCGGCTGCGGCGCGCCCTGGTGGCCGTGCTGGAGCGGCGCGAAGGCCGCTAACCGCGCCGGTCAGCCCAGCGTGAGCGGCAGCTCGCGCAGGCGCTGCCCGGTGAGCGCATACAAAGCATTGGCCAGCGCCGGCGCCACGCCCGGCGTGCCGGGCTCGCCCATGCCGGTGGGCGCGCGCGTGCTGGGCACGATGTGGGTCTCGATCAGCGGCGCATCCTTCAGCCCCAGCAGCGGGTAGTCCGGGAAGTTGCGCTGCTTCACGACGCCGCCTTCGATGTCGATGCGCCCGTGCAGCGCCGCGGTGAGGCCGAAGATCACGCCGCCTTCCATCTGCTGCGCCACGATGCCCGGGTTCACCACGATGCCGCAGTCGACCGCGCACACCACGCGGTGCACGCGCGGCCTGCCGCCTTGCAGCGATACCTCCAGCACCTGCGCCACCACGGTGTCGAAGCTCTCGTGCAGCGCGAGCCCGCGCGCATGCCCGGCCGGCAGCGGCGTGCCCCAGCCGGCGCGCTCGGCGGCCAGCTTGAGCACGGCGGCGTGGCGCGGCGCGTCGCGCAGCAGCGCCATGCGATAGGCATACGGATCCTGCCGCGCCGCGGCGGCCAGCTCGTCGATGAAGCCTTCGCTGAAGAACGCGTTGTGCGAATGGCCCACCGAGCGCCAGAAGCCCACCGGCACGCCGTGCCGCGTGGCCACGTGCGCCATGCGCTGCGCCGGCACGCCATAGGGCAGGTCGAACAGGCCCTCCGAGGTGGTGCGGTCGGGCAGTTCCACCGGGCCGGCCAGCAGCGGCAACGTGCGCTCCAGCCAGCGCGGCGTGATCGCGTCGCCGGCGCTGGTGATCGCCAGCGCCACCGGCAGGCCTTGGGCGTCCAGCCCGGCCTGCAGCACGGCCACGCCGGCCGGGCGGTAGAAGTCGTGGCCGATGTCCTCCTCGCGCGACCACAACAACTGCACGGGCCGGCCATTGGTGTCCAGCGCGATGCGCACGGCCTGTCCGATGAAGTCGACGTCGAGCCGGCGTCCGAAGCCGCCGCCGAGGTAAGTGACGTGCAAGGTCACCGCTTCCGGCGCCACGCCGGCCACCTGCGCTGCCAGCTGGCGCGCCGCGGTGGGTGCCTGCGTGGGCGCCCAAATCTCGACCTTGCCGTCGCGCACCTGCGCGGTGCAGTTGATCGGCTCCATCGCCGCATGCGCGAGGTACGGCGCGCGATACACCGCCTCGATGCGGCGCGCGGCGCCGGCCAGCGCCGGCACCACGTCGCCACGGCCGTGGAATGCGAAGCCGCCGCCGTGCGCCGCCGCGTCGCGCGCGCTGGCTTCGAGCGCGACGAGGATGGTCTTCGAGTCCAGTGCCCCGGCCGCGCGCTGAATCCACTGCACCTGCAGCCCGCTCGCCGCACGTTGCGCGTGCCAGCTGGTGCGCGCCACCACCGCGATCGCCGGGGTCGAGCCCGCATACGAGCCGAGACGCAGCACGCGCTCCACACCCGGCTGCGCGCGCACCGCATCGGCGTCGAAGGCACCGATGCCGCCGCCCAGCATCGGGCAGTGGCGGATCGCGGCAAACAGCATGTCGGGCCGGCGCACGTCGATGCCGAAGGCGGCGCGGCCGCTGCTCTTGGCCGCGGCGTCGATGCGCGGCGCGGGCTGGCCGATCAGGCGCCACTGCTTGGCATCCTTGGGCCGCGGGTCGCCCGGCGGCGTGGCCGCGGCCACCTTGGCCAGCTCGCCGTAGTGCGCCTTGCGCCCCGACGCATGCGTGACCACGCCCTCATGCACCGTGAGTTCGGCCACCGGCACCGTCCATTGCAGCGAGGCCGCGCCGAGCAGCTGCGCGCGCGCGGTGGCCGCGGCCATGCGCAAGGGCTCCCAGGCATCGGCCACGCTGGACGAGCCGCCGGTGATGTTGACCCCGAGCTCGCGCGCCAGTTTGGCGACGAACCAGCGGCCGGCGCGCGCCGTGGGCGTCTCATGCCCGGGCTCGATGTCGGCAGGGTGCAGCGGCAAGCTGCCGACGAAGCTGGCCACGTTGCCGTAGATCGCGTCCGGCGCCGGCTCCACCAGTTGCACGCGCGCCAGCGGCAGGTCCAGCTCCTCGGCGGCCAGCATCGCGAGCGCGGTGTGGATGCCCTGGCCCATCTCGCTGCGGTTCATCGCCAGCAGCAGGCCGCCGTCGGGCGCGATCTTGATCCAGCCGTTCAGCGCCACGCCCGCCTCGCCGCGCGCCAGCAGCGCCGGCGCGCCGAGCCGGCTGCGCGGCGGCATCACGCCCCAGCCGACCAGCAGCGCACCGCCTGCGGCCGCAGCGGACAGCAGAAAGCGCCGTCGTTTCATGTCCTCACGCGCGCCGGCATCGGCCGCCGCTCCGGGAACACCGAACGCCGGGTCACGCTGCGCAGCTCGGCCGCCGCGGCGTGAATGGCGGCGCGCACGCGCGGGTAGGTGCCGCATCGGCACAGGTTGGTGATGGCCTCGTCGATCTCGGCGTCGCTCGGGTTCGGGTTGTGCTCCAGCAAGGCGGCCGCGGCCATCAGCATGCCGCTCTGGCAGTAGCCGCATTGCGGCACCTGCTGCGCCACCCAGGCCTTCTGCAGCACGTGCGGCTGCTCGGGCGTGCCCAGCGACTCGATCGTGCGCACCGCGCGCCCCTGCACGGCCGACAGCGGCGTGACGCAGGAGCGCACCGCATGGCCCCCGACGATCACGGTGCAGGCACCGCAGGCCGCGATGCCGCAGCCGAACTTGGTGCCGGTGAGCTGCAGCACGTCACGCAAAGCCCACAACAGCGGCATGTCGGGCGCGGCGAGGTCGTCGGGCAGCGGCGCGTCGTGTCCGTTGACGTTCAGGTTCATGGCTTGCTGGGCAGGGGCATGGCCGGGCGATTGCAACACACGCGCTCGGGGCGACCTGCCCGGGTCGGCTCCGCGTTTTCCCTGCGTCCGGGGGCGGCACTGTGACCGAATGCAGCATCGCGCGGCATGATGAGCCGATGGACGCGCCGCCGCCCCTCGAATACCTGCCCGCCGACGCGGCGCCGCAGCTGCTGTTCCTGTTGCTGCACGGGCTTGGGGGCACCCCTTACGACATGCTGCCGGCGATGGACCGGCTGTCGGCCGAGTACCCGCAGGCGGCGCTGGTGGCGCTGCCCGCCCCGCAGCCGTTCGACGGCGTGCCCGGCGGCGGCAGCGGTGGGCAATGGTTCTCCGAGCGCGAGATCACCGAGGCGCAGCTGCCGCAGCGCGTGCTGCAGGCCTTGCCCGCCGTGGTGCAGGCGGTGCGCGAGCAGCAGCAACGCTTCGGCATCGACTGGCCGCGCACCGCGCTCGTCGGCTTCTCGCAAGGCGCGATGGTCGCGCTCGAAGCGGTGCAGTACGAACCCGAGCTGGCGGGCCGCGTGCTGGCGTTCAGCGGGCGCCACGCGCGCATGCCGATGCAGGCGCCGCTGGACACCACCGTGCACCTGTTCAACGGCATGGCCGACACGGTGGTGCCGCCGCAGCCGGCGATCGCCGCGGCCGAATGGCTGGTGCGGCTGGGCGCCGACGTGACGGCCGACGCGCTGCCCGGCATCGGCCACGAGCTGCATCCGCACCTGCTGGAGCGCGCGATCGAGCAGTTGCGCACGTTCTTGCCCAAGCGCGCCTGGCGCGAGGCCTTGAGCGAGGCGCCGGTGCGCAACCGGGTGGCGTCGAGCCGCGAGCTGGGGCGCTACCGGCCCGAACCGTCGGACTGACCCTGCGCGGCGCTCACGCGAGCGTGACGCGACTGCTCACCACACCGGCACGATCCGCACGCGCCTGCAGCACCACCTCGCCGCCCTGCGGCGCATGCACCACCCACTCCATCAACGCGCGATCGGCCGTGAGCTCGCGCGTGGGCAGGAAGTGCAGCAGCGTGTTCTTCGGCGCATGGCCTTCGAGCTGCGGGCCTTCGACGCGGTGCTTGCCGCCGACCAGCGTGGCGCCCGCGGGCAGCGTGATCTCGAACATCACGCCGCGCACCGTCTTGCGCTCCAGCGCGCGCTTGCTCACGTACGCCGGCAGCCAGCCGCTGTTGGCCACCGCGAAGCGCACGCGCCAGCGGCCATCGCCCAACGGCTGCACTTCCGCCTTCAGCAGTTCGAGCTTTGGCAGGCTCAACGCGATCTGCGTCATCCAGGCCGGGAAGCGCGCGGCCTCGCGTTCGCGTAAGCGCGGCGGCGGATTGCGCCAGAAGTTCATCTTGTCCCAGCCGCCGATCTCCACCGGGCCCAGCTGCGGATGGTCGAACGGCTTCCAGGCCACATGCGCCTGGCCGCCGCACTGTTCGTCGCTCCACTTCAGCAGCTTCAGCTCGTCCTCGGGCGGGTGGTCGCGGTACCACTCGATGAAGTGGTAGTCGGTGATGCCGGCCTCCTTGTTGGGCGCCCAGATCTCCACCGTCCAGAACAGCGCGCCGAGGTGCTCGTACACCCAGTCCTGGCTGCCGGTGATCACCTCCTTCGGGTGGTACTTGAACTCATGGAAGATGCTGATCGCCGGATAGCCGGTGAGCTGCTCGCCGAGCTTGCTGAAGCGCTTGTAGATCCACAGGTCCTCCGGGATCATCTCCTCGTCGCTCTGCGTGCCCATCGGGCGCAGGATCACGCCGCTGTGCGTGTGGTAGCTGATGGCCGCGCCGATGTTGGGGTGCGTGGTGATGAAGTCCACCATCGCGCGCACCTCGGGCTCGCTGGTGGGGTACGGGCCCGCGCCCACCTGCTCGTGCTCCTGGCGCCAGAAGCTCGGGAAGTTGCGGTTCAGGTCCAGGCCTTCACGATCGCGGTTGGCGCGGATCTGCACGCCGTCGTAGTGCTTGAGCGTGCCTTCCGGCAGCACGCGGTAGTAGGTGCCGCCGAATTCGCCCGGTTCGCGCGGCACCATCAGCCGCGGCTCGTCGGGATGCGGCTTGTACGCGCCGTGCGGGTCGGGGATGCGCATCATCAAGATGCGGCCGTCGCCGTCCACGTCCTCGATGGTCAGGCCGTCGACCGGCTCCTCGTCGAACGGATAGGCGCGCGTGGACGAGCGGATGTGGCGCGGCTTGTCGGCCAGCGCCAGCTCGGCGCCGTCGGGGTTCAGGCGCGGGCAGATGTAGACGCAGCGCGTGTCCAGCAGCTGCGTGATCTGCGGGTCGCGGCCATAGCCGCTGGCGAGCTGGTGCAGGTAATACAGGCAGGCGGTGCTGGCGGTGAGCTCGGCGGCGTGGATGTTGCCGTCGATCCACAGCGCGGGCTTGTCGGTGTCGGCGCCGGTGGCGCCGTTGGTGAGCACCGCGAGCCAGATGTCGCGGCCTTCGTGGCTTTGGCCGATGCTGCGGCGTTGCACCAGGTGCGGCAGCGCGGTGGCGTAGTCGGCCAGCAGTTGGGTGAGTTCGGGGTGGCGATAGAAGCGGTCGAATTGCGGGGTGGGCAAGGCGGGCATGGCGAATCGCGTGGCAGGGCTTGTGGCACCAGCCGCCGATTCTGCGGCATCGATTCACTGGCCCTTGAACAGGCCCTGGAAATGGCGCGACACCGGCAATTTTTCCGGCCGGCCGCGCAGGCTCAGCACCATGTTGTTGTCGTCCACGCGCACCGCGCTGGCGATGTGCAGGTGGTTCACGATCACCGCGCGGTGCACCTGCCAGAAGCGCGCCCCATCCAGCTGCGTCAGCAGCTCCTTCAGCGGTGTGCGGATCAGCGCCTCGCCCTCGGCATGCACCACACGCGTGTAGCGCGCGTCGGACTCGAAATACACCACGTCGGCCACGCGGATCAGGCGCACCTCGCGGCCCACGGCGGCCTGGATCACTTCCAGCGGCGCCGGCTTGCGCACGCCGGCACCCAGCTGCTGCAGCAGCGCCTGCAAATCCACGGGCGCGGTGCCCAGCCGGCTGTGCACGCGCTGCACGGCCTGCGCGAGGCGCGGCGCGTCCACCGGCTTGAGCACGTAGTCCACCGCCCCGGTGTCGAACGCGGCCAGCGCATGGTCGCCGTGCGCGGTGACGAACACCACGTGGGCGCGGCCGGCGATGCGCCCGGCCACCTCCAGCCCCGACAGGCCGGGCATGCGCACGTCGAGGAAACACACCTGCGGCTCGTGCTCCAGGAACGCGTCCCAGGCGTCGGCACCGTTGGCGGCCGCGGCCACGATGCGCAGCGCCGGCCAGGCCTGCTGCAGCGCCTGCTGCAGCTGGGCGCGCGGCGCCTCTTCGTCGTCGGCGATCAGGGCAGTGGGGTTCATGGTGTGTTGGGAGTGGAGGGTTGGATCTGCACACGAGCCTCGGTGCCGTCGACCCGCGCGCCCAGGTGCAGCACGGCGCGCGCGCCGAACGCGTGGCGCAGGCGCTCGCGCGTGTTGGCCAGGCCGACGCCGTCGCGCCAGTCGGGGGCCAGCGGCGCGCCGGTGTTGTGCAGCACGAGCTCGAACGCGCCGGCGCGCACCTGCGCGCTCACCGCGAGCACACCGCCATGCAGCGCCGCCGCGATGCCGTGCTCCACCGCGTTCTCGGCCAACGTAATCAGCAGGCCCGCGGGCAGCACCTGCGCCAGCGCGGCATCGTCGAACTGGAGCGTGAAGCGCAGCCGATCGCCCAGGCGCGCCTGCACGATGCCGAGGTAGTGGCGCAACAGCTCGGCCTCTTCGCGCAGCGTCACCTCGGGGCGGCTCAACAGCTCGGTCGAGCCGCGCAGGAACGCGGTGAGCTCGCGCAGCAGGCCGCTGGCGCGGGCGTCCCGCGTGTCCACCCAGTGCTGCACCGCAGACAACGTATTGAAGATGAAGTGCGGCTGGATCTGCGCGCGCAACAGGCGCAGCTGCGCTTCGCTGGCCTGG
Organism: uncultured Pseudomonadota bacterium; assembly: GCA_946480245.1. The sequence goes on from CAMLIZ010000099.1 coordinate 13,047, forward strand.
CGCGCCGCCGCGTCGCGCTCCTGCACCAGCTGCAGCCGCACCAGCGCGCGCTGGCTCTGCAGGCGACGCGCGGTGGCGGTGAGCCACAGCGTCAGCAGCACGCCCAGCCCCACCACCAGCTGCAAGGGCGTCGCGCGCCACAGCACCTGCAGCACGCGCTCGGCGTCCCACTGCTGCAGGGGATCGTGGTGCAAGCCGATCACGGACGCGATGGCCCCGGTGTAGCTGGCGATCATCATCAGCCAGGCCAGGCGCCACAGGCGCCGCCCGTTGAAGCGCTCCGGCCGCAGCCACGCGCCGCGCGCGGCCTTGGCGAGCCCGGCGAAGAAGAGCAGCGTCACCAGCAGGGCCAGCCAGGGCTCGAAGCCGGCCGCCAGCAGCCCGATCGTGTTGGCCACCATCGCCACCAGCAGCGCCAGCCAGGCCCACAGGCCCTTCGCGCTGAACAGGAAGCGATCGATGATCTGGGCCTGCGTGCGGGCATCGGGCGGCAGCTCGGCATGGCCGCGTTCGGCGCGCCGCAGCAGCCAGCGCTGCAACCGGATCGAGAGCGAGGGGGCAGGCATGGCGCGCAGTGTAGGAGCGGCCCCGACGACGCGGCGCAGCCATGCGGCGCCTGGCGGCTGCGGCGGATCGATGGCGGAAAACGGCGTCTCGCCGACGTTACGCGCGCGGCACGGCGCCGCTCAAAACGGCGCCGGCGCCCCGTCGACGAACACCTTCAGCTCGCCGCCGGCAAACGCCGTCCAGGGCTCGTCGGCAGTGAGCGGCTCGGTGGCGATCACGCTCACGCGGTCGGTCGGCGTGGTGAGCTGCGCGAAATCGACACTCAGGTCTTCGTCCTGCAGCCGCGCGGCGCGAAACGGATGCTGGCGCACGAGGTACTGCAGCCGGGTGGAGCAATGCGCCCACAGCGCCTGGCCGTTGCTCAGCAGCAGGTTGAAAGTGCCGTGGCGCGCCAGTTGCGGCACCAGCTCGCGCAAGGTGGTGGTGAGCTCGCGCACGCTGGGCACGGTGGCGTGGGATTTGGCCAGCTCCTGCATCAGCCAGCAGAACGCGCGCTCGCTGTCGGTGTCGCCCACCGGCCGGAACGCGGCATGCAGGCGCGGCGCAAAACCCTTCAGGTCCCCGTTGTGGGCGAACACCCAGTAGCGCCCCCACAGCTCGCGCAGGAACGGATGGCAGTTCTCCAGCGCGGTGCGGCCCTGCGTGGCCTTGCGGATGTGCGCGATCACGTTGCCGCTCTTGATCGGGTAGTGCTTGACCAGCTCGGCGATGGCCGACTCGCGCGCGCTCTCGTGGTCGACGAACAGGCGCAGGCCCTTGCCCTCGAAGAACGCGATGCCGAAGCCGTCCTTGTGCTCGTGCGCACGCTGGGCCAGACCGGTGAAGCTGAACATCACGTCGGTCGGCGTGTTGGCATTCATGCCGAGCAGCTGGCACATGCCGATCAGTCTAGACTGCCCGATGGCCAGCACGATCGAAAACCGCTTCCCGCCTGCGCCGACCACGCCGCGCGCCTTTCGCTGCCGCTGCGGGCGGCCGGTGTTCTTCCGCAACAGCCAGTGCCTGGTCTGCGGTACGGCACTCGGCTACGCGCCCGAGCTGGCACAGCTGCTGCCGCTGCGCCATGCCCCTGAAGCCGGGCTGTGGCAGGCGTGGAGTGCCGCGCCCGATGCGCCGCGCTACCGCCGCTGCGCCAACTTCGATTCACCAGCCGGCTGCAACTGGCTGCTGCATGCCGACGAGTCGCAGACGCTGTGCCGCGCCTGCCGCCTGAACCGCATGATCCCGGACCTGTCGGTGCCGGAGAACGGGGAGCTGTGGGCCAGCGTCGAGGCCGCCAAGCGCCGGTTGGTGTCGCACCTGATCGCGCTCGGCCTGCCGGTGCGCTCGAAGGTGAGCGAGGACCTGCAGCGCGGCCTCGCCTTCGACTTCCTGCGGCCGATGCCCGGCATGCCGGTGATCACCGGCCATGCCGATGGCGTGATCACGCTGAACATCGAAGAGGCCGACGACGCGCGGCGCGAGCAGCTGCGCGCGCAACTGCGCGAGCCCTACCGCACGCTGCTGGGCCATCTGCGCCATGAGGTGGGCCACTACTACTGGGAGCGGCTGGTCAACGGCACCGCGTGGCTGCAGGGCTTTCGCGCGCTGTTCGGCAACGAGCAGCAGGACTACGCCGCCGCGCTGCAGGCCAACTACGAGCACGGCCCGCCGCCCGACTGGGCACAGCGCTTCGTCAGCGCCTACGCCAGCTGCCATCCGTGGGAGGACTGGGCCGAGACCTGGGCCCACTACCTGCACATGCGCGACACGCTCGACACCGCCACCAGCTTCGGGCTGCAGGCCGAGAACGTGGAGATGCGCACCGAGCCGTGGGGCCTGGATGCGTTGTGGCGCAGCGACGATGCGGGCGGAGCCGATTTCCTCGCGTTCCTGAACACCTGGGTCGCGCTGACCGCGGTGCTCAACGAGCTGTCGCGCAGCATGGGCCAGCCCGACTTCTATCCCTTCGTGCTGCCGCGCCCGGCGGTGGCGAAGCTTCAGTTCGTGCACCTGCTGGTCACGAGCACCGCGGCGGCTACTCCAGGAACAGCCGGGTGATGCCCTTCACGCTCACCAGGTGGCCGGGGTTGCTGGTCTCCTCCAGCACGCCGCTCATGCGGCGCAGCAGGCGCGCGCTCTTCTTGGCGCGCCAGATCAGCAGGTCGGCGAGCCAGGGGTGGGCGTTGACGCGGTTCGCACGTTCGTAGAGCTCGAAGCGCGGCTTCAGCGCCAGCAGGCGGGCCTCGTAGTCGGCGCGCACCGCAGCCTCGTCGCTGTGCTGCTCGCGCCCGCGCAGCAGCGCTTCGGCAGCCAGCATGCCGGTCTCCAGCGCCTTGCCGATGCCTTCGCCGCTGAATGCGTAGGTGCTGCCCACCGCCTCGCCGGTGGCCAGCAGGCCGGGGCGCGAATAGCGTGCGCCATCGAGCGAGCAGCGCAGCGGCGCGCCTTCGAGCTTGCCCTGCATCTGGCCGCCGGCCATCAGCTCGCGCGCCGGCGCGTAGAACTCACAGAACTGCTTGAAGACCTCGCGCAGGTTGGTGTCCTGCATGGCACCGCGGCCGTTCTCGATCTTGTGGCTGTGCGTGATGCCCACGCCGATGTTGAACACGCCGTCGCCGCACGGAAAGATCCAGCCGTAGCCGGGGCGCAGCTTCTTGTGCCACACGATCTCGAGCGCGGTGATGCGGCCCGTCATCGCCGGGTTCTTCACGTAGGCGCGCAGCGCGATGCCGCTGGGCGTGCGGCGCTCGCACAGGCCGGCGGCGATCATCGCCTGCGGCACCGCGCCGGTGGCCATCACCACCCAGGGCGCGCGGATCTCGTGCACGCCATCGGCCAGCTTCAGGCGCGCGCCCACCACGCGCCCGCCCTCTTCGATCGGCGCCTCGAAACGCGCCGGCGCCAGCAGCCGCGCACCGGCGGCTTGCGCGGCGCGGCACACGATGTCGTCCAGCACGCGGCGCGGCAGCACCGCCAGCGCGCCGGGCACGTCGACGCGGCCGCCACGCGGGCCGATGCAGCCCACATGGCGCGCCGGCTGCGCATGGCGCATCACCTCGTCGAACACGCCCAGGCGCTTCAGCGCCGCATGCGCATCGGGGATCAGGCCGTCGCCGCAGGTCTTGTCGCGCGGGAACGTGTGCTGGTCTGCCAGCACCACCTGCAGCCCGGCGCGGGA
>CAMLIZ010000100.1 GCA_946480245.1 uncultured Pseudomonadota bacterium
AGGCCTGCGGCGTCTTGCCCGCCTTCTCGGCCGCGATCATGATCGGCGCGCCGTGGGCGTCGTCCGCGCAGACGAAGTGCACCTCGGCACCCTGCATGCGCTGCGCCCGCACCCAGATGTCGGCCTGGATGTACTCCATCATGTGCCCGATGTGGAACGGGCCGTTGGCATAGGGCAGGGCAGTGGTGACGAAGAGCTTGCGGGTCATGGCGCTCGCGGTACGGCGGGGGAACCGGCGATTCTAGGTCGCGCGCCAAAGGGGCATGGGGCGCGCGCTAGACTGGCCCGCACCTGTCGAATCCCCCACTGCAATGCCTACCGAAGCTGCCCTGCTCGAAGCCCTGAAATCCGTCGTCGATCCCAACACCGGCCAGTCGCTGGCCGCGGGCAGGCAGGTGCGTGCGCTGCAGATCGACTCTGCCGGCGTGTTGCGCTTCGAGTTGGTGCTCGGCTATCCGGCACGTAGCCAGTGGCCGGCGCTGCGCGAGCTGGCTGCGGCCGCCGTGCGTGGCGTGCCCGGCGTGAGCGGGGTGGAGGTGCAGGTGCGCACCGAGATCGTCGCGCATGCGGTGCAGCGTGGCGTGCAGCTGCTGCCGGGCGTGAAGAACATCGTCGCGGTGGCCTCCGGCAAGGGCGGCGTGGGCAAGAGCACCACCGCGGCCAACCTCGCGCTGGCGCTGGCGGCCGAGGGTGCGCGCGTGGGCGTGCTGGACGCTGACATCTACGGCCCCAGCCAGCCGATGATGCTGGGCGTGCAGGGCCGTCCCGAAAGCGCCGACGGCAAGACGATGGAGCCGCTGGTCGGCCACGGCCTGCAGGTGATGTCGATCGGCTTCCTGGTCGAGGGCGACCAGGCGGTGATCTGGCGCGGCCCGATGGCCACGCAGGCGCTCGACCAACTGCTGCGCCAGACGAACTGGCAGGACCTGGACTACCTCGTGGTCGACATGCCGCCGGGCACCGGCGACATCCAGCTCTCCCTGAGCCAGCGCGTGCCCCTGACCGGCGCGGTGATCGTGACCACGCCGCAGGACATCGCGCTGCTCGATGCCCAGCGCGGACTGAAGATGTTCGAGAAGGTGGGCGTGCCCATCCTCGGCATCGTCGAGAACATGGCGGTGCACGTGTGCTCGAACTGCGGTCACGCCGAACACATCTTCGGCGCCGGCGGCGCCGAGCGCATGGCGGCGCAGTACGGGGTGGAAGTGCTGGGCGCGTTACCGCTGGCGCTGAAGATCCGCGAGCAGGCGGATTCGGGCCAGCCCACGGTGGCGGCCGAGCCCGACAGCGAGGAGGCGCGCATCTACAAGGCGGTGGCGCGCCGGGTGGCGGTGAAGATCGCCGCCGCGGCGAAGGACTATTCGGCCAAGTTTCCGACCATCACGGTGTCCAGCGGCACCTGAGCCGCCTGCGGCGCTTCAGCGGGTGGTCAGCGGGCTGGCCAGGTCGCGCATCATCGGGGCGCCCGCACGGCGCTCGATCTCCTTCAGCAGCGCGGGGTTCCAGCCCGCGGCGAACATGGCCTCGGCGGTCACGAACATCGGGCCCACCAGCAGGCCGGTGAGGTCGTCCACGAAAGCGGGCTTGCGGCCTTCGTAGTAGTGGCCGACGAACTGGATTACCCATCCGAGCGCGAACAGGCCGACGCCCCAGCCCAGCCAGGCGGCGGTGCTGCCGCCGGCAAGGCGCTGTGCGGCCAGCATCAGCACCGCGGTGGCCGCGCTCACGGCCAGGCCCAGGCTCGGGGTGCCGCGGCTCAGCCACCACAGCGCGGCCAATGCAAAGGCCACCCACGCCGGCGTGAGCGTCCAGCCGCCGAGCATGAAGCCGGGCCGCGCCAGCAGCACCCCCACGGCCAGCACGATCATCGGCACGCCGAAGAAGTGGGTGGCGATGTTGCGGCGGTCGCGGTGATAGGCCGCGTACTGGCAGAGCAGGTCGGTGGCGGTGCGCATGGTGGCTCCGGGAAGGCTGTGTTGCTGCATTAGTGTGATACGGCGCGGGCGTCTGTCAAATGGCGGGATTCACGGTGGTGGGCGTTGCATGCAAGGCGGCGCGGCCGGGGCGCTCACTACAATCGCGCCTTTCCCCGCAGCCTGTGCCGAAGCATGAGCATCAAGAGCGACAAGTGGATCCGCCGCATGGCCGAATCGCACGCCATGATCGAACCGTTCGAACCGGGCCAGGTGCGCCACGCGGCAGACGGCCACAAGATCGTGAGCTACGGCACCTCCAGCTACGGGTATGACATCCGCTGCGCGCGCGAGTTCAAGATCTTCACCAACGTGCACTCCACGGTGGTCGACCCGAAGAACTTCGACGAGAAGAGCTTCGTCGACTTCGAGGGTGACGTGTGCATCATCCCGCCCAACAGCTTCGCGCTGGCGCGCACGGTGGAGTACTTCCGCATCCCGCGCAACGTGCTCACGATCTGCCTGGGCAAGAGCACCTACGCGCGCTGCGGGATCATCGTGAACGTGACGCCGTTCGAGCCCGAGTGGGAGGGCTTCGTGACGCTGGAGTTCAGCAACACCACGCCGCTGCCCGCGAAGATCTACGCTGGCGAGGGCTGCGCGCAGGTGCTGTTCTTCGAGAGCGACGAGGTCTGCGAGACCAGCTATCGCGACCGCGGCGGCAAGTACCAGGGCCAGCGCGGCGTCACCTTGCCGAAGACCTGAGCGGCCTGCTCAAAAATGGGGCAGCTTCGCCCCGCTGATCGGCAGTTGGCGCACGGCGGCGGCGTGCACCATGGCAGCAACCGAATGTTTCTTCGCTGCGACGACGGCCGGCGCGATAGCGGCAAGCACCTGCCCGATTGACGCGAGACAGCGGCAATACTCCCGGAACGGCGCTTGCCTATGGGCAAGAGGCATCTCCGGGAGGCCACATGACCAACGATCGTCCCTGCGGGCAGGCCTGAACGCCATGCGCTGGGAAGGGGAACGCGAAAGCAGCAATGTCGAGGACCGCCGCGGTGCCGGGGGCTTCGGCATGGGCGGGCGCAGCATCGGCATCGGCACCATCGTGGTGGCGCTGCTGGGCGGCTGGATCTTCGGCATCAACCCGCTCACGGTGCTGGGGCTGCTCACCGGTGGCGGCACCGGCGCCAGCGCACCGGCGCATGCGCCGCCGGCGGACGACAAGCAGGCGGCGTTCGTGTCCACCGTGCTGGCGAGCACCGAAGACGTGTGGGGCCGGCTACTGCCGGCCAGTGGCGGGCCGAGCTACACGCCGCCCAAGCTGGTGCTGTTCCGCGGTGCCACGCCCACGGCTTGTGGTCAGGGCCAGGCGGCGATGGGCCCGTTCTACTGCCCGCGTGACCGCAAGGTCTACATCGACCTCGGCTTTTTCGACGTGATGTCGCAGCGCCTGGGCGCGCCGGGTGACTTCGCCCAGGCCTATGTGGTGGCTCACGAGGTGGGGCATCACGTGCAGACCTTGCTTGGCATCACAGAAAAGGCGGACGCGCTGCGCTCGCACAGCAGCGAGCGCCAAGGCAACGCGATCTCGGTGCGCACCGAGCTGCAGGCCGACTGCTTCGCCGGCGTGTGGGCCAACCGCGCCGAGCAGGCGCACCACTGGCTGGAGACCAGTGACGTCGACGAAGCGCTGAACGCCGCCACGCAGATCGGTGACGACACCTTGCAGCGCCGCTCCCAGGGCACCGTGGTGCCCGACTCCTTCACCCATGGCACGAGCGCACAGCGCGTGGCATGGTTCCGTCGTGGTATGCAGGGTGGGACGCTGCAGGACTGCGATACCTTCCAGGCACGCGAGCTCTGAATGCGAACCCTCCTGCGCTCCGGCGCCCTGATCGAATCGTGGTTCGACATGCTCACCGAAGAGCAGCGACCCGTGGCGCGGGCACTGCATGCGGCGGTTACCGCTGCAGCGCCCGCACTGCATCCCACCGTACGCTGGGGCAACCTGGTGTACCAGCACGAGGGCACGAACGCGGTGGCGATCGTGCCGCACAAGAGCCACGTGAACCTTCAGCTCTTCAGGGGCGCGGCGCTGGCGCCGATGTACCCGCAGCTCGAAGGCAGCGGCAAGGGCGTGCGGCACCTGAAGCTGCGCAACAACGCCGAGATCAATGCCGACCTCGTGGGCCGCATCGTGCTGGCGGCCGTGGACGCGCTGGAAGCCGCCGAGCCCTACGACTACGACTGAGCAGAGTCAGCTGGCCACGGTGAAGCGGCGCCGCACATGGCGCGGCTGCTCCAGTTCGTCGACCAGCGCCACCGCGAGATCCTCCACCGAGATGCCGGCCGGCTGCGCGCCGTCCATCAGCAGCTGGTCTTCGCCGAGGCGATAGCGGCCGGTGCGCTCGCCGGCCTTCAGGCCTGCGGGCGGCGACAGGAAGGTCCAGTCGAGCGAGCTCTCGTCGCGCAAGCGGTTCAGCGCGTCGCGTGCGGCCAGCGCGCCCGGCACCACATTGGGGGGCACGTGGCTGGCGAATTCGGGCGTGTCCACCAGCTGCACGCCGGGCGCCACGTACAGGCTGCCCGCGCCGCCCACCACCAGCAGCCGCCTCACGCCGCTGCGCTTGACGCCGCTGACGATGGCTTGCGAGCCGCGCAGGAAGGTGTCGTACAGCTCGGGGGCCTGCCAGCCCGGGTTGTAGGCGCTGACCACGGCATCGTGGCCCTCCACGGCCTGCGCCACTTGCGCGGCATCGAGCACGTCGGCGCGCTGCACTTGCAGGCGCTCGCGGGGCGCCAGCTTAGCGGGGTCGCGCGCCAGCGCGGTGACCGTGTGGCCGCGCTGCAGCAACTCGTGCAGCACCGCGCTGCCGACGAATCCGGTGGAGCCGATGAGGGCGATCTTCATGAGGTGGTCCTGCGTAGCTGAATCGAGCCATGACGATAGGAGCTTCACGTTCGGCGCACTAGCCTGCCTTTACGAACAACTTTGTTAAGCTGGCCTTCATGGACGACCTGAGGCGCATGGCGGTGTTCGCTGCCGTGGTGCGGCATCGATCGATGAGCGCGGCGGCGCGCGAGCTCGGCCTGTCCACCTCCGCCGTGAGCCAGCAGGTGCGCGCGCTGGAGCGGCGCGGGGGCGTGACCTTGCTGCACCGCTCGACGCGCAAGCTCACGCTCACCGACGCCGGGGAGCGCGTGCACCGAGAGTGCCAGGCGATGGTGGAGGCCGCCGGCCGCGCGCAGGCGGCACTGGCGCAGTCGCGCGATGCACCCAGCGGCGAGCTGCGGCTGGCCGCACCGGTGGGCTTTGCGCGCCACCTGGCGCCGGCGCTGGCCGGGCTGCTGGGCGCGCATCCGGCGCTCACGCTGCGCCTGCTGGTGGACGACGCGCTGATCGACCTGATCGCCGCGCGCATCGACCTCGCGGTGCGCTTCGGCCGGCTGCCCGATTCGAACTGGGCGGCGCGCCGGCTGGGTGCATTCGAGCTGTGGTTGTGCGCATCACCCGGTTACCTGCAGCGCCATGGCACGCCGCAGCAGCCCGACGAACTGGCGGCGCACCAATGGCTGGGCCTGGCGCGCGAGCAGGGCGGCACCGGGCTGCCGCTGCAACTGAGCGGGCCCGGCGGGCGCGCGCTGCCACCGTTGCCGCTGCCCACGCGCATCACCAGCAACAACCAGATGTCGCTGCAGCAGATGTGCGTGGCCGGCCTCGGCCTGGCCGTGATGGGCCGGCTGGACATCGAGGACGACCTGCAGGCCGGCCGCCTCGTGCGTGTGCTGCCGGCCTGGCAACTGGCGCCTCTCGACGTGTGGGCGGTGACGCCGCAGCGCGACGCGCAGCCGGCCAAGGTGCGCCACGCCGTGCAGGCCTTGCAGGCCTACCTGCACGCCTTTCCGGGCAGCTTGCGCTGAGCCTTGCGGCTCAGGTGGGATACGTGCCCGGCAGCAGGATGCTCTTGTCCACCTGCTCGATGTTCGTGCGCCCGCAGAACGCCATCGTGAGGTCGAGCTCGCGCTGGATGATCTGCAGCGCGGTGCGCACGCCGGCTTCGCCCATCGCGCCCAGGCCATAGAGGAAGGGCCGGCCGATCAGCGTGCCCTTGGCCCCGAGTGCCACGGCCTTCAGCACGTCCTGGCCGGAGCGGATGCCGCCGTCCAGCCAGACCTCGATGCGCGAGCCCACGGCTTCCACGACGGCCGGCAGCGCGGTGATGGACGATGGCGCGCCGTCGAGCTGGCGGCCACCGTGGTTGCTGACGATGAGTGCGTCGGCGCCGCTGTCGGCGGCGAGCCGGGCGTCCTCCGCATCGAGGATGCCCTTGAGGATCAGCTTGCCGCCCCAGCGCCGCTTGATCCACTCCACGTCGGCCCACGACAGGCGCGGATCGAACTGCTGCGCGGTCCACTCTGACAGCGACGACATGTCGGCCACGCCTTTCACATGGCCCACGATGTTGCCGAACTGGCGCCGCTTGGTGCCCAGCATGCCCAGGCACCAGCGCGGCTTGGTGCACAGGTTGATCATGTTGGCCAGCGTGGGCTTCGGTGGCGCGGAGAGGCCGTTCTTCAGATCCTTGTGGCGCTGGCCGAGGATCTGCAGGTCGAGCGTGAGCATCAGCGCCGAGCAGCGCGCGGCTTTGGCGCGGTCGATCAGGCGCTCGATGAAGTCCCGGTCGCGCATCACGTAGAGCTGGAACCAGAACGGCGCCTTGGTGTGCGCGGCCACGTCCTCGATCGAGCAGATGCTCATCGTGGACAGCGTGAACGGCACGCCCATCGCCTCGGCAGCGCGCGCCGCCAGGATCTCGCCGTCGGCGTGCTGCATGCCGGTGAGGCCGGTGGGCGCCAGCGCCACCGGCATGGCCACCTCCTGGCCCACCATGTGCGTTCGCAGGCTGCGGCCCTCCATGTTCACCGCCACGCGCTGGCGGAACTTGATGCGCTGGAAGTCCGATTCATTGGCGCGGTACGTGCTCTCGGTCCACGAGCCGGAATCGGCGTAGTCGTAGAACATGCGCGGCACGCGCCGTTGCGCCAGCACGCGCAGGTCTTCGATGGTGGTGATCACCGGCATCAATCGTCTCCTCGTTCGTGCGCGCATGCTAGCCAGCGCGTGCAGGCGGCGGCCGGAATTTTCTTCAGGCCGCCCCGGAAAGGCGTTCCTGCACCAGTGCCAGCGCGTCGGTGGCCACCTGCTCGCAACATGCCTGCAGCCAGGCGGCAAACGCGCCGGCGGCGTCGGACGTGCCGTGCTGCAGCAAGAGGTACTGCTGCTGCGGCACGGCAGTGATGCCGAACAGCGGCTGCAGCGCGCCGGTGGCCAGCCAATGCCGCGCGAGGCTGGGCCGCGCGAGCGCCACGCCCTGCGCGCTCACCGCAGCCTCCAGCGTGAGGCCGAGATCCACCAGCTTCGGGCCCTGCACGGGCTCGGGCCAGCCCAGGCCCGCGGCGCGGAACCACGGCAGCCACGGGTCGAGCGGGGTGCGCAGCAGCGGCGCGTGCTGCAGGTCGGCCGGCGTGCGCAGGGGCGGCAGGCGCTGCAGCAGCGAGGGCGCGGCCATCGGCAGCACCACGTCGTGCATCAGCTGCCGCGCCGGCGGCGTGCGCTGCGCCAGGTCGCCGGTGCGCACCTCGATGTCCACCTCGGGGCCTGCGCCATCGTCGAGGAAGGGAATGGACAGCAGGATCTCGAGCTCGATGCGCGGATGCGCGGCAGTGAACGACTCGAGCTGCGGCACCAGGATCTGGCGCGCCAGCGTGGGCGTGGCGCGCACGCGCAGGCGCTGCTGTGCCTGCACGGCGCGCTGGTGCAGCGGCACGGCGGCCAGCAGGGCGAGCGCGGCACGCACCTGTTCGAGGTACTCCTTGCCGGCGGCGGTGAGCACCAGGGCCTTGGCCTGGCGTGCCAGCAAGGCCGTGCCGAGCATCTCCTCCAGGTTGGCCACGCGCTTGCCGATGGCGCTGGCCGTGATGGCGAGTTCGTCGGCTGCGCGCTCGAAGGTGCCGAGCCGTGCGGCAGCCTCGAACGCGCGCAGCGCGTCGATGGAGGGCAGGCGAACGGGCGGGGTGTCGGCCATCGGGGCACTGTACCGCCCGCTGTGCCGGCTAGAACAACGGCAGCTCGGGATCGGGCTCGTGGGCGGTCAGGACGGTGGCGGAGGGGCCGGCGACTTGCTGCAGTGGCGGCACGGCCGTGCCACGCACCAGCGAGCCGGCGCGCACGCCCAGCAGGCGCAGCCGGCGCGAGAGATCCACGCGCTTCAGACACTGGCCGGCCGCGCGGCGGATGGCGGGCAGGTCGTTCACCGGCTCCGGCAGCGTGAGGTCGCGCGTGACGGTCTTGAAGTCGTCGAAGCGCAGCTTGATGCCGATGGTGCGGCCGGCGTAGCCCTTGCGTTGCAGGTCGTGCGCCAGCTCCTCGCACAGGCCGGTAAAGATGCGCGACAGCGTGCTGCGGTCACGCACCGCGTGCAGGTCGCGCTCGAACGTGGTCTCGCGGCTCATCGACACCGGCTCGCTGTGCGTGACCACGGGCCGGTCGTCGATGCCATGTGAGGCCTCCCACAGCCACGCGCCGTAGCTGCGGCCGAAGCGCTCGACCAGCCAGCCGCGCTCGCACGCGGCCAGCTCCCCCACGGTGCGGATGCCCAGGTCGGCGAGCTTGGCATTGGCCTTCGGGCCGATGCCGTTGATGCGGCGCACCGGCAAGGGCCAGATGTGGCGTTGCAGGTCAGAGGGCGTGACGATCGTGAGCCCGTCCGGCTTGTCGAGCTCGGAGGCGATCTTGGAGAGCAGCTTGTTCGGCGTGACGCCGATCGAGCAGCTCAGGCCCGTGGCGCGACGCACGTTGTTCTTGATGTCCTGTGCGATCGCGCGCACGCCGCCGAGCGGGTCGTGCCCCACCGCGTCGTGCACGCCGGGCAGCTGCGTGAGCTCGATGTAGATCTCGTCGATACCGCGATCCTCGATCTGCGGCGCCACTTCGGCCACGGCTGCCTTGAACAGCCGCGAGTAGCGGCGGTAGGCGTCGAAATCGGTGGGCAGCAGCACCGCGTCGGGCGCCAGTGCGGCGGCCTTCATCAGGCCCATGCCGGAATGCACGCCCAGGTCACGCGCCGGGTAGGTAGCGGTGGTGATGACGCCGCGGCCCGTGTAGTCGCGCAGGTGGGCGAAGCGGCGCGTGCCGTCGGGCTGCAGCTGCGGCTGGTGCCGGCTGCCACCGCCGATGACGACCGGCAGGCCACGCAGTTCGGGGTAGCGCAGCAGCTCCACCGATGCGTAGAACGCGTCCATGTCGAGGTGCGCCACCCAACGGTTCGGCGGCCCCGCGCCCGGTGGGCGACGCAAGGCCTGGGCACCGCTGGCGGCCATGGCCATCTGCAAAGGCCCCCGCTACGCGGCCAGAGGGCCAGCCACGCGCGCGAGCAGCACGCCTGGCGCGACCAACGTCGGCGGGCGGCCGGTGCGGTAGGCCGGGCAAGGCTCCCGCACGCTCCATGGGCCGGGCGGGGGAAGCTCGGGCCCGTCGTCTGCATCGAGGCCGGGGTCGTCGTGAACCGTGCGTCGCTTGTAGCCCGCGGGTGCCGCGGCGGCCGCGGCCGGTGGCGCCGACAGGGCCGGAGGATCGAGCGTGACGAGGCTGTCGAGCGGGCTGGCGGTGGTGCCGGCGGCCAGCTTGAGCACGTGCGTGTAGATCATGGTGGTGCTGACGTCGGCATGGCCGAGCAGCTCCTGCACGGTACGAATGTCGGTGCCGGCCTGCAGCAGATGGGTGGCGAACGAATGGCGCAGCGTGTGCACGGTGGCCGGCTTGGCGATGCCGGCACGCCGCACGGCGGCCTTGAGCTCGCGCTGCAAGCGCTTCTCGTGCACGTGATGGCGCCGGCGCTCGCCCGCGCCACTGCGGGGATCGACCGCCAGGTGCCGCGACGGGAACACCCAGTGCCATGCCCACGACTCCGCGGCACGCCGGTACTTGGCGGCCAGCGCGTGCGGCAGGTACACGCCGGCGCAGCCGTTGCGCCGATCCTCGGCCCACAGCGCGTGCGCCGACTGCAACTGCGCGCGCAGCGGCTCCTCGAGCGAACGTGGCAGCATGACCACCCGATCCTTGCCGCCCTTGCCGTCGCGCACCAGCACCACTCGGCGATCGAAATCCACATCCTTCACCCGCAGGCGAACGCCTTCGAGCAGGCGCATGCCGGTGCCGTAAAGCAAGCGCGCGAGCAGCGCAAGTTCGGGGTCCGTGAACTGCAGCAGCAAGCGCTGCACCTCCGGCACGGTCAATACCACGGGCAAGCGCCGCTGCGCATGCGGGCGGCCGATCTCGCTCATCCAGGGCAACTCGAGGCTCAGCACCTCCTTGTATAGAAAGAGCAGCGCGCTCAAGGCCTGCCGGTGCGTGGCCGCAGCAACCTTGCGCTCATTGGCGAGGTGACTCAAGAACCCCTCGACCTCGCGCCGCCCCAGCTCCCGCGGATGGCGCCCGGCCCACGCAACGAACTGGCGCACCCAGTAGACATACGCCTCCTCAGTGCGGATGCTGTAGTGCAGATAGCGCGCCCGCTCGACCAAGCGAGTGATCAGCAAGGAAGCGCGCGACGGCAACCCGTTCTCGGTCTCGTCCACTTTCTCATCCGTTTGTTATGGCTGTATGGATGTACAGTCTATCGGCCCGTGACACTGGGTGCAAGAAGACAGTGGGCGGCCAGGCTGGAGGGAGGGTGTGGGGGTCAGAATGGTGTTATTGGCGTGTTATGAGGTTATGGTTGTGTCGTCGAAAACACGTTAGGCGATCCATGCGCGAGTTCGTGGTTGATCTGCGCGAAGGGTACGAAGGCTTCGTTGATGCGTTCAATGAAGGTCTCATTCGCCTCGTTGGCGGAGAGTGGAGCGGCCGTAGCTGGGACGCCTTCAATGACTACCTGTTCTGGCCCGAAGAAGAGGAATTTCGTCTCAAGCTCTGTGGTGTGCCCATCGAGAAATGTCTGGCCCCAGCAGATCTCAAGATCTTTGGCGAGATCGTCCAAGACAATCCGCATGTTCACGTTTCGCTTTCGCCCTCAAGGTAGTTCCGGTGCGCGGCCGTATAGCCGCCTTTGCACCGAGTCGCCTAACCCCTCCATCGAGCGGACGTCTTACCGCCGGCTGCGCCGTCGGCAAGCCGCCGCTCATGTCGAACGTTAGGTGCCTACGGAAGTCAGAGGAAGCAGGCATGCAACGCGAGGCAAATGCAGAGGCGCAGCGGCGTGCGGAGCGCATCTCGCTGTCAGCCGTTGAAGCGTTGGAACGGTTGCTAGGTGGTGCGGCTATTCGCCTTCACCCGGCTTGTCTTGGGGCAGGTAAGGGCCGCGCTCGCGCGCTTCGTGGTATTGGAGCGGTTGGCTTGCTTTGTCAGCCGTCGGAGGGCACAAGGTCTTCGTCCGCAGAGGCCGCAAATGCAAGCCATGCGCTGACGCGCAAGGCAAATGCAAAGCCAGTGCTGCGCAGCCAGGTCGGTCGAAGCACCGGCCTTCGGCCCGTGCTGCAGGTGTTGGGGCGCTGGTCACGGGTGAAAATGCACCGCATGCCAAGCCTTGCACCTAACCCGTCGTTCGAGCGGACGTCTTTTAGCTGGCTGCACCAGGCAGTGGTACATGATGCCTCGCGCAGCCAGCTAAAAGCCGCCGCTCAACTCCAACGTTGGGCACCATTCGTCGAGAGGTAGTGCTACTGCAGCCAGGGCACGTTTGGCTTCGTGTTGAGGGTGTGCTGAGCGGCCAGGTCGGGTGGCGTGCAGAGCGACTCTCGCTGTCGAAGGCTTTCGCGCAGCCGAAGCTGCTGCGTATCACGGCTGGAGCCGGCCGTCCGTCCGCTGGCGGCCGGCGCACGGTGGGATGCGTATCGCGGGCCGCATGCGACGGCCGGCCTGTGGTTCAAGGGCTTGCGGCCTGCGCAGGTTGCTCGAAGGCAACAGGGTTGGGGTGGAAGTCCTTCAACCGAAGGCTTGTCTTCGAGAGGCGAGTGCTGGCAAAGTTGGCGCGGCGTTCAAACGGTGGAGGGTTCAGGTTGTGGCGTGTGCAGGTGAGTTGAAAACGTGCCTCCTGGTGCCCAACCCCTCCATCGAGCGGACGTCTTACCGCTGGCTGCGCCATCGGCAAGCCGCCGCTCATGTCGAACGTTAGCCGTCACAGGAGAGTGCGTTCTGAACGACGACCAGTTCCTCTACAGGATCATCAGCTTCGATCGCCTCGTGCAGATGCTTGAGCAAGATGAGTGGTACTTCGCTCACCCAAGTACGTGGGATGACCCGTACGAGATGCACATCACAAACGAGTTCTCTAAGGCTCTGTTCGCGCAGTGTTGGTGCCGCAAAGGGGTGTCCGATGCTATGTGGCGCATCTACTCCCCCGACAAGCTTGGTGTGCGAATTAGAACAACTAAGGAGAAGTTGACCTTGGCCTTGCTTAAGGCGAGCAAAGACACAGAAATCGGATTTCATATCGGCAATGTCAAGTATCTCAACCCGATCGAGTACGTGACAGAAGCGGAACGTGTCAAGCTCGAGGCTCAGAAGAAAGTCACCTTCCTGCGAGCATCGGCACATCTTTGGTTGAAGCGAAGTGCGTTTGACCACGAAGCTGAAACAAGAGCTGTGGTCTTTAACCATCGCGCTCTCGATGTGACCGCGGCAAATGGTTTCCCTGTTCCAATTGAGACGCGCAGCGTTCTGGACAGCGTACTGGTTGATCCGCGCGCACCAGAGGCGTTTGTCGAAGCGTATCGGTACTACCTGCATGATCGCCTCGGCTTCAAGAAGCTGGTGAAGCGCTCACAGTTGTACCGGGCCGCCGGCAAGCGAGAGGTGTAGCGTGTGACGGCTAACCCCTCCATCGAGCGGACGTCTTACCGCCGGCTGCGCCGTCGGCAAGCCGCCGCTCATGTCAAACGTTAGGCGCCAATTTCACATGCGCGATGCGGAGCAACTTCAGAGGGAGAACGACGCTGTTCTCGCACTTGTACAGGCAATGCTTGGCGCGATCTCACCTAACATGAGGGCTGTGTCAGTGAGGTGCGATGGCGAGGTAAAGCACCTTCACTTCGAACTCGAACGCGAGGACGCTCACGATCGCGAAGAGATCGACGACATTGCTACGAACTTCGAGATCCTTTACGGCCGTGCCGTTTCAATGGAAGTTCACGTTAAGGTCAATGCCGAACCGTGGCCTAACGGTGTCGCATCAATCGCGGGGCGTGCTGTCTATGTCCGTCAGGCAATGTAGTGCTGGTGGCGCGGCGCCTAACCCCTCCATCGAGCGGACATGCCACAGCGGGCTTCGCCCGCCGCGTCATGCCGCTCATGTCGAACGTTGGGCACCATTCGTTGGGCGGTAGTGCTACTGCAACCAGGGCACGGTCGGCGTTGTGCCGAGGGGGTGCTGAGCGGCCAGGTCGGGTGGCATGCGCGGCGAGCCTCGCTGTCGAAGGTTTGCGGTATGGCGAGGTTGCTACGTATCGCGGTTGGAGCGGGCCGTCCGTCCGCTGGCGGCCGGCGCACGGTGGGAGGCGTATCACGGGCCGCATGCAACGGACGGCCGGTGGTTCAAACGTTTGCGGCCTGCGGCGGTTGCTCGAGGGGACAAGGGTTGGGGCAGAAGCCCTTCAACCGAAGGCTTGTCTTCGAGAGGCGAGTGCTGGCAAAGTTGGCGCGGCGTTCAGACCGTGGAGGGTTCAGGTTGTGGCGCGCCAAGGTGAGTTGAAAATGCCGCTCGTGGTGCCCAACCCCTCCATCGAGCGGACGCCTTACAGCGGGCTGCGCCCGCTTCCAGGCGCCGCTCATGTCGAACGTTAGGCACCATGTCAGCCACAGCCTCGCTCGCAACGATCGCCGAATACTTCCGGCTCGGCCTGCAAATCGGTCTTCTCATGCCGGAACAGGCAGTTGCGTGGGCGGATACAGAAATCGCATCCGCAGAAGTTCCGCCAGAGGGAATGATTGAGGTTGCGTGGAGCAAAGGGTTGGCCTCCACCATAGAGGCGCTAAGTGCAGTACCTGGCGAGAGGAACAGGCAGCTTGCCGGCCGCTGGCTACTCGGCCTGGTGCGCCAAGCAGTTCCTGAGTCAGCAGAGGGCCTGCAACTCGCCGCTCAGCGTGCAATGCAGATCGCACGGGATGCAGAGCTTGGCGATGAAACGTACTACCGGTTTGACATGATCGATGATGAGCTGTCTCTCGCCAGGACGCAGGTCTACGGGACCGTCACGGAGTGCCGATCGAATCTTCTCGCGGAACTCGCTGAATACCAACCGTTGGGGGCCGGTCTTGGCGCCTAACCCCTCCATCGAGCGGACGTCTTTGAGCTGGCTGCGCCAGCCCAAAGCCGCCGCTCATGTCGAACGTTAGGTGCCTTTGGGGGGGCCGTCCGTCAACGGTAAGCGCTGGCCAAACTCAACTTCACCTTTGGTGCGGTCGAGCCGTCATTCGAAATTCAGAGAAATGTCCACTCCTCTTGATCTGTCGAAACTTGCGCCAACCCCTGAAATGCGAGAGGAAGCCAAGCGCCATCCAAACGGGTGGGTCTACGCTATTAGGGGCAAGTTCAGCCCGGCGGAGCGAGTGCCTCCCGAGGCAATCGCGGGCGCGTGGCGAGTCGATGCAGAAGGGAACATTGTCGAGGGAAGCTACATGCCGAATCCGAAGTTCAAGGGCGAGCATCAGTGAGGCGAGCACCTAACCCCTCCATCGAGCGGACGTCTTACCGCTGGCTGCGCCATCGGCAAGCCGCCGCTCATGTCGAACGTTAGGTGCCTCCGCAAGAAGGTGCGTGAGAGCAATGCGAGTTCAAGCGCTGGCCGGGGTTGTGAAAAGCAGGAGCGCAAGTCGAACGGTTTGCGCGAGCTTCATAAATGCCTCGGCGCCAGCGCGTGCGCATGTGGGCAAGGTCGCACCAGCGCTTGTTCACGGTATACGTCAGCGTGGACGCCGACCAAATACAAGGCCGCAATTGTTCGGGCCGAGTGCCAATGCAGGTTGTAGCGGTGTGGTGAGTGCACAGCGAGCGCCGGCCTTCGGCCCGCGCATCGGGGTGTTGGAGCGCTTGCTGCGGCTGCAGAATGCACGCGTGCACAGCCCAGCACCTAACCAGTCGTCCGAGCGGACAGCTGTCGGCAAGCCGCCAGCTGCCGCTCAACTCCAACGTTAGGTCTCTACGTACTATGACGCAGGCTTGGCATCGCGCTCTCAGCATCCACGGCGTTGTGGAGGTGGAATCCCGGGGCTCACTTGAAGCCACCGCAACTCAACTTGCGCTCGTGCTCAATGTTCGGTTTACGGAGGAGCAAACGGGCAAGTTCGAGGAGTACCCGGCCTATGTGGCTGAGTGCGCGGCGTTCCAGTTCGCTCTTTTGGGGCCGCCATTGCCCGAGCACGATATTCGCGAGGAGAAGTCGCAGAATTACCAACTTGTGGTCTCGTCGTTCCCGATCAGGAGCGCCGCTGCAGGGCATCAAGTTGAAGTCTCTTCATACTATGCGCACTTCATCTCAGAAAAAACGGGGCTTCACTGTGAGCCCATTGAGTCACGTCAAACGCTCTAGCAGATGCCCCAACCGAGACCTAACCCCTCCATCGAGCGGACGTCTTTGAGCTGGCTGCGCCAGCCCAAAGCCGCCGCTCATGTCGAACGTTAGCGCCCACAATGTCCAACATCGTTCGGTGCCCGGTCTGTCAAGGTCCAGGTGTGGCGCAATACCTGGGGCGGCACATTGCATCGGCGCATCCGGAGGAGGCGCCGCTCATTGCGCATCTTCAAGAGGGCAGTGCTCGTCAATCGGCCGTCCTGAGTGAATCAAAGAAAAAGGGGCCAGGCGTCGCGCGATCAGCGAAGTCTGCGCGTAAGCGGAAGCGAATGCTGGTTCGCGAGAAGCAAGAGCTTGCTCGCCTACAGAAGGCGTCGGTTGAAGCAGCGCGCCTTCATGCCGTTCATCTGCGTCAGGCGTGCTTTCTCTGTGGCAAACCAATCACGCCAGGGCACATGGAATCGCATGCAATTCATTTGCAGCGCGTTCTGTCTGCACGCGATCCTGTCACTCAGGCAGCAAAGAAGCCCGCTTCAATATGGGCAGTTTCAGGCGGCCTGCCAAGCCTAGGGAAGCGTGGCCGCTAACCCCTCCATCGAGCGGACGTCTTTGAGCTGGCTGCGCCAGCCCAAAGCCGCCGCTCATGTCGAACGTTAGGCCTCAATGAGTCCCGTCAGCGATACGCTCGCCACCTTGTTTCAGAGGGAGCCGCTCGCCTTCGCTCTGTGGTTTGAGCTGGCGATACTTCCGCTGGTGGTTCCGTTCGCAGTTGCCCTCTTTCGCAGGCCTAGGCTAAGCCAGCGGTTCAAGTTCACCTGGAGCGCAGCAGCGCGCATCGTGGGCTACCCGGCGGTTCTCACACTTGTGCTTGTAGTACCTTGGTCTGTCTTTGGGCTGTTCCTTGCGCCAGTTGTGCTCGACGCATATCCGGGGTGGAAATTCTTCCTTCGTCTGCCGCTTGCCGTCACGACCTGGCTGGTATGGAACGCGTTCTTGTTCGTCCCAGTCGTGTGGTTTGTGTGGGTGTGCGGCTCGTCCGTCTACTTCGCAAGGCGGTGGAATGTTCAGCGCACAGAGGCCTAACCCCTCCATCGAGCGGACACCTTACAGCCGGCTGCGCCGGCTTCCAGGTGCCGCTCATGTCGAACGTTATGTCCCTCCGCGCTAAGGCGGTGAGAGCGGTGCA
>CAMLIZ010000101.1 GCA_946480245.1 uncultured Pseudomonadota bacterium
ACCTCGTCGACGTTGCCGTCCACCTTGCCCCAGTAGCTGAAGTTGCGCACGATCACCGTGCGAGTGGAAGGCTGGCGCTCCTTCAGGCGGAACGGGCCGGTGCCGTTGGCCTTGAAGCTGGCCGCGTTCTCGATGCCCTTGCGACGATCGACCGGGCGTTCCGCCTTGTTCTCCTCGCACCACTTCTTGCTCATGATGTAGAGCGTGGTCAGCAGGTCGGGCAGGATCGGGTTGGGCGTGAGGGTCTCGATCTCCACCGTGTGGTCGTCGACCTTGCGGATGTCCTTGACCGACGCCGAATAGCTCTTCATGTCGGAGCCGTCGCCCGACGCGCGCTTGAACGTGAAAAGCACGTCGTCGGCGGTGAACGGCGTGCCGTCATGGAATTTCACCCCCTTGCGCAGGTCGAAGCGCCACACGGTGGGGCTCTTGGCCGTCCACTTGGTGGCCAGCAGCGGCACCAGGTTCATCTTCTTGTCGCGACCCACCAGCGGCTCGTATACGTTGCCGGTGAAGCTGAGTTGCAGCGTCTCGTTGAGCGAGTGCGGATCCATCGACTGCACGTCGCCCACGTCCGCCACCCGCAACGTGACCGCCTGCGCGCAGGCAAAGGCCAAGGTGAGAGCAGCACCGAGCAGAGTCTTGCGGACGTTCATCGTGTCTCCTTGAAGGTCAGTTGTGGGAAGGCAGCGGCATCGCGCGCTCCACGAGCGCGGAGAACAAGGCGGCGCCGAGCGGCAACACCTCGTCATTGAAGTCGTAGCGGCTGCTGTGCAGGAAGCACCCGCCTTCGCTGCCCTGCCCGAGCCGCAAGTAGGCGCCTGGGCGCATCTGCAGCATGAACGAGAAATCCTCGGCGCCCATGCTGGGTGGCAGGTCGCGCACGACCTTGTCCTCCCCGACCAGGCTGGCCGCGACGTCTCCGGCAAACTGCGCCTCGGCAGGCGTGTTGATCGTGGCCGGATAGAAGCGCTGGTAATTGAGCGTGGCGGTGGCTCCGAAGCCCATCGCCACCGAATCGACCAGGCGCGCCAGGCGTTCCTCGATCATTTCCTGCACCTCGCGCCGGAAGGTTCGCACCGTGCCGCTCAGGCGACACTCGCGCGGGATCACGCTCATCGCGCTCAGGTCGCCGGCCTGCACGGCGCAAAGGCTGACCACCGCACTGTCCAGTGGGTTCACGTTGCGTGACACCAGGCTTTGCACCGCAGTGATGATGTGCGCTGCCACCAGCACCGGGTCGATCGTCAGGTACGGATGCGCGCCGTGACCGCCGCGTCCATGCACGGTGATGTCGATGCGATCGGCGGCAGCCATCATCGGCCCGGGATTGACACCGATCGACCCCGGCGGCAATTGCGGCCAGTTGTGCATCGCGAAGATCGACTGCACGGGAAAGCGCTCGAACAGGCCGTCGTCGATCATCGCCTTCGCGCCGCCAAGCCCTTCTTCACCGGGTTGGAAGATCAACGCCACGCGGCCATCGAAGTTGCGGGTGGCGGCAAGGTAGCGTGCGGCGCCCACGAGCATCGCCGTGTGCCCATCGTGCCCGCAGCCGTGCATCAGGCCGCGTTTCGACGACCTCCATGCAAAGTCGTTCTCCTCCAGCATCGGCAGCGCGTCCATGTCGGCGCGTAACCCGATCATGCGATCACTGCTGGTCGCCCGGCCTTCGATCACCGCGACCACGCCCGTCTTGCCGATGCCCGTGTGAACGTCGGCGATGCCCGCTGCGCGCAACGCGTCCACCACCCGCCCCGAAGTGCGGTGCTCCTCGAAGCCGAGCTCCGGGTGGGCGTGCAAGTCGCGACGCAAGGCAGTGAGCTCGCCCTGCCACTCGCTCAAGCGCCGATAGGCGCCCGAATCCCTCAGGCGCGCGTTGCCGCTCATCGCTGGCCTCCTGCGCGGGCAGTCGTGCGCAGGCGCGGATCGACTGCGAAATACAACAGGTCCACGATGAGATTGATCACCACGAAGATCAGTGCAATCAGGCACAGGTAGGCCGCCATCACCGGAATGTCGGCGAACTGCACGGCCTGGATGAACAGCAGGCCCATGCCGGGCCACTGGAACACCGTCTCGGTGATCACCGCGAACGCCACGATGCCGCCAAGCTGCAGGCCCATGATCGTGATCACCGGCACCAGCGTGTTCTTCAACGCATGGCCAAAGTACACAGCTCTGTCGGTGAGGCCACGCGCACGCGCGAACTTGATGTAGTCGGTGCGCAGCACCTCCAGCATCTCGGCGCGCACGAGCCTCAGCACCAGCGCCATCGGAAACAACGAAAGCGTGAAGGCTGGCAGCACGAGATGCTTCCAGCCGTCCAGCGTGAGCAACCCGGTATGCCAGGCACCGAGCTCGACCACCTCGCCACGCCCAAAGCTGGGTAGCAGCTTTAGGTTCACCGAGAACACGAGGATCATCAGGATGCCGATCAGGAAGTTCGGCAGGGAAACTCCGAGCAGCGAACCCGTCATCACCAACTGCGCCGTCGCCCGACCGCGCTGCAGCGCGGCATAAACACCAAGTGGGATGCCGACGAGCAGCGCGAGCACACCAGCGACCAGCGCAAGTTCCAAGGTTGCAGGCAGCCTCTCGACAAGCAGCGCGGATACGCGCCGGCCCTGGCGCAGGCTGAGACCGAACTCTCCTTGAGCCGCGTTTCCCACGAAATGCGCAAACTGCACCGGAAACGACTGATCCAACCCCAAGTCGGCACGCAGTTGCCGGCGTTGTTGCGGCGTGGCGTCCTGTCCGAGCAGGTTGGTCACAGGATCGCCCACGTACTGGAACAGCATGAACGCAATGAAGGCGACAGCCAACATCACGAGCACAGCTTGGGCGAGACGGCGGAAGATGAAAGCCAGCATCGATATGCGCCGCCCTGGATCGCGTCGCGGAGGCGGGCTGTCGAGTATCAGGCGCGAGGGCGAGGGCTTCGATTGGGAGGAACACCCAGTGAGTCAGTGCAGAATCCTTGCCACAAATGAAAACGCCCGCCGGGCGAACCCGGCGGGCGCAAGAAAGACAGGCTCCTGAAGGAGCGCGTCGATCAGAAGTTGTGGACCACGCCCAGGTTGACGGCGCCCTTGCCCGTGCCACCTTCGGTCGCGTTGCCGACCGTATAGCCAGCACCGTTCTTGTTGCTGATGCGCGCCACGGCACCGTACAGGCTGGTGCGCTTGGACAGCGCGTAGTAGTAGCCCGCGCCGATCTGGCTGGCGTCGAGGTTGGCAGCGGTCTTGTCGTTGTGACGGACGTAGCTGGCCAGGATGGTGCTCTGGCCCATCGGCACGGACACACCGACCATCATGTCGGAGGCGTCAGCAAACGACTGGGTGGCAGTGGCGAAACCATTCTTCACGGTGTCGTACAGGGCGTGGATCTTCACGACCTTGGCGTCATACACGCCGCCGATCAGCCAATCCTTCTTGCCATCGGCGCCAGTGCCGGTGTTGACCTTGTGATAGCCCAGGCCGACGTAGATCGGACCACCAGAGTAGGTCGCGTTGAAGCCTTCGCCGCGGCCAGCCTTCCAGTTGCCCAGCGTCTCGCCGAAGCCAACGCCCACGGTGGCCTGGAAGCCACCCATCGACGGGGTCTGGTACTCAGCAGCGTTGTTCCAACGGGGGTTGGCTGCCGACGTACCCATGGCGTCAATCAGGTTGGTCGTCTGGCCAGCCAGACCGGTGCCGAACGGATCAACCGTGGTGAGCACCAGGAACGCCGGGGTGTACTGACGACCCAGGGTCACGGCACCGAAGCCACCCGACAGGCCGACCCACGACTGGCGGCCCATGAAGTTGTTGCCGCCGGTGCAGAAGTTCGGGGCGCCAGCGTTGCTGTCAGCGCAGAAGCCGGTTTCCATCACGAAGTTGGCGCGCATACCGCCACCCAGGTCTTCCGAGCCCTTGAAGCCCAGACGCGAGCCACCGCTTACGCCAGACGACAGGCGGACGGACTTGGCACCGGTGGGGTTCACACCGGGAACAGCGCCGCTGTCGTACACGCCGCCCACGTCAATCTTGCCGTACAGCGTCACCGACGATTGAGCCATCGCGGTACCTGCGAACGCGCCGAGCACTGCGAGAGCGAGCAGAGATTTTTTCATTGCAACTATCTCCTAGGTTGAACAAGAGGTCCCGATCGGGGATTCACCCGGCAAGGGGCTGATCAGGCCAACCTCCTCATCGGAAGTTGCTGCTATTGCACCAGAGGGTCGGGGGGTTGCAAAGGAAATCAGGGCGAAATGCCGAAGGGCTGTTGTCTGGCAACAACGAGGACTCGCGGGGCCGGTGCGCTTCGCCATCCGCTATCCTTGATCCATGCTTCCCGCCCTGCCCTCTGTCGACGCCGTGCTGTCTGCCGCAGATGCAGCCCTGCGCACGCTGTCTGGCGCCGCGCGCGCTGCGCGCCCGGCTCCCGATGCACCGACCACGGAGCTCGACGCACAGTCACGTCGGCTTTCGGGCGCCTTGATGCGCGTGAACCATGTTGGCGAAGTGTGTGCACAGGCGCTGTACCAGGCACAGGCCCTCACCAGCC
Source organism: uncultured Pseudomonadota bacterium (assembly GCA_946480245.1). The sequence goes on from CAMLIZ010000101.1 coordinate 4,549, forward strand.
GGTCGCCGCAGGTGCGCGCGCAGATGAGTGCCGCCGCGCGCGAAGAGGTGGATCATCTGGCGTGGACCGAGCAGCGCCTGGCAGAACTCGGCGATCGAACGAGCTGGCTCAACCCGCTCTGGTATGTGGGTGCGTTCACGATCGGCCTTGTTGCCGGACGCATCGGAGATGCTGTGAGCCTCGGCTTCGTCGTCGAGACCGAGCGACAGGTCGAGCAGCATCTGGCGGGGCATCTCGATCGACTGCCGCCAGAGGACTCGCGTTCACGCGCCATCGTGGCCCAGATGAAGGACGACGAAGCACGCCACGGCGTGGCGGCTCAGCGCGCCGGAGCGGTCGAGCTGGCGGGCCCGGTCCGTGCAACCATGCGTGCGGCGGCCAAGGTGATGACCACCACCGCGCACTACATTTGAGAATCGCACAAGGCGATCAGCACTCGACGATCTCGTAGCTCGTGCTGATCTCGGCCGTCTTGCCAAGCATGATGGTTGCGGAGCAGTACTTCTCGTGCGACAGCTCGATCGCACGGGCCACGGCCGCTTCCGGCAGACCTCGCCCGGTGACCACGAAGTGCAGCCGCAACTGCGTGAACACCTTCGGATCGGCGGGAGCCCGTTCGGCCTGCACCTTCACCTGGCATCCGCTCACCTCATGTCGGCCCCTGCGAAGGATCAGCACCACGTCGTAGGCGGTGCACGCACCAGCCCCTGCGAGCAGCGTCTCCATCGGGCGCGGGGCCAGGTTGCGGCCACCGCCATCCGCGGCACCGTCCATCGTCAGCACATGTCCGCTGCCGGTTTCCGCCAGAAAGGTCATGCCGCTCGCCGGCACCCAGTTGATCGTGCACTCCATTCGCTTCTCGCTTGTCTAGACAACGGCGCACCACGCGGTGTCGCGGAATTGTGCACCGCCCCGAGGCGGTGCATCGAGCGCCGCCTCTAGATCTTGCGTGAACAAGGTTATTGCAGTGCAGCATCCGTCCAGCTAGACTTCGCTCCATGTTCGCAATGGCGAACGTGAAGGTTGTCTCCTCCACCTCCTCCAATGGTGGATTCGGCCCGGGGCTCACGCCCCGGGCTTTTTCTTTTGGCACTGGCGCCGAGGGCCGCCGCGTATCATGCGGCGCTGCACAAGGAGGAGCTTCTGCCCATGCCCGGCGCCCCGAAGACGCCCAGGCGCCCAGCGCGCGCCCATCCCGACTACCTGCGCAAGATCCTCACGGCCAAGGTCTACGACGTGGCGATCGAGTCACCGCTCGATCCGGCGCGGGCCTTGTCGAAGCGGCTGGGCAACCAGGTGCTGCTCAAGCGTGAGGACAGCCAGCCCGTCTTCAGCTTCAAGCTGCGCGGCGCCTACAACAAGATGGCGCACCTCAGCGCCGAGCAATTGGCACGCGGAGTGATCTGCGCTTCCGCCGGAAACCACGCGCAAGGTGTGGCGCTGTCCGCCCGGCGGCTGAACTGCAAGGCGGTGATCGTGATGCCAATCACCACGCCCAAGGTCAAGGTCGATGCGGTGCTGGCGCTGGGTGGCGAAGTCGTGCTGCACGGCGACAGCTACAGCGACGCGTACCTGCACGCACTGGAGCTCGAGAAGGCACGCGGCCTCACCTTCGTGCATCCCTTCGACGATCCGGACGTGATCGCTGGGCAGGGAACGATCGGCATGGAGATCCTGCGCCAGCACCCTGGCCCGATCGACGCCGTGTTCTGCGCCATCGGCGGCGGCGGGCTGATTTCCGGCGTGGCGTCCTACATCAAAGCGGTGCGCCCCGAGATCCAGGTGATCGGCGTGCAAACCACCGATTCCGACGCCATGGTGCGCTCCGTGCGTGCGGGCAAGCGCGTGCAGCTGAACGACGTCGGCCTGTTCGCCGACGGCACCGCCGTAAAGCTCGTCGGCGAGGAAACCTTCCGCCTCACTCGCACACTGGTCGACGACTTCGTGGTGGTCGACACCGACGCGGTGTGCGCCGCCATCAAGGACGTGTTCCAGGACACGCGCAGCATCCTCGAGCCCTCCGGCGCAATGGGTGTGGCCGCCGTGAAGCAGTACGTCGAGACGCACAAGCTGAAGGGCAAGACCTTCGTGGCGGTGACCTGCGGCGCCAACATGAACTTCGACCGGCTGCGTTTCGTGGCCGAGCGCGCCGAGGTGGGTGAGCAGCGGGAGGCGGTGTTCGCCGTGACCATGCCGGAGGAGCGCGGCAGCTTCAAGCGATTTTGCGAACTGATCGGCCCGCGCAGCGTTACGGAGTTCAACTACCGCATCTCGGACGCACGCGTCGCGCACGTGTTCGTCGGCCTGTCGATCCAGCGCGCGGACGAAGCCGACAAGCTGGAGCGCAACTTCGTGCGCCACGGCTTCGACACGCTCAACCTCACCGACAACGAGCTCGCCAAGCAACACGTGCGGCACATGGTCGGCGGGCGCTCCGAGCTGGCGGAGGACGAGCACCTGTACAGCTTCGAGTTCCCCGAGCGCCCGGGCGCACTGATGAAGTTCCTGTCGTCCCTGCATCCGGAGTGGAACATCAGCCTGTTCCACTACCGCAACCAGGGCGCCGACTACGGCCGCATCCTGGTCGGCATCCAGGTGCCGCGCGGTGATCGCAAGGCATTGCGCGAATTCCTGTCAACGCTGGGGTACCCGTTCACGGACGAGACCGACAACCCCGTGTATCGACTGTTCCTGCGCTGATCGGCTTGCGCGCACAATCCGGCATCGCGCTTGGCCTGACACCATGTCCGTGCACCGTTCGCTGATTCCGCCCACGTCCAACCCTCTGCTCGAACGCGCGCTGCATGACAAGCTGCAGCGCCGCAGCGAGGCCGTGGGCAGCCTGGGCGAGTTGGAGCCGCTGGCGGTGCGGCTGGGGCTGATGCAGAACACCCTGAAGCCGCGCCTGCGCGACCCGCAGGTGCTGGTGTTCGCGTCCGACCACGGGCTGGCGGTCGACGGTCTGGCCCACCCGTTACGGCGCAGCACGGCCGAGCAGGTGCAGCAGTTGCTGAACGGCCAGTTGCCGATGGCCGTGTTTGCCCGGCTGCAAGGCATGGACTTGTCGGTCATCGACGCCGGCGTCTCCGACCGTCTGGTGCCGCGCGAACGCCTTCTGATGCGCAAGATTGCGCACGGCACACGCAACGCGCGCGCCGCGATGGCGATGAGCCTGGAGCAAACGCACGCGGCCATCCGCGCCGGCATGGAGATCGCCGACACGCTGCCCGGCAACGCCGTTGCCTGCGCCGGCATCGGCGTGGGCTCGCATGAAAGTTCCGCCTTGGTACTGTCGCGCCTGGCCGAGGCGCCGGTGCGTGACTTGATGCTCTCGGGCCCCCGCATGGATCCGAACCAGCTGGCGCACCTGATGCTCGTCGCCCAGGGTGCGCAAAGCCGCCACAAGGACGTGAGCGATCCGGTGGAAGTGCTGGCCGCGTTCGGCGGATTCGAGATGGCGATGATGGTCGGCGTGATGCTGGTGGCTGCCGGCAAGCGCCAGCTGATCATCATCGACGGCATGGCAGCCTGCGCCGCGCTGATGGTGGCCAGCCATATCGCCGAGGCTGTCACCGACTACTGCATGTTCGTGCGCAGCCATGGCCACCTTGGCCTGGACCAGGCGTTGCACCTGTTCCGATCCACGGCGTTGCTCGAGCTCGGCATGGAAAGCGTGGACGGCACCGGCGCCACGCTGGCGTGGCCGCTGGTGCGCTGCGCTGCCGCGCTGCTCACCGAGGTGGCCGAAGGAGAGGATCCGGGGCCGTCGCGACCGAACGCCTCTGCCTCGGAACCGGCCCCGCTGGCGCGGCCGGAGCCGGCACCCGAAGGCTGACGCGTCAGCGCCCCGTGCCGGGCTGCGCCATCTGCTCCGGCGGTTGTGCCTCCACAGGCGGCAACTCCGGCTGCTGCTGCGCCGCCTGATCATTCGGCTCCTGCTGCTGCTGCGGATTGGGTTGAGGCGCCGGACGCATGCCGTTCGGACGGATCGACATCGGATTCTGCGGTTGCTCCACCTGCCCCGGCGGACGGCCGTTGGTTACCGGCGGCGGCAACGCACGCGGGGCCGGTGTGCCGCCATCCGCGGTGGCCGCGGGCAGCGAACCCGTGGAAGGTGGCGGCAGCGGGGGCAATTCCAGTCGGATCGTGGGCGCCACACCGCTCGGGCCGAGCGCCACTGCACGCCGCTCCACCGCCTGCAACACCAGCGGATCGTCCACGGTGGCGCCGACGCGGAATGCGCGAGCGGGCTTGCCGTCGATCGAGATCAGGGCCACTCCCGGCGCCCCGCCCTTCTGTGACGCGGCCAGACCGACCAGACGGAAGCGGCTGCTCTCGGGCGGCGGTGCAGCCGCGGCGGCAGGTGCAGGCTCGGCGCCCAGCAGGCGGCTGAGATCGGCGTGCGCGATGGTGGCTTCGCCGACCGGCACGGTATGCGAGGGTGCCACCGGCGATGCGCTGGCGAGGCGCAAGCCCCAGAAGACAGCGCTGGCGGCCAGCGCCGCCCAGACAAAGAATGCTGACAATCGTGCCGCCATCCGGCGATTATGATTCAAAGCCTCCTGTGCGCCGGGCCGGCACAGCGGCATCGGCACCCCTCCATTCCTACCGGCAACCACGCCCTCTCATGACGTCCAGATTCGCCCTCCCGCGCTTGCGCCGCACCCGTGGTTTTACGCTGATCGAGCTGATGGTCGTGATCGTGATCATCGGCGTGCTGGCGGCGCTGATCGTGCCCAACGTGCTCGACCGCGCCGAGGACGCGCGCATGGCCGCGGCTAAGACCGACATCGGCAACCTGATGCAGGCCCTCAAGCTTTACAAGCTCGACAACCAGCGCTACCCGAGCGCCGAGCAGGGCCTCGAATCCCTGGTGCGCAAGCCCACGTCCGGTGCGATTCCTCCGAACTGGAAGCCCTACCTCGACAAGCTCCCCAACGATCCCTGGGGCCGCCCCTACCAGTACCTGAACCCGGGGGTGAAGGGCGAGATCGACGTCTTCAGCTTCGGCGCTGACGGGCAACCCGGCGGCGAAGGCAAGAACGCCGACATCGGGTCGTGGCAATAGCCGCCCTGCGCTTACCCCTTCGCGTGATGCGGCGCAACCGCGGCTTCACGCTGATTGAGCTGATGGTGGTGGTGGCGGTGATCGCGATCGCAGCGGGCGTGGTGGCGCTGTCGGTCCGCGACCCGTCGGCCACGCAGCTCGAGCGCGAGGCCGCGCGCTTGTCCGCCTTGCTCGATGCTGCGCGCGCAGAAGCTCGCGCGTCCGGCCTCACCGTGCGCTGGCAGCCGCTCTCCGACACGCAACCCGGCGCGCAGGGCGACCAGTTCCGCTTCCTCGGCCTGCCGCCATCGGTGCAGATGCCTACACACTGGCTCGCCGAGGGCGTGCATGCCGAGGTGGTGGGAGCGCCGGCGGTGCAACTCGGGCCTGAAGCCACGATCGGGCCGCAGCGCATCGTGCTCAGCCTCAACAACCAACGCCTGGTGCTGGCCACCGACGGGCTCGGTCCTTTCGTGGTCACCGACAGCGGCGGCCCGGCGTCCTGATGCGCAATCGCGGCGCCGGCTTCACGCTGATCGAGGTGCTGGTGGCGCTGGCCATCGTGGCCGTGGCGCTGTCGGCCGGCATCAAGGCCGCAGGCGCGCTCATCAACAATGCGCAACGCCTGGCTGACGTGAGCGCCGCGCAATGGTGTGCGGACAACCAGCTCACGGGTCTGAAGCTGGCACGCAACACGCCAGGCGTGGGCGACCTCACCTTCACCTGCGAGCAGTTGGGGCGGCGCTACCAGGGCACGCTGCAGATCCGGCCTACGCCCAACCCCAACTTCCGCCGCGCGGATGCACTGATGGCCGACGACGCCGGCGTGCCGCTGCTCACGCTGTCCACCGTGCTGCCCACGCATCCATGAAGAACCGCGGCTTCACGCTCGTCGAAGTGCTGGTGGCGCTGTTCGTGATGGCGCTGCTGGCCGCCATGGCGTGGCGCGGCGTGGACGGCATTGCGCGCGCACGCACCAGCGGGCAGGCCCGCATGGAGCAGACGCTGCGGCTGGACACCGTGCTCACGCAGTGGGAGCAGGATCTCGGCGCCTTGTACGACGTGGGGGACCCGCTCACCTTCTCGTTCGACGGGGCGTCGCTGCGCATCACGCGCCATGCCGAAGGCGGCGTGCAGTTGGTGGTGTGGTCGCTGCGTGGCGGCGAGTGGCTTCGCTGGGCCAGCCCCCCGGTCACCCGGATGGCCGACCTGCAGGACCATTGGATGCGCAGCCAGCAGTTGCTCGGCAACGAACCGCGCCAGCTGCACGCGCTCACCGGCGTCACCTCCTGGCAGCTCTATTGCTTCCGCGGCAGCACCTGGAGCAACTGCCAGTCGACCGGCGACACCGCCAAGGCGCCTGTGCCGGCACAGGCGGCCAGCGCCGGCGCGCGGCAGGCGTTGCCCACCGGAGTGCGCCTGCTGCTCAGCTTCAACGGCGCGCCGCTGCAAGGCACGCTCACGCGCGACACCGTGCTCGCGCCGCAGGTGCCGCAATGAGGCGCGCGATTGCCATGCGTTCCCCCGCGCGCTGCCAGCGCGGCGCTGCGTTGCTGCTGGCGATGATCATCCTCACCCTGATCGTCACGCTCGCCGCCGGCATGGTGTGGCAGCAGTGGCGCAGCGTGCAGGTGGAGGCGGCCGAGCGTGCCCGCGTGCAGTCCGCATGGATCCTCACCGGCGCGCTCGACTGGGCACGTCTGATCCTGCGCGAGGACGCCAAGTCCGGCGGGCCCGACCATCTCGGCGAGCCGTGGGCGGTGCCGCTGGCCGAGGCGCGGCTGTCGAGCTTTCTGGCCGCCGACAAGAAGAACAATGCCGACGACGAGAGCGGGCTGGACGCCTTTCTGTCCGGTGCTATCTCCGACGCCCAGGCGCGCTACAACCTGCGCAACCTGGTCAATGCCGACGGCAAGCTGGACGCCTCCGAGGTCGCCGTACTGCAGCGGCTGTGCGAGTTGAGCGGCGTGCCGGCCAGCACCGGACAGCGCATCGCCGAGGGCCTGCAAGCCAGCTGGAGCGGGGACGCCAATGCCACCGTGGCACCGCACACCGTCGACGAGCTCGCCTGGCTGGGCGTGGATCCGGCAGACATCAAGCGCCTGCAGCCCTTCGTCACGCTGCTGCCGCCGGGCGCCAAGAGCATCAATGTGAACACCGCACCGCGCGAAGTGATCGCCGCCGTGGTGGACGGCCTGGACGTGGGCAGTGCCGAGCGCCTGGTGCAATTCCGGCAGCGGGAGCCCTTCAAGGACGTGCAGAATGCCGCGGCACAGTTGCCCGGCGGCAGCGCAGCCACCTGGGACCTGCACCGCCTGGGTGTCAGCAGCAACTATTTCGAGGTGCAGGGCCAGGTGCGGCTGGGCGACCGGGTGTTGCAGGAACGCTCGCTCGTGCAGCGGCACGGCACCGACGTGCAGGTGCTGCGCCGCGAGCGCGTCAACCTGCTGGCCGGCACCTGAAACCGCGACGGCACAATGCGTCGCTCAACACACAATCTCGGCAGCACGCCCTTGAGCCCCACCGAGACGTCATTGCCGCTCCACGCCAAAGGCGCTAGCCTGCCCCGCTTATGTCGATGCTTGTCGTCCTGATCCCGCCGCGCCAGCGCGCGCACCCCGCCGGGGAGGCGGGAGTGTCCTCGAGCGGCGAGTTCAGCTACGTGCTCAGCCCCGACGGCCTGAGCGTCAGCGCACAGGGGCGCGCCACCGCGGCGCTGCTGCCGCGCGCGGACACGGTGATCGCGGTGCTACCCGATTGCGACATCGGCTGGCACCGCATCACGCTGCCCAAGGCGCCCCGTCCGCGCCTGCGCGCCGCGCTGGTCGGCGTGCTTGAGGAAGCGCTGCTGGAGGATGCCGACCTCACGCACCTGGCCTTGGCACCCGGAGCCAGCGCGGGCCAGCTCACCTGGGTGGCCGCAGTGCACCGGCCCTGGCTGACCTCGCAACTGGCGCAGCTGGAAAAGGGCGGGCGCAGCGTGGAGCGCGTGGTGCCCGCGTCCTGGCCGGGCGACGTTCCCACCGGCCATTTCTCCGAAGGCAGCGGCGCGGACGGAGGCGCCACCGAGCAAATCCTGCTCACCTGGGCCGATGCCAGCGGCGTGGCCTGCCTGCGGCTGCAAGGCACGCTGGCGCGCGCGCTGCTGCCGGCACAGTCGACCGAGGGTGCGCGCTGGACCGCCACGCCGGCAGTGGCGGCGCCCGCCGAGCGCTGGCTGGGCACGCCCCTGCTCGTGCTCTCGGCCGAACAACGCGCGCTGCAGGCAGCGCGCTCGCTGTGGAACCTGCGCCAGTTCGAGCTCGCCGCGCGCCACCGCGGCACGCGTGCCTTGCGCGATGCCTGGCTGCGCTGGCGCAGCCCCGCCTGGCGCCCGGTTCGCTGGGGCCTGGCCGGCCTGGTGCTGCTGAATGTGCTCGGGCTCAACCTGTGGGCCTGGCACCAGAGCGACGCCATCACGGGCAAGCAGCACGCGATGGTGTCGCTGCTGCGCGAAACCTACCCCAACGTGCGCGCGATCATCGATGCGCCCGCGCAGATGGAACGCGAGACCGAAAGCCTGCGTGCCGCGGCGGGCAAGGCCGGCGACAACGACCTCGAGGTGCTGCTGCAGGCTGCGGCATCGGCCTGGCCGTTGGATCGGCCGCCGGTGGAAACCCTGCGCTTCGAGCCCGGCCGCCTGACGCTGGCGGCCAATGGCTGGACGCCCGAGCAGGTGGCGCAATTCCGCAGCCAGCTGCGGCCCGCCGGCTGGCAGGTCGAGTACGAAGGCGGGCGGCTCACGCTCAGCCGCGCGCGGGAGGGCTCCGCATGAGCACGCAGTCGCCTCGCCTCGCCCTGCCGCCGCAGTTGTCGGCCTGGCGAAGCACCGCCTACGCCCGCTGGCAGGCCATGGCGGCACGCGAGCGCCGGCTGGTCGTGGTCGGCGGCACCGTGCTCGGGCTGTTTCTCCTGTGGGTCCTGTTCGTGCAACCGGCCTGGCGCACCGTGCGCGAGGCGCCGGCCAAGCTCGATCGGCTCGACGCGCAGCTGCAGCACATGCAGCACCTCGCCGCCGAGGGGCGCGAGCTGCGCAACGCGCCGGCGATGTCGGCCGCGCAATCGGCCATCGTGCTGAAGGCCGCCACCGACCGCCTTGGCGAGCGCGCCCGCCTGTCGGTGCAGGGCGACCGCGCGGTGCTCACGCTCAGCAATGCAACCACCGAGCAGTTGCGCAACTGGCTGGCCGAGGCGCGCAGCGGAGCGCATGCCCGGCCGATCGAGGCGCAGCTGAGCCGCGGACCGCAGGGCTTCAACGGAACCATCGTCGTGACGCTGGGGAGCGGCAACCCATGAGGAGCTTCCGCGACACCGTCTCCGCCTGGCTGCCGGCGCGCCGCAAGGCCCGCTTCGCTCGCACCGGCTTCGCCGAATCCACGCTGGCCGAACTGGCCTGGCAGCGCACCCGCCATGCCGCTTCGCGCTGGGGCGGCTGGGGCGTGCTGGTGGGCTTGCTCGTGGGCCTGGTCGCCTTCGCGCCGGCGGCCTGGCTGGCACGCGGCATCGCCTCGGCCACGGACGGGCGTCTGCTGCTCACCGAAGCGCGCGGCACGGTATGGTCAGGCAGCGCGGTGATCGTGCTCACCGGCGGCCCGGACAGCCGCGACGCCAGCGCCCTGCCGGGCCGCATGGCCTGGGGCCTGGGCACCAGCGGTCTCGGCTTCGCGCTGACGCTGCGCCAGGCCTGCTGCATCAACGGCACGCTGACGCTGCTGATCAAGCCCGGCTTCGGCCGCACCACCATCGTCTTGCCGCCGCCGAGCGCAGCGCAGGCCGGTGGTGCGCTCGCGCAGTGGCCGGCCGCGTGGCTGTCCGGCCTGGGCACGCCATGGAACACGCTGCAGCTGGGCGGCGTGCTCAAGCTCACGTCGCCCGGCTTCACCTTGCAGTCGGCGCAGGGGCGCTGGCACCTGGCAGGCCAGGCCGACGTGCTGCTGCTCGGCGCCTCGTCGCGCGTGTCCACGCTCGACACGCTGGGCAGCTACCGGCTGTCGCTGATCGGCAGCCCGGACGCCGGCACGCCCACGCAGATCACGTTGAGCACGCTCGATGGCCCGCTGCAGCTGGAGGGCAACGGCGAGGCCGGTGCCGGCAAGGTGCATTTCCGCGGCGACGCCAAGGCCGCGCCCGGCAGCGAGGCCGCCCTGAGCAACCTGCTGAACATCATCGGACGGCGCCAGGGCGCGCTGTCGCTCATTTCGATCGGATGACCATGAACGAGCGCCACCTCTCCACGCCCGCACGGCGACGCCGGTCCAGGCGCCTCCACTCTCTGAGCTGCAGCGCGCTGGCGGCCTGCATGCTGTGCACCAGCCTGCCGCTGTACGCGCAGGGCACGCGCGCGGCCAGGGCCCCGGCGGCCAACTCACGCGCGCCGGTGACGCTGAACTTCGTGAATGCGGACATCGAGGCAGTGACGCGCGCGATGAGCGCCATGCTCGACCGGCCGATCATCGTGGACCCTCGGGTGCGCGGCAACATCACGGTCTACAGCGAGCAGCCGCTGACGATCCGCGAGGCCTACCTCAACTACCTGGCCGCGCTGCGCGGCCTCGGCTTCACCGTGGTGGAGAACGCCGGCCTGCTCAAGGTGGTGCCCGAAGCCGACGCCAAGCTGCAGGCCGGCACCGTGCAGGTGGGCGCACCCAACCTGCGCGGCGACCAGATCGTGACGCAGGTGTTCCGCCTCAACTACGAGAACGCGAACAACCTGGTCACGGTGCTGCGCCCGCTGATCAGCCCGAACAACACCATCAACGCGAACCCCGGCAACAACACGCTGGTGATCACCGACTACGCGGACAACCTGCAGCGCATCTCGCGCATCATCGCGGCGCTGGACACACCCACCAGCACCGACGTGGAGGTGATCCCGCTGCAGCATGCAGTGGCCAGCGATCTGGCGCCGCTGGTGCAGCGCCTGGCCGAGGGCGGCAGCGGCGTGCCGAACGCGCCCAACGTGCCGGGCGTGGTGTCGCTTGGCAGCGCGTCGGTGATCGCCGACCCGCACAGCAACGCGTTGATCGTGCGCGCCGGCAACCCGGCACGCCTGGCCAGCCTGCGCGGCATCATCGACAAGCTCGACCGCCCCAATGGCGCCGGCGGCCCGGCAGGCAACATCTACGTGGTCTACCTGCGCAACGCCGATGCGGCCAAGCTGGCCACCGTGCTGCGTGCGGCCTTCAGCGCCGGCGGCAGCTCGGCCGGCGGCGGCAATGCAGGCAGCGGCGGCTTCGGCGGAGGATCGAGCACCTCCGCGACGATGGCCACCAGCAGCAACGTGGGCGGCGGCAACACCGGCACGGGCACAGGCGCCAGCTCGGCAGCGGCGACGGCGCCGCTCGCGGCCTCGGCGCAGCCGTCCACCGGTGGCTTCGTGCAGGCGGACCCGGCCACCAACTCGCTGATCATCACGGCGCCCGAACCGCTGTACAAGCAGGTGCGCGCGGTGATCGACCAGCTCGACTCGCGTCGTGCCCAGGTCTACGTGGAGGCCCTGATCTGCGAGGTCGATGCCGACAAGGCCGCCGAGCTCGGCATCCAGTGGCAGGCCATCTCGGGCGCCAAGGGCGACACCAACATCCTCGGCCTGGGTACCAACTTCGGCAGCGGACTGAACAACATCCTCGCGGCCAGCCAGGTGCTCGCGCAGGGCACCACCGGGCTGGCAGGCGTCAGCTCGGATCAAGTGTCCGCGCTCAACGGCGTGAATTTCGCGGTGGCGCACAAGGTGGGCAGCATCTACACCCTGGGTGCGCTGGCGCGGGCCCTGCAGTCGACCACCGGGGCCAACATCCTGTCCACACCGAACCTGGTGACACTGGACAACGAGGAGGCCAAGATCGTCGTGGGCCAGAACGTGCCCTTCGTGACCGGCTCGTTCACCAACACCGGCACCGGCACCGGCGCGACCAACCCGTTCCAGACCATCGAGCGGCAGGACGTGGGCCTGGTGCTGCGCATCCGCCCGC
>CAMLIZ010000102.1 GCA_946480245.1 uncultured Pseudomonadota bacterium
CGCGTGCGTGACCTGTTCGAGCAGGCGCGCAGCCATGCGCCGGCCATCATCTTCATCGACGAGCTGGACGCGCTGGGCAAGGCGCGCGGCGTGTTCCCCGTGTCGGGCGGGCACGACGAGCGCGAGCAGACGCTGAACCAGCTGCTGGTGGAGCTGGACGGCTTCGACCCCAGCGTGGGCGTGATCCTGCTGGCCGCCACCAACCGCCCGGAGATCCTGGACCCGGCGCTGCTGCGCGCCGGCCGCTTCGACCGCCAGGTGCTGGTGGACCGGCCCGACCGCAACGGCCGCGCCGCCATCCTGAAGGTGCACGCCCGGAAGATCCGCATGGCGCCCGATGTGGATCTGGACCAGGTGGCTGCGATCACCGTGGGCTTTGCCGGCGCCGACCTGGCCAACGTGGTGAACGAGGCGGCACTGGTGGCCACGCGGCGCAAGGCCGAGTCGGTGACGCTGGGCGATTTCACGCAGGCCATCGAGCGCATCGTGGCCGGCATCGAGAAGAAGAACGGCCTGCTGCTGCCCGAAGAGCGCCGCCTGGTGGCCACGCACGAGCTCGGCCATGCGCTCACGGCGCTGGCGTTGCCCGGCACCGACCGCGTGCACAAGGTGTCGATCGTGCCCCACGGCATCGGCGCCTTGGGCTATACCTTGCAAAGGCCCACCGAGGACCGACACGTGATGCGCCGCACCGAGCTGCTGGACAAGATCGCCGTGCTGCTGGGCGGCCGCGCGGCGGAGCTGCTGGTGTTCAGCGAGCCTTCCACGGGCGCGGCCGACGACCTGGCGCGCGCCACCGACATCGCGCGCGACATGGTGCTGCGCTACGGCATGGACGACGCGCTCGGCCCGGTGGCGCTGGCCGAGGCGCGGCCGGGCTTCCTGGCGCCCGCCGAAGGCGGGGTGCGGCCCGCGGCGCCGAGCACCAGCCCCGACACCGCGCAGCGCATCGACGACGCCGTGCGCCAGCTGCTGGAGGCCGCGCAGCAGCGCGCCACCAGCCTGCTGCAGGCGCAGCGCGCCACGCTGGACCGTTGTGTGCAGGCGCTGATCCAGCGCGAGACGCTGGACGAGGCCGAGCTGAAGGCGCTGGTCGCCGATGCTGCCGCCGTTTGACCCCTTGCGCGCCGCCATGGTGGCCGCCGACGTGATGGCCGCATCGCGCGCCGACGCAGCCGGCATCGCACGGCGCCAGCGCCTGCGCCTCACCGCGCTGCTGCAGGCCGCCTGCGCCGGGCCGCTGTACGGCCCGCTGCTGGCCGGCCGCGACCTGCGCAGCCTGCCCTTGCAGGCGCTGCCGGTGATGCACAAGCGCGAGCTGATGCAACGCTTCGGCGACTGGGTGGCCGACCCGCAGTTGCGCCTGCCGGCCTTGCAGCGCTTCGTAGCTGACGCATCGTGCATCGGCGATCCGTTTCTCGGCCGCTACACCGTGTGGGAGAGCTCGGGCAGCAGCGGCGAGCCGGGCCTGTTCGTGCAGGACGCGGCGGCGATGGCGGTGTACGACGCGCTGGAGGCGCACCGCCGCATCGCGCGCTCGGCATGGCAAGCCTGCTGCGATCCGCTGGGCCTGTGCGAGCGCTTTGCGTTCGTCGGCGCCACCGGCGGGCACTTTGCGAGCACCGTGTCGGTGGAGCGGCTGCGCCGCCTCAACCCGTGGCTGGCGCCGGCGCTGCACAGCGTGTCGTTCCTGCAGCCGCTGCCGGCGCTGGTGGCCGAGCTGAACGCGCTGCAGCCCACCACGCTGGCCACCTACCCGAGCGCTGCGGTGATGCTGGCCACCGAGCAGCAGGCAGGCCGCCTGCACATCCGGCCCCAGCAGGTGTGGACCGGCGGCGAAACGCTCACGCCCGCGATGCGCCAGCACGTGGAGCAGGCGTTCGGCTGCGCGGTGACCAACAGCTACGGCGCGTCGGAGTTCCTGGCGCTGGCGTCGGAGTGCCGCTGCGGCCAGCTGCACCTGAACAGCGACTGGGCCATCCTGGAGCCGGTGGACGAGCAGGGCCGCGCGGTGCCTGCCGGCGAGCCCGGTGCCAGCGTGCTGCTGACCAACCTGGCCAACCACGTGCAGCCATTGATCCGCTACGACCTCGGCGACCGCGTGACGTTGCAGGCCGAACCCTGCGCCTGCGGCTCGCCATTGCCGGTGCTGCAAGTGCAGGGCCGCTGCGACGACACGCTGTGGCTGCAGGATGCGAACGGCCTGGCCGTGCCGCTGCTGCCGCTGGCGTTGAGCACCGTGCTCGAGGACGACGCCGGCCTGTTCGAGTTTCAGCTGCGCCAGCAGAACGAGCACACGCTGCTGCTGACGAGTGCGCAGCCAGGGGCGCAGGCCGATCGCGCGCTGGCACGTGGCCGCGAGGCGCTGCAGCGCTTCCTGCTGCGGCAGGGCGCGGCGGGGGTCACGGTGCTGTGCCGCGCGGGCGAGGCGCCGCTGCAGCAACGCAGCGGCAAGTCACCTCGGGTGATTTCCACTGCCGGCCTCAGGCCTGCCACACCCCGAAGCCCGCCTCGCGCAGGCCGATCGCCAGCTCCACCTCCATCTCGCGTGCGGCCTCGTAAGGCATCGGGTTGTACACCTCGTACAGCGCGGGCAGCAGGCGCAGGCCATAAGTGAAGACGAAGCGGTTGGCCTGGATGCCGGCCTTGTGCTTGTCGAAGCGCAGGTCGGGGTCCAGCCCCGTCATGCCCACGTACACGAAGGGCTTGCCGAGCTGGTAGTCGGGGTTGGCCTTGCGGAAGGCCGGCTCGTTCCATACGCGATCGTCGAGCTCGACGACGTACACGTGATGGTGATGGCGCGGCGCGCGACGGGCGGGCATGGCGGCGCCAAGTCTAGACTTTGCTGGGCGCCGTGCGCCGCTTACGCCATCCTGATGCGTCGTCTGCTAGCTTGCGGGTCATGACACAGCGCCCGCGCCCGCCATTCGCCTCGGCTCCACTGCAGGCCGCCTCCGGTTTGGGCGTGTGGCTGCTCGGCTGGGCGGCCATGCTGTGGCTGGACCCGCATGTCGATCTGGCCAACCTCGCCATGCTGCTGGTGCTGACCTCGGCCATCGCCACGCCGTGGCTGCCGGTCGGTGTGTCGCTGGCGCTGGGGACGCTGTCGGTGCTGGCGTTCAACTGGCTGTTCGTGCCGCCGCGCGGCACCTTCACGGTGGACGTGCGGCAGGACGCGCTGCTGCTGGCCGCGATGCTGGTGGTGAGCTGGATCGTGGCGGTGCTGATGGCGCGGCTGCGGCTGGCGGCGCACAGCGCGCGCGAGCATGCACGCCAAGCCGAACAGCTGCGCCGCCTGGGCGAGGTGTTGCGCGACGCCGACGATCCCGCGCAGCGCGCCGACGAGCTGGCCCGCGCGCTGGCCGAACTGCTGGGCGCGCCGCCCCAGCTGCTGTTGCTGCGCGCCGCACTGCCCGCCACCGACGATCTTGCGCAGGCCAGCCTGCTCGGCGCGCCCGATGCGGACCAGCTCGCCGGTTTGTGGCACTGCACGCGGCAGGCGGTGGCCTTCGGCCCCGGCACCGGCCGCTACGACGAGCTGCACGAGTGGTACCTGCCCATGCGCGCCGGACGCAGCGCGCAGGGCGCGGCGATGCTGCCGCTGCCCGAGGCCGAGCTGGCGCAGCCGCAGCTGCGCGCGCAGGCGCAGGCGCTGTGCGACCAGATGGGCGCAGCGCTGCAGCGCGCGCACACGCTGGCTGCCGCGGCGCAGGCGCGCGAGCAGGCGCAGGCCCAGGGCATGCGCAACGCGATGCTGGCGGCCATCTCGCACGACTACCGCACGCCGCTGGCGGCCATCATGGGCGCGGCGTCGTCGCTCAGCGAGCAGGGCGAGCGGCTGGCGCCGGCGCAGCGCGAGCGCCTGGCGCATAGCATCCTGCAGGAGAGCCGGCAGCTTGCTCGCCTGACCGACAACACCTTGCAGCTGGCGCGGCTGGACGCACCCGGCCTGCAACTGCAGATCGACTGGGAGTCGGCCGAGGAGATCGTGGGCGCAATCCTGCACCGCGCGCGCCGTGCCGACCCGCAGCGCCGCGTGCGCGCGCGGCTGGAGCCCGATCTGCCGCTGATCCGCTGCGACGCGCTGCTGCTCGCACAGCTGCTGGAGAACCTGGTGGACAACGCGCTGAAGTACAGCGAGGCGCCGGCGCCGGTGGAGCTGCTGGTGCGCCGTCAGGGCCGGCACATCGTGTTTGCGGTGCGCGACCGCGGGCCCGGCGTGGAGCCGGCGCTGCGCGAGCGCATCTTCGAGGTGTTCCAGCGCGGCACGCCTGGAGGCACGCAGCCGCAGCGCGGCGCCGGCGTGGGCCTGGCGGTGTGCCGCGCGATCGCGCGCGCGCATGGCGGCGAGCTCAAGCTGCGGCCGCGCTCGCACGGCGGCAGCAGCTTCGAATGCTGGCTGCCCGCGCTGGACCCGCCTGCCGTGGCTGCCGATGCACCCTTGGCCGAGGGCAGCGCGCCATGAGCCTGCGCGTGCTGCTGGTCGAGGACGACCGCGAGCTGCGCACGCTGCTGCGCGACGCGCTGGCGGTGGAAGGCTACGAGGTGGTCACCGCCGCCAGCCTGGCCGAGGGGCTGGCGCTGCTGCAGCACCTGCCCGGGCCCGGCGGGCCCGCCGACATCGTGCTGCT
This sequence comes from uncultured Pseudomonadota bacterium, assembly GCA_946480245.1. The sequence continues at coordinate 4,632 of CAMLIZ010000102.1, forward strand.
GGACCTCGGCCTGCCCGACGGTGACGGCCAGGCGCTGCTGGCCGCGCTGCGGCGCCGCCATGCGATTCCGCTGATCGTGATCTCCGCGCGCGAGAGCGACGGCCAGAAGATCCGCCTGCTCGACGAAGGCGCCGACGACTACCTCGTCAAGCCTTTCGGCATCGGCGAGCTGCTGGCGCGCATGCGCGTGGCCTTGCGCCATCGCGGCACGGCAGTGCAGGCCGCGGTGACGCGCTACGCGCACGGCCCGCTGGTGGTGGACCTGGCCGCGCACGAGGTGGCGCTGCGCGGTGCGCCGGTGCACCTGACACCCACCGAGTTCAAGCTGCTGGCGCGCCTGGTGCGCAGCGCCGGCCAGGTGGTCACGCACCGCCAGCTGCTGGCCGACGTGTGGGGCGCGGAGTACACGGCGCACACGCACTACCTGCGCCTGTACATGGGGCAGCTGCGCGCCAAGCTCGAAGTCGATCCGGCCGAGCCGCAGCTGCTGCTCACCGAGCCGGGCGTGGGCTATCGCCTGGCCGACAGCGAGACCGACAGCGAGACCGGCAGCTGAGGGCGCTTATGCGTTCCTGATGGCCCACGCGGCACGCTGGCGGCCATCGCAACTTCAGGGCTCGCTCATGCCCCAGCAACCTCCGCCCGACGGCCTGCGCCGCCAGGCCCTGCCGGCCCTCACCCTGGCCGCCATCGGCGTGGTGTACGGCGACATCGGCACCAGCCCGCTGTACACGATCAAGGAGGTGTTCTCGCCCGGCACCGGCGTGCCGCTGGACCCGCAGCACCTGATCGGCGCGGTGTCGGTGATCTTCTGGGCGCTGATGCTGGTGGTGACCTTCAAGTACGTGATCCTGATCCTGCGCGCCGACAACCGCGGCGAGGGCGGCGCGCTGGCGCTCACCGCGCTGGCCACGCAGGCGGTGCGCAACCGGCCGGCGCTGCGCGGCCGGCTGATGGTGCTGGGCTTGTTCGGCGCCACGCTGTTCTATGGCGACGGGGTGATCACGCCCGCCATCTCGGTGCTGGGTGCGATGGAGGGGCTGGAGGTGGCCACGCCGGCGCTGCAGCCATTTGTGGTGCCGGCATCGCTGCTGGTGCTGGTGGGCTTGTTCGTGGTGCAGCGGCTGGGCACCGCCACGGTGGGCAAGGCCTTCGGACCGGTGATCTGCCTGTGGTTCGCGGTGCTCACTGCCAGCGGGCTGGTGCAGATTGCGCAGCAGCCGGCCATCCTGGCCGCGCTGAATCCGCTGCATGCGGCGCACTTCCTGCTCGAGCGCGGCTGGGGCGTGTTTGCGGCGGTGGGGGCGATCGTGCTGGCGATCACCGGTGCCGAGGCGCTGTATGCCGACATGGGGCACTTCGGTGCGCGGCCGATCCGCGTGGCCTGGATCGGGCTGGTGCTGCCGGCGCTGGCCGTCAACTACATGGGGCAGGGCGCGCTGCTGATGCGCGACCCGGCTGCGCTGGCGAACCCGTTCTTCCGCCTGTTTCCGCAACCGCTGGTGGCACCGGCCATCGTGCTGGCCACGCTGGCGGCCATCATCGCGTCGCAGGCCGTGATCTCGGGGGCCTACTCGATGACCAAGCAGGCGATCCAACTCGGCTTCCTGCCGCGCATGACCATGCGCTACACCTCGGCACGCGAGGCCGGCCAGATCTACCTGCCGGCGGTGAACTGGCTGCTGCTGGCGGGCGTGGTGGGCGCGGTGCTTGGCTTCGGCAGCTCGAGTGCGCTGGCCGGCGCCTACGGCATCGCGGTGACGGTGACCATGCTCATCACGACGGTGCTCACGTATTTCGTGGTGCGCCAGGGGTGGGGGCTGCCGCGCTCGCTGGCGCTGGGCGCCACCGCCTTCTTCCTGTGCGTGGACGCGCTGATGGTGGCCAGCTGTGCCGTGAAGTTCGTGGACGGCGGCTGGTTCCCCATCGTCACGGGGCTGCTGCTGTTTGCGGTCATGAGCACCTGGGCCGGCGGGCGCAAGCTGCTGCTGGCGTCGATACGCAAGGACGGCGTGTCGCTGGACGAGTTCGTCGCCACGCTGGACACCACCCTCGTGCAGCGGGCGCAACGCACCGCGGTGTACGCGGTGGCCGACCCGCACACCGTGCCGCAGGCGCTGCTGCACAACCTCAAGCACAACCAGGTGCTGCACGAGCGCAACCTGATCCTCACCGTGGTGTTCCGCGAGGTGCCGTGGGTGGGCATGGAGGAGCGCGCGCAGGTGCAGCCGCTGGGCCGCGGTTTCTGGCGCGTGACGCTGAACTTCGGCTTCATGAACACGCCCGACGTGCCGCGCGCGCTGGCGCTGTGCGAGCAGCAGGGGCTGAAAGTGCCGCCGTTCGAGACCAGCTTCTTCCTCAGCCGCGAGACGGTGGTGCCCACGCGGGGCAACGGCATGGCGCAGTGGCGCGAGAAGATGTTCGCCGCCATGAGCCGCAACGCCGGCAGCGTGGCCGCGTTCTTCCGCCTGCCCGACAACGCCGTGGTGGAGCTGGGCACGCGGGTGCAGATCTGAGGCGCGCTACAGCTTGGGGATCTTGATGCGGCTGACCATCAACGAGCCACTGAGCACGAACATCAGCACCAGCGGATGCAAGGTGAAGCCGCCTACCTTGTAGGCGCCGAACCACAGCTGATCGGCCAGCGCACCTTGCCAGGCCGCTACCGCGAGCACGATCACCAGCACCAGCGAGGTGGGGATGGGGGTGCCCTCGAAGTACTTCACCTTGCCGCTGCCTTCGGACAGCTTCTCGGCCGTGACGTTGTAGCGCGCCAGGCGCGACACGCCGCAGGCCACGAAGAACACCAGCGCAATGCGGTCGTACAGGCCCTGCATGCCGCAGGCGTAGGCGATGGCGGCCGGCGCCACGCCGAAGCTGATCACGTCGGCCAGCGAGTCGAGCTCGCGTCCCATGGCCGAGCTGCGCTGGCGCCAGCGCGCGATGCGGCCGTCCAGCACGTCGAACACCAGCGCCAGCGGGATCAGCGCACAGGCGAAGTACAGGTGGAACACCTGCTGCGCCTGCAGGTAGCTCATGACCGAGAACAGCGCTCCCACGCCCGAGCAGGCGTTGGCCAGCGTGAACCAGTCGGCGAGGTGGAACTCGCGGATCATCGCGAAGGGCTTGGGTCGGTTCATGCCGCGCAGGATAGTGCAGCCCGGCTGCCGGCACTTGGCAAGCCCGCTACAGTGGACGGCCTGCCCCGCAATTCGCTGCCCGAGGAGTTGAACCATGCTAGGCGTTGCCGACTATCCCGCCTTCGTGATCGCCGTGATCGTGTTCCTCGCCATTCCCGGCCCCGGCAACCTGGCGCTGGTCACTTCCACCGGCAAGGGCGGCCGCCGCGGCGGGCTGGCCGCCACGCTGGGCGTGATCGCCGGTGACCAGGTGCTGATGTGGCTGGCGGTGGCCGGCGTGGCCGCGGTGTTGCAGGCGGCCCCCACGTTGTTCGCCGCGGTGCAGTGGCTGGGCGCGGGCTATCTGGCGTGGCTGGGCTTGCGCATGATCCTTGCCAAGCCGGGCAGCGCGCCGATCATCGAGATTCGCGTGGGTCACTACTTTCGCCAGGCGATGGCGATCACCTTGCTGAACCCGAAGGCCATCGTGTTCTACATGGCCTTCTTTCCGCTCTTCGTGGACCGTGCGCAGCATCGCGGCCTGGTCACCTTTGCGTTCATGGCGGCCACGATCGCCGCGCTGACCTTCCTCTACGGGCTGGTGGTCACCCTGCTCACGCATCGCCTGGCCGACCGGCTGCGCGCCAGCCCGCGCATCACGCGCGCGATGAACCGCGTGGCCGGCACCTTGCTGGTGGGCTTCGGGCTCAAGCTGGCACTGTCGCGCTGAGGCACGCGCGATGGAGCACATCGCACCCGCGGTGCCGGTAGGGCGGCGTCACAACATCTTCGTGGGCACCTGCTCGTGGACCGATGCGTCCCTGATCAAGTGCAAGCGCTTCTACCCGCGAGGTTGCAGTACTGCCGAGGCACGCCTGCGCTACTACGCTTCGCAGTTTCCATTGGTGGAGGTGGACAGCAGCTTCTTTGCGATGCCCGACCCGGCCAACGCGCGGCTGTGGGTGGAGCGCACGCCTGCGAACTTTCGCTTCAACGTGAAGGCGTTTCGCCTGCTCACCGGGCACCAAACGCCGCCGATCGCGTTTCCGCCCGACATCCGGCAGGCCCTGCCGCCGCTCGAGGGCCGCCGCAAGAACTGGTACTACGCCGACGTGCCGGCCGAACTGCGCGACGAGCTGTGGCGCCGCTTCATCGCGGCGCTGGCGCCGCTGCACGAGTGCGGCAAGCTGAAGGCGGTGCACTTCCAGTTCGCGCCCTGGGTGAGTGGCGAGCGCGAGTGGCGCGCGCATGTGGAGCATTGCGTGCAACGCATGCAGGGGCACCTGGTAGCGGTGGAGTTTCGCAACCTCAGCTGGCTGGACGATCGACATGCGCAGCGCACACTGGCCTGGGAGCGCGAACTCGGCGTGGCGCACGTGATCGTGGACGAGCCGCAGGGCGTGGGCAACTTCGTGCCGGCGGTGTGGGCAGTGGCGAACCCGGCGCTGGCCATCCTGCGCCTGCATGGACGCAATGCGGACACCTGGAATGCCAAGGGGCTGAGCGCGTCGTCCGAGCGCTTCAACTACGAATACCCGGACGACCAGCTGGCCGACCTGGCGCAGCGCGCCGCAGCCATCGCCGAGGAGGCGATCGAACTGCAGTTGCTGGTGAACGTGAACTACGAGGACCAGGGCACGCGCGCGGCCAAGAAGCTGGAGGCGCTGCTGACTCAGGCCGACGGCGAGGTCAGCCCGAACTCCGCCGCGAGCAACGCGTAGGAGCGCCGCCGCACCGCCGGGTCGAAGGCCCAGGTGTTGATCACCAGCTCGTCGAGCTGCAGCTCGGCGGCCAATGCCCGCAGCTGGTCGGCCACGCTGCGCGCGGTGCCTACGAGGGCCTTGGCGCGCATCGCGTCGATGATCGGCTGCTCGGCTGCCGTGTAGGCATGCGGCGCCAGATCGTCGGGCGACTGCAGTGGGCCCAGCACGCCGCGCTGCCGGTCCAGGCGCCAGCGCTCGCGGCTGAGCGCGTGGTGCTGGGCTTCCGCGGCCGTGTCGGCCGCCAGCGCCCACACGCAGATGGTGGCCTGTGGCTTGGGGTGGCGCTGGCTCGGCTGATAGAGGCTGCGGTACAGCTGCAGCGCGCGCTCCACGCCCTGGCCATCGACGAAGAAATACGCATAGGCATAGGGCAGCCCGAAATGCGCGGCCAGCTGCGCGCCGTAGTCGCTGCTGCCCAGCACCCACAGCTCGGGCGCGTGCGGGCCCAGCGGGTGGGCGGCGATGCCCTTGTGGCGCGGCAGCGCGGTCCAGGCCTGCAGGTCACGCACCTGCTCGGGGAAGGCGTCGGCGGCGTGCTGCGCATTGGGGTTGAGCGCGAGCGCGGTGCGCATGTCGCTGCCCGGCGCCCGGCCCACGCCGAGGTCGATGCGGCCCGGCGCCAGCGCCTCCAGCACGCGAAACTGCTCGGCCACCTTGAAGGCGGAGTAGTGCGGCAGCATCACGCCGGCGCTGCCCAGGCGGATGCGCTGCGTTCGGGCGGCGATGGCGGCCAGCAGCATCTCCGGCGCGCTGCCCACGATGGTGGGCAGGTTGTGGTGTTCGCTGCACCAGAAGCGGTGATAGCCCAGCGCCTCGGCGCGTTCGGCCAGGCTGAGCGTGTCGCGGATGGCGTCGCCTTCGCCGCGGCCGGCGATGGATACCGATTGGTCGAGGATGGAAAGCAGCATGGCCCGCATCATCGGCCGATCGGGGTGCCCCTTGCCGGCGCGAGGGCGAGTGCAGAATCCGGCCGATGCACCTGGACCTGACCGACCTGCGCCTGTTCGTGGCGATCGCCGAGGCCAACAGCATGACCGGCGGCGCCGGGCGCTGCCACCTGTCGGTGCCGGCGGCCAGCGTGCGCATCAAGAACCTGGAGGAGGGCATCGGCACGCCGCTGCTGTACCGCAGCAGCCAGGGCGTGACGCTCACGCCGCCGGGCCAGGCCTTTCTGCATCACGCGCGCCAGGTGCTCAACCAGCTCGAGCACCTGCGTGGCGACTTGCAGGAGTACGCGCAGGGCGTAAAAGGCCATCTGCGCGTGTTCGCCAGCACCACGGCCATCACCGAGTTCCTGCCCGAGGTGCTGCGCCGCTATCTGGCCGCGCATCCGGACGTGAGCATCGATCTGCGCGAGCGCCTGTCCACCGACATCGTGCGCGCACTCAGCGAGGGGCAGACCGACATCGGCATCGTTTCCGGCAACGTGCGCACCGAAGGCCTGGAGGTGCTGCCCTACCGGGAGGACCGGCTGGTGCTGGCGGTGCCGGCAACGCATGTGCTCGCACGACGCAAGAACGTGCCCTTTGCCGACACGCTGGACTTCGAGCAGGTGGGCCTGCACGAGGCCAGCGCCATCCATTCGTTCCTGCACCAGATCGCGCACGAGCAGCATCGCACGCTGAAGCTTCGCATCCAGGTGGGCAACTTCGAAGCGGCCTGCCGCATGGTGGAGGCCGGCGTGGGGGTGGGCGTGCTGCCCGCGTCAGCGGCCGCGCGCTACCGGCAGCAGATGGACATCCGGCTCGTGGAGCTGGAAGACGCCTGGGCCGTGCGCCGGCTGCACATCTGCATGCGCAGCCTGGAGTTGCTGCCGTCGTTCGCGAGGGAGCTGGTGGAGGTGTTGAGGGCGGATGCGCGCGGCGCGGGCGAGTGACCACCCCGGCCGGCCGCTCAGCGCGCCGGTGAGCCGCTCAACGGCGCCCCGTCCGTCGTGGTAGGACGGCGACTCACCAAGTGTTCAACGAGTCGAGCGTAGCGAGCCGGGTCGAGATAGCGGTTTTCAACAACCGGCGTCTCGCGCTTGCTCACCTTCGGGCGACCACGAGAATCAGCCTTTGCCGTGCGATCAACCAGGCGCAGGCTGAACACATCAAATTGAAGGTGCGAGAACGCGACAGGCCAGCTTCGGCCGAGTGCGTTGCGGTGACGCCCAGCGCGCAGCCGAAGACCGCGGTGGCGATGAACGACACATAGACGAAGGGGTTGTAACGAATGAGCGCCGCATAGACGAGCGCCAGCAGTGCTGACGTGACGCCGCCATAGACCGCTACCTTCAGCGGCGCGTGCCAGCCGACGCGGCCGGAGGGTGTGTAGTGAAGTGGGGTTGTCGCTGCCACGGGGTGATTACGCTGGAGTGGTGAAAAGAGGCGCATTAGCGATCGGGAGACGTCTGGTCCTGGTCCCACTGCCAGATGGTCTTGCCGTAGTCGCTTTCGAACGCCGGCATCAGGTCGCCTGCCTTGAAGTGGCGGCGGCTGCCGGCCTGCGCCGGGGTGAACCACCATCCGTCATGGGGGCAGGGCCGGCCGCCCTTGCAGGAATGGGCAGCGTCGCCGCCATGCGGATGGATTCTGTCGAGCGAGTGGTTCTCGCGTGCCCAATCGGCCAGGTCCTTCGGATACACGAGGTGGTCGCGAAAGCTGCTGTCGTCGATGCCGTGGATCACGCACACGGCGGCGGCTTCGAATGCCCAATAGCCTTCGTAGGCCATGTACTCCTCGGTGACCACCGTGTGCCCGTCATGCCAAGGAACCCCCTCGAAACTCTTGTACCAGCCGTCGAGGTATTTCTTGACGAATGCGCTGGCTTCTTCGGGCGTCTCGGCCGTGTAGATCGCGTCGAGCAGCGGGTCGTAGGGCTGCTCATGGAAGAACTCTTCGACGTCGCGCGGATCAGCCACCGCGGGTTCGACGATGGCTTCGAAGAGCATGTCGCCGCCTCGCGCGCTGTCCATCAGCTTCGCAGCATGTCGAACGGCGTCGCCTTCGCCGAGCAGCACGCCGAGGCTGACGACGTCCAGTGCGAGTTGGAAGTGGCTGAGATCTTCGAAGTGCAAGGGGCTCACGTCAAGGCGTATGGTCTTCGCATCACCCTTGCTGATATGAGCCCGATATTCTTGGTGCGCTAGATGCCACGCGCCCAACCACTTCATCGCGTCGGCGTACAGAGGCTTGAGGGTGTCCACGGGTTCGCCCGCGGTGTAGTGAAGACGCACCAGCCTCAGCTTGTCCTTGAAGAGGCCGCCTTCGCCAAACGAATCAAAGTCTCCTGCTTCCTTCCTGGGTGCTATGGCGTCCAGCGAGACCTGCATCAGGAAGTTGAGCGCATGAACGTTGAGTTTGAAATACTTCTCCGTCAAGAACGGCTGACGGCGCTTTGTGCGAAATGCTTCCTCGGCCATGAGTTTCCCAGTTCGAATTGATAGAAGGGCTGCTACTTCCCGCGCTTCTTGCTCTTTGTTGGCTTACGCCCCGGTTCTGCAACACTCGTTCCCCTCTGATTCACCTTTGTACTGTCGTGTGCCTTTTCACGGGCCGCGGCAACGGCATCTATCGCCGCCGCATTCCACTCGCGTGTGATGCCGTGCTCGGTATGTGCGCGAAGGTCATTTGAGCTCTTGCCCATGTGCAGATCCGCCAGAGCCATGCCGTGATCCACGGCCCCTTGTGACTCGAAGGTGACCAAGACAACGCGTCGAAGCGCTTTGTCGATCTTCAGAAGGCTCACCACGGCCAGGCCCAAGTGCTCTCGGTCTGCTCGGTCACGAACCCACTCCTTCGACATCTGCATCATCGATGCTCCGCCGCCGCCCTTGTCGCCGTAATCGATGAGCAGGTAGTGCAGCAATTCCAGGTCCGGGTTCAACCCCTCGACCTTCGGCACCCACCCCTTCTTGACCTTGTACTTGCCGAACCCGTATGCCACCGCGATGCTCTCGCTCGCCTTGGCTTCGGTGACCGTGTAGTGCCCGTGATGCTCCCACACGGCATCGATGCCGGCGTGGTTCACCTTGGGCAGGTCGGCCAGGCTGAGGTTGACCGGGCGCTTGTCGCAGTTGAGCTTGCGCACGGCCTCGGGGCGCCACTGGCCGGCATGGTTGTCGTGCGTCCATGCACCGCCCAGCCGCTGCAGTTCGTGGTAGTCCACCACGTGCTCGCCGATCAAGCCTTTTTCGCGGGCGGCCAGGTCGCCGAACGTCTTGCGCGTCGCCTTGATCGTGGCATGCACCGGCCCCTGGCCCTTGCTGGCCTCCGCCTTGTGCTGCTGGTGTACCTTCTGCGGCGCCTGCCGCGCCGGGACGCTGCCCTTGGGATGCAAGTCTGCCGCGTTGTGCCCGGAGCGGCTGCGCGTGCCGGCCACGGCACTGGCCTGCACGGCGTGCTGGCCCACCGCCATCACCACGGCGGCGGCCTGCTCGCCCAGAAGATCTTCCAGGAACTCGCGGATCTCGTCGCTCGCACGTGCCAGCGGTGCCTGCACCTGGCCTTGCAACGCCTTCAGGCCCGGCAGCAGTTCCTTCGCCAAGGCCTGCACGGGATCGGGGATCAGCCAATCCTGCCAGCCGCTGGCCGTGGCCACGAACTCGGTGAGTTGCACGCACGAGGCCAGCGCGGCCTCCACCATCATCACGGCCTGCTGGCTGCGCGCGGCCCATTTGCCCAGCAACTCGTTGCGCACCCAGCCGATCGCGCCGCCCTTGCGCATGCCCAGCAGCGCTTCCACGGCTTCCAGGCCGCCATGCACTGCGCCCTTGGCGGCGCGTCGTTCTTTCCACAGCGGCTTGAACACGGTCTTGAACGCGCTGCCCACCTCCGGTACGGCGCCAAAGGCTGCAAAGCCCAGGTTCACCAATTGATCGCTGCTGGCATGCCCGAAGCCGCCGCGCTTGTTGATGTTGAACAGCGCGCCGCTGATGTCGCGCGCGTCCAGTACTTGGTCCAGCACTGGGATCAGCGAGATCAGCCCGCCGACGATCTGCGCGGCGGTGTTCTGCTGCTCTTCGAAGTCGCCCAGCAGCAATGTCTTGAAGAAGCTCTCGACCTGGCTGTCGACGCCGTTCTCTACCGCGACCGCGCTCATGCTTGCTCTCCACTGCGGCCCGCCAGCAGCAGGCGGCGGCCTTCGGCCTGCACATCCGGCTTGCGATAGGGAGCGGTGTCGGGCGGCAGTGGCGGCGCCCGCCAGGGCATGGGCGACTCACCGAACTCCACCATATAGCCGCCTGGTGGCACGCCCGTGAGGAGCTTGTAGCCTTGCGCGTCAAGGTCGCCAGTGAGCACCGTGCCATCGTCGAAGCGCACCTTGTAGGGGGCGCCCGCCACCGGGCTGAGGTCGTCGTAGTGATGGTGCAACTCGATCTGATGCGGCGGCTCCGTCAGTGTGCCGATGGGCAGCGCCGGCACGTCGGCCGGCGCACTCGCCCCGCCTTCCCAAACATGCTGCGCCGCCTTCACCGTAAAGCTGCCCGGTGTCTTGAAGGCGATGTCGCCGCCGTCGAGCGTGATGCTGCTGTCGCCGCCGACGAGCTCGATGCGGGTGGCCGCGGTCACCGTGATCTCGTCGTTGACGCTCAGCACCTGCACCGCCTGGTCGGCCAGGATCTCCAGGCGGTCGGTGTGGGCGCGCAGGCTGACCGGGCCGTTGGCGGCCTTCAGCTGGATGCCTTGCTCGTGCACGTACCAGCTGGCGGTGCGCCCGGCCACCAGGCTGTGGGTGTGCGCGGCCGTCTCCTGCCAGTCGCCCTGGGCGATCCAGGCGCTGTCCTGCCCCGCAAACCCGGCGATGCCGGCCTCGCTGACCTGCGCCAGCGTGCTCGGGGTGTCCAGCACCACGGTGGCCGTGGCGGGGCGCTCCACCGGGTCGCCGAGCTGGCGCTTCGCATCCGCCTTGCGGGCCTCCTGCCCGTTGACCGGGCCCTCGAACCTGCCGTCCTGCTGCGGGTCGAGGCTCTTGATCAGCGTGGCCACCGATGCGCTGGCGTCGTGCGCGGTGAGCCCCTGCGCCTTCAGCGTGCGTGCCGGCTCGCTCAGGCGCTGGCCGAGGTCGTGCGCGGCCTTCAGCTGCGCCAGGCTCTCGGCGGCATCCATCTGCGTGCTGTGGGCGCTGCCGTAGGTGCCCGGGCGTGCGGTGGTGCTGATGAACAGGCCCTTTGCCGCGCGCAGGCTGCCCCAGCCCTGTGTGCCCAGCTCGAAGCCGGCACCGCGCGCACTGCCGCGCTGTGCGCTGGCGCGCTGCTGCTGGATCAGGTGCCCCAGGCCGAGCTCGCTGAGCGTGTAGCTGCACAGCAGCCGCATGCGCAGCTGGCCGGTGGCGTTGTCGATGGCCCACTCGTTGTAGCCGCTGCGGTCCAAGGTGGGGCTGTGCACGCCGTCGATCACGCCAGGGTGGTTGACGCCGGAATCCACGCCGGCCGCAAACGGCGGTGCGTCCTGCCCGTTGTGCAGCTGGCCCACGATGACGGGGCGGTCGATGTCGCCCTCGACGAAATCGACCAGCACCTCGGTGCCGATGCGCGGCACGAACACCGCGCCCCAGTTGGCGCCGGCGGCGCGCTGGGCCACGCGCACCCAGGTGCCGCTGGTCTCGTCACCCGGGGCGTTGCCTTGCGCGTCGGCGCTGCGTTCGTCGTGCGCCAAGCCGCCGGCGTTCGGGCGCTGGCCGCGTTGCCAGGGGAACTGCAGCTTCACGCGCAGGTCGCGCTCGGTGGTGAGGGGCTCATTGCTCACGCCGACCACCCAGGCGCTTTGCGCGCCGGGGGCCGTGGGGCGGCGCAGGAACGCGGGCAGCACCGGCACGCCGGCGGGTTGCGCTTGCAGGCGCAGCTG
>CAMLIZ010000103.1 GCA_946480245.1 uncultured Pseudomonadota bacterium
CCTTCAGCTTCTTCACCATCGCGTAGCCCAGCGGGCCCTTGGGCAGCATGCCCTTCACCGCCTTCTCGAGCGCGCGGCCGGGATGCTTGGCTTGCATGTCCTTGAACTTGGTGGCATAGATGCCGCCAGGAAATCCGGAGTGGCGGTAGTACACCTTGTCGGTGGCCTTGTTGCCGGTGACGCGGATCTTCTCCGCATTGACGACGACGATGAAATCGCCGGTGTCGACGTGAGGCGTGTAGATGGCCTTGTGCTTGCCGCGCAAACGGAGTGCCACTTCGCTGGCAACACGTCCGAGCACCTTGTCGGTGGCGTCAATCACATACCACTCGTGCTTCACCTCGGCCGGCTTGGCGCTGAAGGTCTTCATGAGGGTCTTTCTGAGGAGGTGCCGGAGCACCCGGTTCACGGCACAACCGCATCAGCTGTGGCTAACGCGGAACACGCACATCGGTGCCGTTTCGTACGGACGGCCTCTCTGGCGTGATCTTCCCTGCCGGTGACGGGAAAGCCGATGAGTATAGCGCAGTCGGCCTATCCTTCTTTACTTGCGCGCGCCTTCCGGAACAGGAGCGCCGGGTAGGATTAGGGTTAACGCTTATCTTCTATGGGCTATCCAGGCGATTTCCTGTACCGACCGCAACGCGGGCAAAGCCGGCACGCCCCAACCTCGGGCGCATCGCCGGAGCGTCTTTTCAACTGGGTGCCGATCCGCTCACTTGCGAAGCGCCACCGTCGTCGCGTGTTGGGCCATTTGCTTGCGCTGAACGAGACCGACCGCTACCTCCGCTTTGGTTATGCAGCGTCGGATGAGCAGATCCGCGCCTATGTGGAACGCATTGACTTCCAGCGTGACGAGGTGTTCGGCGTGTTCAATCGCCGGTTGGCGCTGATCGCGATGGTGCACTTGGCATACCTTCACACTGGCGGCCAGCCCTCGACACGAGCTGAATTCGGTGTCTCCGTATCGCCCCATGCGCGCGGCCGCGGCTATGGTGCCCGGCTGTTCGAACACGCGGTGCTGCACGCCCGCAACCGAGGCGTGGATACCCTGATTGTCCAGGCCTTGAGCGAGAACGCGGCGATGCTGCGCATCGCGCGCAACGCAGGTGCCGTGGTGGCCCGACAGGGCAGCGAATCAGAAGCCGTGCTCAAGCTACCACCGGACGACATCGCCTCCCGCGTTGGAGAACTGATCGAAGACGGCGCGGCCGAACTCGATTACGGGCTCAAGTTGCAGGCGCGCCGCATGCGATCCTTGCTGGAAATGGTGGCCGACCTCCGCGCCAACCTGGGGAAATCGGGGCACGCTGGGGAAAGCTGAGTAGAAATACGCCCCCGCTCCGGGGATGCGGCATGCGCGGACGCACGTTACTATCCCTCAATTGAAACGAATTGTCGCTCGGGCGGGCGTTCTGCACGCCGCGCGCTTTGATTGAAGGCTTCCGCACGCCGATGCAGCAGACGCTCCCCTGGATCATCGCGCTCGTCGCGGTCGCGCTGCTCGTGCCGGCGGCGCTGCTCGTGGGCTTGCGGCGCCGCAAGCCGGCACCGCCTCCGCCGCTTCCCCTCGAATGGAACCTGGTGCCGCGCCCCGTCTTCAGCACCGACGAGCGCCGCGTCTACCGCCAGCTACGCGAGGCATTGCCGCATCACATCGTGCTGTCGAAACTGCCTCTGGTGCGCTTCTGCCAGCCGAACGATCCGGAGGAGGTTCGCTTCTGGTATGACCTGCTGGGTTCGATCCACGTCACGTTTGCGATTTGCAGCGCGAACGGCCGGGTACTCGCCGCCATCGACCTCGAGCACGATCGCGGCAATTCGCGCCGCATCACGCAGATCAAGCAGTCGGTGCTCGGCGCTTGCCGCGTGCGCTACCTGCGCTGCCCGGTCGACCACATGCCGTCGATTCCTGAGCTTCAGCTGCTGGTGCCGCACAGCGGCGCCGCGCGCGGACCGCAGCCTGCGCCGAGCCTGCACCAGGCACGCGACAACCTCTCCAGCACGGTGGCTGCGCGTCGACGCGAGCGCACCGCGCTGTGGCAGGACTCGGGCTTCTTTCAGGACTCTTTCTTCTCGCCCGATAGCCGCAGCGAGTACAGCAACCCCAGCGGCTTCGGTCCACTGTCGGCGACAGCATCCGCGCGACATCCGCGTGGGGAATTCAACGACCCATCGCCGGAGAGCCCAGAAGACATCGTCGGCGTGGTCGTGGATGCTCCGCGCCACAACTCGACCCGGCACTGACCTCCCGCGCCGCCCGCGTACGATGCGCGGATGGCCGACGATCTGTCCTTGATCCCCAGCAGCGGACCCTACGCGGGCCTCACGCCGCAGGCGGTGCTCGACGCGCTGGATGCCGTTGGCCTGCGCGGCGACGGACGGGTGCTGCAGCTGAACTCTTACGAAAACCGGGTGTTCCAGGTGTTCCTGGAGGACGGTCGCGCGGTGGTCGCAAAGTTCTATCGCCCGGCACGCTGGAGTGACGCCCAGATCGCGGAAGAGCACGCCTTCGCGCTTGAGCTTGCTGCGGCGGAGGTGCCGGTAGTGCCTCCGTTGATGCTGCAAGGCGATCGGACGTTGGCGCATGTGCAACTGGACGGCGTTCTGCATCGCTTCAGCGTCAGCGCGCGGCACGCGGGGCGTGCGCCCGAGCTCGAAGACCCCGAAGTATTGATGTGGCTCGGCCGCTTTATCGGTCGACTGCATCAGGTTGGCAGGCTGAAGCCGTTCCGGCACCGGCGCACACTGAACATCGCGACATTCGGCGAACGCCCGCGTGAGTTGCTGCTGCACGGCGACTTCATCCCGCATCAATTACGCGCTGCCTGGCGCGACGCCTGCAATGCCGCACTGGAGCGTGTGCGCGAGGCGTTCGACGAGGCTGGCGACGACCTGGCCACGCTGCGCCTTCATGGCGATTGCCACCCCGGCAACGTGCTGTGGCGCGAAGGGCAAGGCCCCCACTTCGTCGACCTCGACGACGCCTGCACGGGCCCGGCCGTCCAGGACCTGTGGATGCTGCTCACCAGCACGGGCACCGCGATGCAACAGCAGCAAGCGGCACTGCTCGAAGGCTACGAGACCTTTCTTCCGTTCGACCGCCGGGAGCTGAGGCTGATCGAGCCTCTGCGAACCTTGCGCATGATTCACCACAGCGCCTGGCTCGCCGAGCGCTGGAGCGACCCCGCATTCCCCGCAGCCTTCCCTTGGTTCGGCAGTGCCGCCTACTGGTCGGAGCAGATCACTCAGCTGCGCGAGCAGACCGAAGCGATGCTGCAGACGCCGGAAGGTGAGAGCTGAACCTCAGGGCGCCGGCTGCGATGCGGCACCGGACGCCGGCACGGCGGGCGCCTCGCTCAGCAGACGCGTCACGCGCTGAACGTAGGCACCCGGGTCCTCCAGGTGTCCGCCCTCCGCCAACCACGCCTGATCAAACACGATTTGGGCCAGATCTTCGAAGCGCGGATCGCCGTCCAGCCGGCGCACCAGCGGATGCTCTGCATTGATCTCCAGAATCGGCTTGACCGAAGGCGCCTGCTGCCCAGCCTGCTTGAGCATGCGCGCCAGATGGGCGCTCATGTCGCCTTCCTCGGTGACCAGACACGCCGGCGAATCGACCAGGCGCGTCGTCACGCGCACATCCTTGACGCGATCGCCGAGCACACTCTTCAGCCGCTCGATCACCGGCTTGATCGCTCCGGCCGCCTGCTCCGCTTTCTGCTTCTCAGCCTCGTCCTGCAGCCCTCCCAGATCGACAGCACCCTTGGCCACGCTCTGCAGCGGCTTGCCCTCGAACTCGTAGAGGTGGGCCAGCATCCACTCGTCAACGCGATCGGTTAGCAGTAGCACCTCGATGCCCTTCTTGCGGAAGATCTCCAGCTGCGGGCTGTGCTTGGCCGCAGCCACGGTGTCGGCAGTGATGTAGTAGATCGCCTCCTGCCCTTCCTTCATGCGGCCCACATACTCGGGAAACGAGACGCCTTCGTCGGCATGCGTGGACGCGAAGCGCAGCAGCTTGGCCAGTCGCTCCTGGTTCTGATGGTCCTCGCCGATACCCTCCTTCAGCACGGCGCCGAACTCCTTCCAGAACGCCGCGTACTTTTCCTTCTGGTTCTCGGCGATGTCCTCGAGCATCGACACCACCTTCTTCGTCGAACCCTCGCGGATCGCCTTCACATCGCGGCTTTCCTGCAGCAGTTCGCGCGACACGTTCAGAGGCAAATCGGCGGAGTCGATCACGCCCTTGACGAAGCGCAGGTACACCGGCATCAGCGCCTCGGCATCGTCCATGATGAACACGCGCTTCACGTACAGCTTCACGCCCCCGCGCTTGTCGCGGTTCCACAGGTCGAAGGGCGCCTTCGCCGGGATGTAGAGCAGCTGGGTGTATTCCGTGCGGCCCTCCACCCGGTTGTGCGTATAGGCCAGCGGTGGGTCGCTGTCGTAGCTGATCTGCTTGTAGAACTCCTGGTACTGAGCGTCGGTGATTTCGCTCTTCGGGCGAGTCCACAGGGCGGCCGCCTTGTTCACCGTCTCCCATTCGTCGGTGAGGGTGCTCTCGGCCTTGTCTGCGTCCCATTGCTCCTTGCGCATCAGGATCGGCAATGAGATGTGATCCGAGTACTTGGAGATGATCGACTTCAGGCGCCAGGTCTTGAGGAACTCATCCTCGCCTTCGCGCAAGTGGAGGATCACGCGCGTTCCGCGTTCCGCCGAGGTCAGCGGTTCGACCTCGAACTGGCCGCTGCCGTCGGAGGTCCAGCGCACAGCCTCCTCGGGTTTCAGACCGGCGCGCCGCGACTCCACCGTCACCCTCTCGGCAACGATGAAGGCCGAATAGAAGCCGACCCCGAACTGACCGATCAGGTTGGCGTCCTTCTTCTGGTCGCCCTCGAGCCTGGCCATGAACTCGCGCGTTCCGCTCTTTGCGATCGTACCGAGATGGGCAACCGCCTCCTCGGCACTCATGCCGATGCCGTTGTCCTGCACCGTCACCGTTCGCGCCTGCGGATCGAAGCCGACGCGGATCTGAAGGTCAGGCTGGCTTTCGTACAGCGCCGCGTTGTTCAACGCCTCGAAACGCAGCTTGTCGCAGGCATCGGACGCGTTGGACACCAACTCGCGCAGGAAGATTTCTTTGTTTGAGTACAGCGAATGGGTGACCAGATGCAGGATTTGCTGCACCTCGGCCTGGAAGGACAGGGTCTGTTTTTGCATGATGGTCGACAAGTGTGTGCTGTTCGCGCGCTCCCAAATGGGGCCCCGGCTCGCCGTTTCAAGGGTGGCTACGCCTTGCATTTCGCTAAGTGGTCGCCACCTTCGTCAGGAGATGAACCAAGATTTATCATCGCCCCCCATGCATGCCGGTCCCCGCGACGTGGCCCAGATCCGACTGGACAACGCGCTTTCTCTGTTCGATGAGTTCGTTCGCCACACGGTCAAACACCCTGACGCCGCCACGCTGCGCGGGCTCGAGAGGCGATTCGCCGAGCGGCTGCAGATCCAACCCAGCTACTGGAGCCAGATCAAGGGCCGCTCGCGGCAGATCGGCGAACGCCTGGCCCGGCAGTTCGAGCAGCTTTGCCACAAGCCCTCAGGCTGGATGGACGTGCCCCACGCCCCCGGTGCCGGCGTAGCGCTAGCGGCGGCACAGGCGCCATCGCCGAGCGGGGACAGCGATAGTCAGCTCCCGCAGGACGACGACGAGCGCTTCATCGTCGGGCTCGTGCTGACGTACTACCGCCGCCATCCGCAACGCGCGCGCACGCGCTTGCTTGATCTGCTTGGCGAGGTGCTGGTACCCACCATGGAATCAGCACCCGTCGTACCGAAGACGACGACCCCTGCTGCCGCGGCGCCTGCGGCGCATTCAGCCGAGCTCTCGCTATGGCAGCGCGCGCAGACAGGCGTCGCCCCCCTGAAGCGCAAACGTTGATGGTTCACCCATCCCTTGTTCTAGGGATAAAAGGCGCTTGCCTAAGATAATCAATCGTTTATCATTTGCGCAAGTCAGTAGCCTCACGACCACTGACGAGCCCTTCCCCTCAACTTCCCCTGCGCAGTTCATGCCTCTCGTCGCAAAAGCCACGCTGCTCTGTATCGCCCGCATCCGCGGCGAGCAGGTCGTGCGTGACAACGCCGCGCGGCGCAATGCACTGCGTTTTTCACACGCGCCCCCGGGACGCTGAAGCCCCGCTTGCTCGTAGCAAGCAGTGCGAACGGCCCGGCGGCATTGTCCCCGGGCCGTTTTGCATTTCCGGCCCCGCACAGGAGCCCCCCCGATGAAGACCACCTTTGCCATTTCACGTCCTAAGCCGCGCAACCCGCTCGTGGTCGCCGCCCGCTTCCGCCGGGCTGGTGCTCACAAGCGTGACGCACATGGCGAACGGCAGCGTGCCAACCGTACGTTGCGCGCCGAGTTGGACCGGCTGCGACCGAGCAGCCCCTGATCTCAACCAGGCCCGCTGGTCGCATGGCGGACGGGCCCACAGGAGACTTAGATGAGCAAGACCTTGAGCTGGATTGGCGCGGAGGTGCCGTCCCCCCTGAGCCACGCGGCGCGGCGCGCAGCGGCGGCGGCCTTGCGTAGCACCGGGCGGGTGCTCGCCCGGCTGGCGCGCCGCCTGCGCAAGCGCGCTTCGGCGCAGCCGTTGCACCCGGCCGTGATCGAGTTTCACGCGATCCACCGCGACGCCGGCGCCCCGGAAGGTGCGCTCTACATCGATGGCGAGCTGGTCGGGACGATTCCGGGCGTCACCCGCTTGTGAACCCTCAAGCCGGCAGCAGCTCGCTGCCGGCTCAAGGTGCTCCCGGAACTGCCGATAACTCGATACGCCTTCCCGCAGTCCCATGCCTGCCCAGCCACAACTCCAGTCACTGCAACGCCCACTGCGCGATGTGTCTACCTGGGCCGTACATTTCATGCGCGCCGAAATCCCCGTGCTCGCCGACACCGCGCAGACACTGGAGGCGCTGCGCGCAAACGAAGACGCGGTAGACGCCAACCTGCTGGGCGAGACGATCGCCGGCGACCCGCTCATGTCGCTGAAGGTGCTGGCGTACGTGTCGACGCACCGGTCCAGCCGCCGCGTGACCGACGCGGAGACGGTCACGGCCGCACTGGTGATGCTCGGTATTCCGCCTTTCTTTCGGGCATTCGGACCACAGCCCACGGTGGAGGAGCATCTCGCCGACCACCCGGGCGCGCTCGAGGGCCTGCACGCCGTGTTGCGCCGCGCGGATCGCGCCGCGAAATTCGCTCTTGCTTTCGCGGTACACCGAATGGACCAGGACGCCGCGGTCATCCACCAGGCAGCGCTGCTGCATGACTTCGCGGAGATGCTGATGTGGTGCAACGCACCCGAGTTGGCCCTGCAAATCGCCGAGCGGCAGCAGACGGATCCGACCTTGCGATCGGCAGCTGCGCAGCGAGAGGTGCTCAACGTCGAGTTGGCCGAACTTCAACAGGTGCTGATGCGGGCGTGGAGACTGCCGGAGCTTCTCGTGCGCATCAGCGACGACAGGCACGTCGGGTCGCCACAGGTGCGCAACGTGCTGCTGGCGATCCGTCTGGCGCGCCACAGTGCACGCGGATGGGACAACCCAGCTCTGCCGGACGACTACGCCGACATCGCCCAACTGCTCAATCTCGGCCTCGAACCGACGGTGAAGCTGGTGCAGCAGCTGGACGAATAGGCGCGCTCAGACGGGCACGGCCGTGGTGTTCTTCACTCGGTCCAGCACGAAGCTGGTCTTGCAGTCCTGCACGCTTGGATGCTTGAGCAGCGTCTCCATGATGAACCGCGAGTAGTGCACCATGTCCTGCACCACAACGCGCAGCAGGAAGTCCATCTCGCCGGTGAGCGCGGCACACTCCACCACCTCGGGCCACGTCTGGACCGCAGCCCGGAACAAGTCCATTGGATTGCGCTTGTGGGTCTCGGTGTGCTTTTCTAGCCGCACATTCAGGTAGGCGGTGAGGCTGAAACCCACGCGCTCGGCACGCACCAGTGCCACGTAGCCGGCAATCACCCCGGCCTCCTCAAGCCGCTTCACCCTTCGCAACGCCGCAGACGACGAGAGCCCGACCTGCCCGGCGAGCACGTCATACGTGATCCGGCCATCGACTTGCAGCGCCCGAAGAATGCGCCGATCCACTGCATCGAGCGCTGATTCAGTTTCCATTGGGCGAATCTTGCATCTTTCCGGCGCAGTGTGGGTCGAGGCCTGAGCAAAACGCAGAAAAATTGCGTGCCGCGCCCCCTACAGTTTCCGGACTACGCGAGACCAAGGACCTCACATGCAGTTCACCCCCTGGGACAACCCGATGGGCACCGACGGCTTCGAGTTCATCGAGTACGCCGCGCCCGATCCTGCCGCGATGGGCACGTTGTTCGAGCGCATGGGCTTCAAGGCGATTGCCCGCCACCGGCACAAGAACGTCACTCTGTACCGGCAAGGTGAGATCAATTTCATCGTCAACGCCGAGCCCGATTCGTTCGCGCAGCGCTTTGCTCGCCTGCACGGGCCCAGCATCTGCGCGATCGCCTTCCGGGTGCAGGATGCGGCCAAAGCCTATCGGCGCGCGCTGGACCTCGGCGCATGGGGCTATGCCAATCAGGCTGGCCCGGGCGAGTTGAACATTCCGGCCATCAAAGGTATCGGTGACTCTCTCATCTATTTTGTCGACCGCTGGCGCGGCAAGAACGGCGCCAAGGAAGGCGAGATCGGGAACATCGGCTTCTACGACGTCGACTTCGAGCCGCTGCCCGGCGCCGAACTCAATCCCACCGGATACGCGCTCACGTACATCGACCATCTCACGCACAACGTGCATCGCGGCCGCATGGGCGAATGGGCGGACTTCTATGAGCGGCTATTCAACTTTCGAGAGATCCGCTACTTCGACATCGAGGGTCAGGTCACCGGGGTCAAGAGCCGGGCGATGACCAGCCCGTGCGGCAAGATCCGCATCCCGATCAACGAGGAGGGCAACGACCAGCCAGGGCAGATTCAGGAGTACCTGGACATGTATCGCGGCGAAGGCATCCAGCACATCGCGCTGGGATCGAGCGACCTGTTGCAGACCGTCGATGCACTGCGCGCGAATGAAGTGAAGCTACTGGATACGCCGGATACGTACTACGAGTTGGTCGACAAGCGCATCCCTGGCCACGGCGAGAACGTGGCGCAGTTGCAGCAGCGCAGGATCTTGGTGGACGGTAAACCGGGGGAACTGCTGCTGCAGATCTTCTCGGAAAACCAGCTGGGCCCGATCTTCTTTGAGTTCATTCAGCGCAAGGGTGACCAGGGCTTCGGCGAAGGCAACTTCAAGGCGCTGTTCGAGAGCATCGAACTGGATCAGATGCGCCGCGGGGTGTTGGCGTCGAAGGCGCCAACCAGTGCATAACTTCCTCCAACACCGTCGGGTGAAACGCCAGGTGCACGTGCGACCAGCCGGACAGGTGGCGGTTGTCGGCGCCCGGCAAGGTGGCAGTGGTTGGAGGAAACACGATGTTGTCGCAGTGGCTGTAGAAGCAAGTGAACCTGCGATAGCGCTCCGGCGGCTCGCGCCGGGCAAGTTCCTTCAGCCACGGTCCACCCTGTCGCATTTGGCGGGTGTTGCGGGTGCGCCCGAAGCGGCCCAGCCAGGTGCCCTGGTGCGGCGTGCCGATCGTCACCACACGGTGCACACGCGCGTCCGCTTGTGCGGCATCGAGCCATGCGCGCGCGGCCAGGCCGCCCATGCTGTGAGCGACGACCACCGGCGCTAAGCCGGTGGTGGCTTCAAGGCGCTGTACGGCCTGGTCGAGGATGGGGGAATAGGCGTCTATGGATCCGAAGATCGGCTCCATGTTCACGGCCACGTGCGGCACGCCGGCTTGGCGCAGGTGTCGCATCCACGGGTTCCACAGCCCGCGATTGCAGACGAACCCGTGCACGAGGAGCACACCACGGCGCCCCCTCGCGGCCGGCGGCAGGAAATCCGGAAGCACAGCGCTGCGAAAGGGCTGACGCCAGTAGAAGACGCGCGGGGCCGTGCACACCTCGCCCCACCATGCGCGCAGCAAGTGCAGTGCACTTGCACGCGGCGTGGGATCGGTGCCGTGCACGGCATGCAATAGCACAAACTCCAGCCCGAGCACCAGCGCATAGCCAAACACGATGCACAGCGCGCCAATGGTCGCCCACGCAGCATGGCCGTGCCGCACCCAGAGCCATGCCCATACGGCCGCGGCCGTGAACACACAAAGCGTGAGGGTCTGCTGCAGGCGGGCCAGCATCCGCGACCAGTCAGGCAAGCGTCACATCGTGGCCGCTGAGGCGCTTCGCGAGCGCCGTGCTCAAGCGATTCACCAACCCGTAAATTGACAGCTGCGGGTTGGCGCCAATGCTGGTGGGAAACAGCGAGCCGTCGTGCACCGAAAGATTGTCGATTTGCCAATGCACGCCGTCGGGCCGCACAACGCCGCGTCCATCGTCGGCAGCCATGGCGCACCCTCCCATGACATGCGCGCTCACCACCTTGGTAAGAAGCGGCTTCACCGGCAGCGCCGCGATCGCTTGCTGCGCTTGCTGCCATGAACGATAGGGCTGGGCCATCTCATGCACGGGCAGCACTTCCCGTGCCCCCGACGCAAACTGCAGTTCGGCCATGGTGAGCAACGCGCGCCGTGCGCCGTCCATCACGTAGTCGGTGAGCGGATAGTCCAGCACGGGCGAGCCGTCATCCCGCAGCGTCACCCGCCCGCCAGGCGAATCCGGGTGGAAGCCGTCGCGCAACAACGCCAGCAGCACCTGCGTGTTCGGAAACTGCCTTAGCAGTTGCGACTGGTCCCGGCCAAACCCGACCATCGACGACGCAAAGATCACGGGGTGCAGAGGAGGCGCCTCCAGCTTGTAGCCGATCGGCCCGTCCACGGGAGCGATTTCCAGGAAGTGGTCCGTGTACAGGCTTTGCGGCGCACCGGCCCACCCTTCGACGCGCTGTTCGTGAAGCGCTGCGGACATCACGACCGGATGGAGGAAGGTGCGGCGGCCAAGTCGCTCATGGGGATCGGGGGCCCCCGACCGCAACAGCAACGCCGGCGAATTGATTGCGCCACCCGCCACTACGTAGTGCCTGGCAACCACCCTTACGGCGGGGCCGGCGGGCTGCGCGTCGTCGCGCAAGGGCTGGCA
Source organism: uncultured Pseudomonadota bacterium (assembly GCA_946480245.1). Next base: position 11,185 of record CAMLIZ010000103.1, read on the forward strand.
GAGCAGAGCCTGCACGCTTCCGTTGGCCAGCACCAGGCTCTGCGCGCGGGTTTGCACCCACAGTCGCGCACCGCGCTCGAGCGCTGCCGGCACCGTGGTGACGAGCATCGACTGCTTGGCGTTCGTCGGACAACCCATGCCGCAGGAGCCGAGATTCCAGCAGCCCTTGACGTTGCGACGGATCACATGCACAGGAATGCCGAGCTTCTGTCCGCCCTGACGCAACAGCTCGTTGTTTTGGTTCGGCGCCATTGCCCACGGCTCGATGTTCAGCCGCTTCTCTGCGGCGGCGAACCACGGGGCCAGCGCGTCCACCGTCATCTCGGACAAACCGAAGTGCTGTTGCCAGTAAGCCAGGGTGGTCGGTGGCGTGCGGAACGAACTGGTCCAATTGACGGTGGTAGAGCCACCCACGCAGCGGCCCTGAAGGACGTTGATGGCCTTGTCGGAGGTCTTGCGGGCTGCGCTTTCTTGGTAGAGGGCGGGATAGGCGTCGCTTTCGAGCTGGCGGAAATCGCTGCTGGACTTCAGTGGCCCTTCTTCGACGATCAGCACATCGAGCCCCGCCTTCGTCAGCAGGTCGGCGGAGATGCCCGCTCCGGCCCCGCTGCCGATGATGACCACGTCGCAATGGTGTTCCGCCGGCAGCAAGGCGTGCGGGCCACCATGTACACGCCAGCCGCGGGCGAGGCCCGCACGGATTGGATCGGGTTGTGAGCTCATGTGCGTAGGTGCGCCGGCGCAGCGTCAGACCGGTACCGGCCCGGGATAACCAAGCAAGCTCCAGGCGCTTGGGTCCGCAAAGTACGCCGCGGCAGTCAGGTCGCGCAGCGCCTGGTACGCCTGCACGCGCAGGGCCAGCGACGACAGGCGCATCCCCTGCAACGCCGAGGCGATCTCGGCAGCAGTGGCGTCGGGCCAATCGGCGGCCAAGCTCGCGACCGCCAACCGACCCGCGGCAGTGCCGAGCAGCGCAACCAAGGTGGACAGTTCGCCTTGCGCATGAGCCGGCAAGGCATCGATCGTGCGCTCCAGGCGCTGCAGATGCGCGTCGAGCGCGCGCTCACGCTCTTGCAGGTCGCCAGGCAGGCTGCCATCGAGCACGGCCCGCGCAACGGCCCGGAACACCTGCCGTGCTCGCGGCTGCAATCGCCCGTCGACCAGTGCCGGCCGCAGCAGGGCGATGCTGCCACCAGCGACAGCCAGTACAAGCCCTGCGCCGAAGCCGAGTTGGAGAAGACGTCTGCGTTTCATGCTCCTGGCAGTGTTGCATCGTTGACCACGCGCACCGTAGAGGCAAGCGACTAGATCGGCATCATGAAAACCCCTAGCGGCACTGATACGCTTGCCGCCAATGAGCCCACTTGGCACACGCATCCTCCAGCATCTTCAGGCGGTGCAGATCGAGCGCGAGGTTCGGGCTGACGACGCGGAGTTGAATCGACGAGTGCTCGCATTGAAGGCGTATCAGCAGGCCCGCTTCCGGCTTGCGTATGCTGACCTGCTGGGCGACTCTCGCTATCTAGCAGCAGCGGAGTTTTTTCTCGCCGACCTGTACGGCCCGGACGATTTCTCGACGCGAGATGCGCAGTTCACGCGCATCGTCCCGACACTGACGCACTTGTTCCCAGAAGACATTGTGCATACCGTCGAACGGTTGGCAGCACTGCACGCGCTGACGGAAGGCCTGGACACGCAGATGGCCCGGTACCTCCCGCAGGCTGCCATCAGGCGAGCGGACTACGCCACTGCCTGGCAGCTCACCGGTCGGCCCGACGCGCGAGCCGAACAAATTCGCCTCACTGTGGAAATCGGAGGCGCGCTCGATCGCTTCACACGCAATCCCTTGATGCGTCACAGCCTGCGCATGATGCGGGGCCCGGCAAGGGCGGCCGGTTTGGGCGCGCTGCAAGGATTTCTTGAGCGGGGCTTCGACGCTTTCCGACAGATGCGCGGCGCACAACCATTCCTGTCGGCGATAGCAGCCCGCGAGGAAGCGCTGCGCCAGCGGCTCTTTGCAGCAGATGCCGCTGACGCGCTCGTTCGCGGCTCGCTCGATGCCGACGATCCCCTAGGACAACTACCGTAGCCAGCCGGCCAATGGACCGGCCAGCATCCAGCGGTTCTCTCGATGGAGCGTATGTGGAAAAGCCGTGGCTGAAAAGCTATCCGCCTGGCGTGCCGGCCGAGGTGCAAACCGATACTTATTCTTCACTCGTGCCTTTGTTGACGGAGGCGTTCACGAAGCATGGCCGTCGCCACGCCGCGGAGTTCATGGGGCGGCGCTACACCTTCGGGGAGATCGACCAAGCGTCGCGTGCGCTCGGCGCTTGGCTGCAGTCGCTCAATTTGGAACGAGGCGCAAGGGTGGCGCTAATGATGCCGAACCTGCCGCAGTACATGGTGGCGATCGCTGCCGTGCTGCGCGCGGGCTACGTGGTCGTCAATGTGAATCCGCTGTACACGCCGCGCGAACTCGAACATCAGTTGAAGGATTCGGGCGCGCAGGCGATCGTGGTGCTCGAGAACTTCGCGCACACGCTGGAGGAGGTGTTGGAGCGCACTGCGGTGCGCCATGTGGTGCTCGCATCAATGGGGGACAGCCTGCCGTTCTGGAAGGGGCAGGTCGTCAACTTCGTCGTGCGTCATGTTCGCAAAATGGTGCCACCGTATCGCCTGCCTGCGGGAAGTGATCGTTCGGTCACGTGTTTCAACATGGCAGTGGCTGAAGGGCTGCGCCTGCGTCTCGCCAGCGTCGACGTGCGGCCGGAGGACGTCGCTTTTCTGCAGTACACCGGCGGCACGACGGGCATCTCCAAAGGCGCAACGCTGACCCACCGCAATGTCGTGGCCAACATTCTGCAGTCGGAGGCGTGGTTCGCACCGATGCTCGGCCGACTTGGCGACCAGCCGTTGACAGTCGTGTGCGCGCTGCCTCTGTATCACATCTTCGCGTTGACCATCTGCTACATGCTCGGCGCGCGCTTCGGCGCGATGAATGTCCTCGTCCCCAACCCCCGCGATCTGCGTGGCTTGGTGCAAACGCTGGGGCGACATCGAGTGAACATGTTCCCGGCAGTCAATACGCTGTTCAACGCACTCGCTCATCACGCCGAGTTCGCGAAGCTCGATTTCTCCGGCCTCGTCGTGTCCAACGGGGGCGGCATGGCTGTGCAGCAAGCCACTGCAGAACGATGGTTGAAAGTAACGGGGTGCCCGATCGTGGAGGGCTACGGATTGTCCGAGACCTCTCCCGTCGCCACGAGCAATCTGCTGGACGGGGGCGGCTTCACGGGCACCATCGGCGTGCCGATTCCTTCCACGGAAGTGGCGATTCGCGACGAAGCCGATATCGACTTGCCATTTGGCGAGCCGGGAGAGATCTGCATCCGGGGACCGCAGGTGATGGCAGGCTACTGGAACCGACCCGACGAAACGGCGAAAGTGATGAGCGCGGACGGCTTCTTCCGCTCGGGCGACATTGGCGTGATGGATGAAAGGGGCTACATCAAGATCGTGGACCGCAAGAAGGACATGATTCTGGTGTCCGGGTTCAACGTGTACCCGAATGAGATCGAGCAGGTTGTGGGCCTGCATCCCGGCGTGCTCGAATGTGCGGCGGTTGGCATTGCCGATGAAAGGTCCGGCGAGGCCGTTAAGCTGTTTGTGGTGAAGAAGGCGCCGAGCCTCTCGGAGGAGGACCTCAGCCGTTATTGCCGCGAGAACTTCACTGCGTACAAGCGGCCGAAGTTCATCGAGTTCCGAGCCGAGCTTCCGAAGTCCAATGTGGGCAAGATCCTTCGACGTGAACTGAGGACTACCCGCTAAGACCGCAACCACCATAAGTCGCGTTTTCCCCCACCGATGCTTGTGGACGATATTGAGGCGACCTTTCGCGGCCTCGGGCTTCAATTCTTCGAACGTGGCTGGTTGTCGGCCAATACGGTCTTGTTCCACGCTGGCGGGCGCACCCCAGCTACCGTGGTTGATACCGGCTACGCAACTCACGCGGATCAGACCCTCGCGCTACTGGGGCAGCGCTTCGCGGGCGCCCTCTGCAACGCATCGTCAACACGCACCTGCACTCCGATCACTGCGGGGGTAATGCAGTCTTGCAGGCATGCTGGCAGCCAGAGACCCTCGTCCCGGTGGAGTCCTGGGAGGCCGTAAGGAGTTGGGACCGCGCCCAGTTGTCCTACTTGGCCACGGATCAGCGATGCGAGCGATTTCAGGCGAGCGGCATCGTTCACCGGGCGACGAATTGACGCTAGGAGCTGCGGTGTGGGAGGTGCACGGTGCACCAGGTCACGATCCGAACCGCGCTGTTTTTCTTTGAGCCCTCGGCACGCGTCTTGATATCCGGCGACGCTCTGTGGGAGAGCCGCCTGGCGATCATCTTCCCTGAACTGCTTGGCGAGCCAGGGTTCGATGCTTGTTCAAGCACCCTGGACGAGATAGAGCGCCTCAAGCCGCGCCCTGTAGTTCCCGGTCACGGTCGCCCCTTCCTCCAAGTGGACGACGCGCTGAGGGCGAGCCGGGAACGGCTAGCGATCTTCGCAAGAAGCCCCTCTCGCCATGTGCATCATGCACTGCGGGCACTTGCGATGTTCCACATGCTGGACGTAAGACGCCTGTCCCGCGACGCACTGGTGTCGTGGTTGCGACGACTCCCATAACAAGGGCCTCAACCCATAACTCCTCGAGGTGGGCGGAGGAAGCGGTAGAAAGCCTGATACACGACGGGGCACTTATTGTCCAGGGGAGTGTCCTGCATCCGGTCCAGCGCTAGTCGGTAGTGTTCGCGCCAAAAACAAAACCCCCTAAGCGTGTAAGCGCAAAGGGGGTTTGGAGTAAT
>CAMLIZ010000104.1 GCA_946480245.1 uncultured Pseudomonadota bacterium
CCACCGCCAAGGCCTTCCAGCTGATGACGCTGCTGCGCGGGCTGGGCGTGGAGGACCTCACCAAGCCCGAGCTCACCGGCAACTGGGAGTACCAGCTGTCGCAGATGGAGCACGGCAAGCTGCCGCGCGACGCCTTCATGGACGAGATCGCCAAGATGGCCGAGCGCATCGTCAAGAAGGCCAAGGAGTACGACCGCGACACCATCCCCGGCGACTACGCAACCTTGAAAACGCCGTGCCCCCACTGCGGCGGCACCGTGAAGGAGAACTACCGGCGCTTCGTGTGCGTGGGCAACACCGCGGCCGAGGACGGCGGCTGCGGCTTCTCGATCAGCAAGATCCCGGGCGGACGCGCGTTCGAGATCGCCGAGGTCGAGCGCTTCCTCGCCGACAAGAAGATCGGCCCGCTCGAAGGCTTCCGCTCCAAGGCCGGCTGGCCTTTCACCGCCGAACTGAAGCTGGTGTACGACGACGAGCTGAAGAACTGGAAGCTCGAGTTCGACTTCGGCGAGGACGCCCGCCAGGCCGAGGAATCCGGCGAGCCCGTGGACTTCTCCGACCAGGAGTCGCTGGGCCATTGCCCCAAGTGCCAGGGCCGCGTGTTCGAGTACGGCAGCAACTACGTGTGCGAGCACGCGGTGGGCGCGCACGTGACCTGCGACTTCAAGAGCGGCAAGATCATCCTGCAGCAGCCGGTGGCGCGCGAGCAGATGAGCAAGCTGCTGGCCACCGGAAAGACCGACCTGCTGGAGAACTTCGTGTCGAACAAGACGCGTCGCAAGTTCAAGGCGCGCCTGGCCTTCGACAAGAAGGAAGGCAAGGTGATGTTCGAGTTCGAGCCGCGCGCGGCGAAGGCGCCGGCGAAGAAGGTTGGGGCGAAGAAGGCTGCTTGAGACAAGAGCAATCCCAAACCCCCGGGGGGTCGATTTTGTAACCCTGGTGTCAGCTTGTTGCGGTTTCCACGATTCGCCAAGATTCTTCTTGTAGATTCCCCCTCGGCCGAAAAGGGCCAGCGTTCACAGGGAGGAGAGCTCCCCGGACGCGCGGGAGGACGTCACTTGAATAGCGCGAGTCGGCGTCTGTAGCCAATGAAGTTCTACAGGGGAAACGAAATGTCTCATAGCCAGTGTCGCCGGCAGCAGCGCGGTCAAGGTATGACCGAATACATCATCATCGTCGCGCTGATCGCGATTGCTGCGATCGCCGTGTACCAGTTCTTCGGCAACACCGTCCGCAACCAGACTGCAGCGATTGCGCAGGAGCTTGCAGGCAACGACGGCACCACCGCGAAGACCAACGCGCAGGCGGCTGCTACCTCCGCCGAGAGCGAAGCCAACACCAAGCGCAACCTCGACACCTTCACCGGGAACGCGGCCAAGTAAGAGGGCATCGATGCACGAGGTCGGCCGCTGCGCTGACCTCGTACAAAGCCCGGGCGCGACGCAGCTCGTGCCCGCGGCTGAACGCCTACCGCGGAGGGGAATTCAAATATGGCTGGGGCTGCCGTCAAGGCGGCCTGGGGCTCGCTTTGCCTTGGCGCGATCGCGGGACTAAGTCTCGGCGCGCCGATGGGATGGCTGACGCTCCAGGCGTCGCTCACTACGCTTGCCTGGGTGCTTTCGCGCGACGAGCTCGCGCCGAATGCTGCAGCACGCGTGCTCGGCCTTTTCGCCCTTTCGCTCAACTTGACCGGGCACGCGGGTTTCGCCCTCGGCGTGCCTGCCGATGTTCGCTTGCTGGCGTTGCTGCCGTTGTCGGCCTTGGTGCTGGTGCATGCAGCGGCCGCGTGGACCATTGCGCAGCTGGCGTTCCGGCTGCCGGTCTCCGGCTCTGTGAAGCTCGCGGGAGCTCTGCCGGCACTGTGGACCTTGCAGGAGTGGCTGTTTTCCCAGGGGACACTGGCTGTCCCGTGGCTGGGCGTGGGCCACGTCCAGGTGGATGGTCCGTTCGCGGGTGCACTGCCGCTTGGTGGTGTGCTGCTCGCTGGCTGGCTGAGCTTCGCGGCGGCCTCACTGGTGGTCATCGCGTGGCGGGCGAAGGGGCGCGGCAAGGCCATAGCCGGCGTTGGGGGCGCGGCGGTCTTGGGGCTGCTGACGCTGTGCACCCACCATGAGTGGACCCGCCCCGCAGGGGGGGTCGAGGTGGCGTTGGTGCAGAGCGGTCTGGACAGCGACACCAAGGTGCGGCCCGAGGTGCTGCCAGACATCCTGTCGCGGTACCAGCGCGAGGCCCTGCAGACTTCCGCGCAACTGGTGGTCACGCCGCAACTGGCAATCCCGAAGACCCCCGGTGCGCTGCCCCCGGGCTATCTCTCGCGGCTGCAGGGTGCTTTGGCACTGCGAGGCGCTGATGCGCTGATCGGGATGTACTTCGACGGGCCTGACCACAAGGGTCTATTCAACGGCGTGCTCGGCCTCGGCGCCTCAGGCCCGCAGCACTACCTCAAGTCGCAGCTCTTCCCGTTCGGCGAATTCCTGCCGTTCAGCGGCGTGTTGCGGCGCTGGGTGAATTCGCGGATGAGTTCGCCCATGCAGGACACGCTGCGAGCCGCTCACACTGGTGAAGCCTTGCCGGTTGCGGGCCACCGCGCAGCGGTCGCAGTGTGCTACGAGGCCGCCTTTGGCGAACAGTGGCGCCAGCGGGCCGCGAACGCCGATCTGCTGGTCAACATGGCCAGCGACAGCGCCATCGACTCCGAGCAGGTCGCGCGTCAGACGCTCCAGATCGACCGGGCGCGCGCCATGGAGCTGCGCAAATCGCTGGCCCGGACCTCCGACGTGCGCGGCACCTACTTCATCGACGCAGCGGGGCACCTGGTGTCCCGGCTTGGCGACCGCAAGCCCGGGACGCTGCGCGCACGTATGGAGGCGCGCGCCGGCCTCACGCCGTATGGACGGTGGGGCGACGCGGTGCCCTTGTGCGTGGCGCTCTTCTCGCTGGCTTTGTGCTTGCTGCACCTGCTATACCGCGAACGCCATGGCGCGTCCACGGAGTCACGCTCGTGCCTGCCTTCGGAGGGGCTGCCTTCGCAGGCCGGCGTGGTGCTGCCTGCGGCGATAGCCCTGCTGCTCATCGTAGGCGCGACGTTCTACCTGATGGTCAATGCCGGCCAAGCAGTGACCGAGAAGATACGCGTCACCAATGCAGCCGACGCAGCCGCCTACAGCGCGGCGGTAGTGGAAGCGCGGGCGCTCAACTACGACGCCTATCTCAACCGCGCGATCATCGCCAACCAGATCGGCATCGCGCAGATGGTCAGCTTTGCTTCGTGGGTGAACTACTTCGCCACTGCAAGCGACAACTTCCATGCCAGCGCCGAGGATGTCAACTTCTTCATCCTGCCAAATCCAGACGTGGCGGTGCTCGATGTGGTGTTCGGCGGCACCGAGTTCATTACCCACTACTACGGCACCACGGCGCAGGAGTACGCCGACTACATCGTCAACTACGGCGCCGGTCCGATCATCACGGTGCTCGATGCCGCCGTGCAGATCCTGGCGGCCTCCGAGGTCGCCGTGCATGCCAACCTCGCCGCGGGCGTGCGCCAGCAGCAGATCGCCGACGAGGTGGTGAAGGCGATGGACCCGAAGCTCAGCGCCGAAGTGGTGCTGGCCTCGCACGGGTTCGACACGTTCACGAAGAGCTGGAGTGGAGACGATCGCGAGCGCCTGCGCGACGTGACCATGCGCTCGCGCGACCAGTTCACTCGCGAGCGCAACTGGACGCTTGATTCGTTCGACATCCCGTTTGTGCGCCAGAACGGCGCATTGAAAAAGCGCGCGGGGACCGAGCTGATCGGTTACGACGAATGGCGTGCCGTCGATACGCTGGAACTGCACGGCCAGCGCTTCGGCTGCGGCCGCTTTGGCCTCAGCTGGTGCGACGACATACGCACGCCAGTGGGCTGGGGAGGGATCGAGGTCGACGCGGGCGGCGGCGACGAGGGGCACGGCTACCACGGCAATGCCTATAACGAGAATCCCACCACGGCCGATCGCGCTGATTCAGCGATGACGACGCCCGACTACGCGATGTTCCACGGTCTGCCCGCCGTGCGCGAAATCCAGGACGTGGACCCCGCGCATGAGGCGACCACCGGCATCACGGTCCGGGTGCAAAAGTCGCAGACCGACACGCTCACTTCGGGCAACGCGGCGCAGGCCAAGCCGTCGGGCGAGCTAGCGCTGTTCAATGACCACCCGGCCGGCGGCAAGGTAGTAGCGCTGTCGCGCGCGCAAGTGTTCTTCGACCGTATCGCGGCGCGCGCCGACGGCAAGGCCGAGCTCGGCAGCCTATACAACCCGTACTGGCGTGTGCGCCTGGTCGCGCCCACCTTGGCCGACAAGGCCTATGCCGCCACCAAGCAAGGGGGGCTCGTGCTGCCATGAATCAACGAAACAGAACGGCTTGGTCGCTTGCGTGCCTCCTCGCTACGGCTGGCGCGGTAGCGGCCGACGCAAAGGTGGGGCCGCCGCCGGGCTTTCCGTTCAAGCCCGGGCGCAATACCGAGCACGTCGTCTACAGCGAAACCGAGGCCGAATACCCGAACCCGATTCGCCGCGAGCTGCTGGAGCAGCAGTGCGACATGGCGCGGCAGCTCGGCAAGACCACCAAACACCCGAGCTTCGAGGCCGGCCATGATCAACCCAACCACCGCGAAACCGTGCGCATGGTCGGTACTACGCAGACCGTCACCTTCCACACCGTGCGCGCCTATCTCTGCGATCCGATGCCACCGGACCGCGACCTCTGCGGCTGCACTTACCGGATGGTCACCGGCCATGTGCTGCACCTCGACCGGCACGAGGCAGGTCGTCACGAGATCGTGCGTTATGACATCGAGAAGCAGCAGGGCACGCGCTTCGTCGGGCCGGACGCGCCCGCGCCCGCAGGTAGTGCGCGCAACCTTGCGGCGCTGGCGCCGCAGGTGATGGGGCGCGACGTGGTGGCCGGGGTTCCTTGCGTCGTGCGGCGCCAGGTGCTGCCTGGAGGCTGGGTGGACCGCTGCATCGCGTGGGATCCCGACGGCAAGCTGCCCGCTGCGCTGCGCGATCAGGAGCTGGCGTCCTCGTTCGTGGTGCAGGACCACCCCGACCGCACGCACCGCAGCAGGATCACGAAGGTGGTGGCGGATGCGCTGGTGAATGCCGGCGTGTTCGATCTGCCGCCTGGCGCGAATCTCAAAGCCACGTCGGTGAAGCCACGGGAGGCCGAATGAATCGCCGGGCATCTGCAAATCGGGTCGGTGGGAGTGCGCAGCGCGGCCAATCGACCGTCGAGTTCGTCGTGCTGGGTCTGGTGCTGGTACCCCTGTTCCTGGCCATTCCGCTGATCGGCAAGTACCTCGACCTCATTCAGACCAGCGAGGAGGCCAGCCGCTACCTTGCATTCGAAGGCATGGCCAAGAACTCCAGCAGCGCGTGGAAGAGCGATGCCGACCTGGCGCTCGAGGTGCGGCGCCGCTTCTTCAGCAATTCCGACGCGCCGGTGAAGACCAACGACGCCGCAGGCGACTTCGCGGCGCACCGCAATCCGATCTGGTCGGACGCGGCCGGAAACCCACTGATCGACAAGTTTGAGGACCAGGTGGGCGTGCAAACCCAGGTCGCCAGCAAGAACGCAATCGCGTCGGCATTGTTCGCTGGCGAGCTCGGTTTGTCGAAGGACAACCTTTACACCGCGTCGGTGACGGTGAAGCCGGTGAACGTCAAGAACTTCGCGCCCTTCGACGACATCAACCTCAGTATCAGCCGCAAGACCGTGCTACTGGCCGATGCCTGGACCGCGCGAGACAGCGCGGCCGTACGCAGCAAGATCGAGCACGCCACGGGCATGGTGCCGCTCCAGATGGCGCACACGCTGCTCGACGCGGTGGGCACCGTGCCAACCCTCATCTTCGATCCGGCGCTCAAGATTGGCGAGTTCGACTGGGACGTAGTGCCTTGCGACCGCCTGGTGGGGGGGTGCTGAAGATGTCCTCGGTCGTGCGTCGGCTCGTCGCGCTTGCCGCTTTCGCCTGCGCCGCAGCACACGGCGGTGAGCCATGGCCCGTCGCGCCTGTGCCGACCGACGCGAAGCCGCAGTTGGTGGCCGAAGACATGGTCGTCAACGGCCGACGCTCCCGTGTCCTGCGATATGAAGTGGCGCGCAGCGAAGAGCAACTACTTGCGTTCTACCGCGAGCACTTTGGCGCCAGGCGGGTTGAGAACCGCGTGAAGAACACGCAGGTGATCGCCACGCGCCAAGGCGACTACTTCCAAACCGTGCAGCTGCAGCCGACCGGTCCCGATCGCGTGCAGGTGACAGTCATGACCACCTCGCTGCGCCAAGCCGACAGCAAGGTGTCCGCCGAGACGCGCGGCCTGCTGCCCGCGCAGAGCGCGGTGCTGATGACCATGCAGTCCAACGACACGGGCAAGCAGTCGCTGATGGTCGTGGCGGCCAACAAGGCCAGCCTTCAGGCCAACCGTGACCATCTGGTGTCGGCACTGGCCTCACAAGGCTTCAAGGTCGAGCGCGAGGAGTTGTCGCAGGCCGATGGCAAACCGGCGCTCGCGCTCAGTCTCGCCTCCGGCTCGGAAGAAGTGACCATGACGCTCACCGATACGGGCCCCTATCGCTCGCTGGTGATCAACCGCACGAGGGAGCCCAAATGAAGCGGCGCCAGTTCGGGCAGTCGATGGTCGAGTACCTGGTGCTCGGCGCCATCGTGTTGTTCTTGATTGCGATGCCGATCGACGGCCACGACTCGGTGCTGGACATGATGCTCGACGCGGTGCGCATCGCCTACCGGAACTTCCTCGCCGCCATTTCCCTTCCCCAATGAAACGTCTATGAAGCTGTCGTTGAACCGAAGCAGCCTGATCCTGTTTGTCGCCCTGGTCATCGGGGGACTGGCGGCGTTTGGCGTGAACCGATACATCAAGCGCCAGGTGGAGGACATCGAGGCGCGGGCCCGCGGCAAGATGGTGCGCGTCGTGGTGCCCAAGGAAGACATGCCCAAGGGCGCCCCCGTTGAAGCCCGCATGGTGGCGGTGCGCGAGGTGCCGTCGGAATGGGCACATTCCAATGCGATTACGCCGGAGCAGTTTGATCGCGTAGAGCACCAGAAGCTCGCCTATCCCGCTGCGCGCGGCGAGATGATCCTGTGGTCGATGCTGGAAGGCCAGCGCGCACCGACCTTTTCCTCACGCCTGCCGGTGGGGCGGCGTGCAATCACGGTGCCCGTGGACGAGGTGAACTCGATCTCCGGAATGCTGGTGCCCGGCGACCGCATCGACCTGATGGCCTCGGCACGGCGGGAGAACCATACCTTCATGTTCCCGCTGCTGCAGAACGTGGTCGTGCTGGCCACTGGCGCGCAGGCTGTGCCACAGGGCGACGCCAAGGACGGCAAGCGCACCTTCACCACGGTCACGCTGGAGGCCACTCCTGACGAGGCGCAGCGTGTGCTCGCCGCGCGCGAGGTGGGGAAGATCGCAGCGCTGCTGCGCGCGCCGGGCGACAACGCTACGCGTCCCGCGACGCGGCGGGATGCATTGTCACTGCTGGGCATCGGCGATGCGGCCGCGGCCGGCGGGGTTCCCGTGCTGTATGGCGGCAGGGGCGGCGCCAAGGGCGGCTTCGCTGACCTCGCGCCACCGCGGGGCGGCCAAGGGCGGGCACAAAAAACGAGCGAAGAGTGAGAGAGGACCGATGATGATTGGGCAGTGGGTTGGGACAGCGTCGCGGAGGGGAGGCCTGTTCTTGGCGATGGTCGTCGCCTGCGGCGCCGCATGGGCGCAGGGTGTGGCCAGCGCCCCAGCGCCGGCGAGCGCGCCGGCCATGGAGCAGTCCGGTGGGTTCGCAGAAGTGCTCAAGCCGACGAAGCGGCCACCATTGCGTCGCGCGTCGTCGGGCATCGTGCAGAACCAGCCGTACGCGCCGGTGCAACGCGCGGACGACGAAGGCCAGGTGCCGGAGATCGAGATGTTCGTCGGCGAGTCGCGTGTGTTCCCTGCGCCCGGCGTGGCCCGCATCGCCGTGGGCAACGGCCAGTTGCTCACGGCGGCCGCGCTGGACAACAAGGAGGTGATTCTGTTCGCCAACGGCGTGGGCACATCGTCGCTGTTCATCTGGAACGCTGATGGCCGTTACCAGCGCGTGAAGATCAGCATCGTGCCGGGCGACACCACGCGCAACGCTCGCGAGATCGCCGCGTTTCTCTCAACGATTCCGAAGGCCAAGGCCTCGATCGTCGGCGCCAACATCATCGTCGAGGGCGACGAGCTATCGGATTCCGACATCAGCAAGATCGAGGAACTCGCCAAGCGGTACCCGCAGATCGTCAACTTCACCGACCGGGTCGGCTGGGAGCAGATGGTGCTGCTGGACGTGAAGGTGGTCGAGTTCCCGACCTCGGCGCTGAAGGACCTTGGAGTGAAGTGGAACTCTACTGGCGGCGCGGTGATTGGTGGCATCTGGGGTAGCCAGCGTGGCCACGGTGGGCCTTACCAGCCGAACATCGTGACCGGTCAGGACAACCCCATCCCCATCACGGGGCCGGACAACACGCCTCCCTCCATTCCCAAGGGGCTTAACGTCCTGTCAGCCATGGACCTGGGCTTGAACGCCCAGCTTACCTTGCTGCAGCAAGAGGGCAAGGCGACGACGCTGGCCGAGCCGCAGCTGTCGGCACGCAACGGTGCGGAGGCGAGTTTCCGGGCGGGTGGCGAAATTCCCTACGCTGTCGCTACGCGGGACGGCATCGCGGTGGCCTTCAAGCCTTATGGCATCCAACTCAAGATCACCCCGCGCGTCGACCGCAGCGGTGTCATCCGCGCCAAGATCAGCGCAGAGGTGAGCGACATCGACAAGTCGATCACTACCGCCGGCGGTCCCGCGCTGCTGTCGCGCATGACGCAAACCGAATTTAATGTGCGCGACGGCGAGACGATCGTGCTGTCGGGCCTGCTGAAGCGGGAGCAAAGCGAAGACATCGAGAAGGTGCCATTCCTCGGTGACCTCCCGGTGCTCGGCGCCCTGTTCCGATCCAAGCACTTTCAGAACAAGGAAACGGAACTCGTCGTCTTTGTGACCCCTACGGTGGTGGACGCGCAGTCGTCGGCAAACAAGGAGCGCGTCAAGGGGACGCTCGAACGATTGGAAGAGCGCCTCGGCCCCAAGCCCTATCTGTCCGAGCCGTTGCAGCCCGGGGCGTCCTACGAGCGGCCTAACCAGGCGCCGGTACAGGTCGGACTGGCTGTTGCGCCCGCGCCGGTGCAAGCGCTGCCGGTGGCGACGCCGCAGCCTCTGAACACAGTGGCGCAAACCACCCCGGCGCCTGAGGCACCCCTGCGCGCCCGCGAAGGCAGCCTGCTGAGCGTCGTGGTGCCGGCCACGGCCCTGCGTGCCACACCGGACGAGGCCAGCGCCATGCTGATGCGGTTGGAGCGCGGCGCAGTGGTTGAACTTGGCGGCGCCGATCTGGAGTCGTCTGGTCGGCAACTGTGGCGCCAGGTCGTGGTGGGGCATCTCACTGGCTGGGTGCCGGCCCAGCATGTGCAGCCCACGCGCGGCGACGCGAAGGCGGTGCCGAGTCCGCTGGCCGCGGCGCAGAAGGGCCAGCAAGGTAGGCCGGTGCAACCCGTAGTGGCGCCCATAGCCCCGAAGACCGTGACGGTGAACGCCGAGCCGATGCCCGGCACGACCGCGCAGCGCTATCGCGTGTCGCTCAGCGGTCTGGCCGTGCGCACCACGCCCGACGTTAACGCCGACGTGGTGCTCAGGCTTTCCAAGGGCGACTTGGTGGTGGCGCTGCCCGAGCCCGCGCGCGGCGGCTGGGTGGCGGTGCAGGACGGTGAGGGCGAGAACCGCAAGCGCGGCTGGGTCGACGCGCAGTGGCTGATGCCCTTGGAGCGCACGCGATGAAGGAGCAGCAGGCAATGGCCGCGTTTGTCGTCACCGTGACCGACCCCGACGGGCAGAGCGAGGAGATCGCGCTCGAGGCGCCGCACGTCGTCATCGGCAAGGGCCGTGATTGTGCGGTGCCACTGGCCGGCTGGCGCGTCGGGCGCGAACACGCACGCATCGTGGCCACGCGGCATGGCCTGATGCTGGAAGACCTGGGCCAGTTCAGCGGCACCTGGGTGAACGGATCGCGCGTGGTGCGCTACGGACCATTGAGCTTTGCCGACCAGATCCAGATTGCCGGCTACAAGCTGCGGGTGCAGGACGCGCAGCGCGCGCCGGCCAATCTCACGGTGCACGCGGGGGGCAGCACGCCGCAGCGGCCCGAGCGGCCGCGTGCGGCACCGGCTGCCGCAGCCGCTGTAGCCCCGGCATCGGCCGCGTCACCTGCACCCATGGACAAGGGCGCCGCGCAGCGCCACAACGCGCACGTCGCCGATATCCAGGCGCGTCACCCTTGGCGCAAGCGCGTGCACGACCAGCTGCTCGAGACCATCGACCTGCGGCGGCGCGATCTCACCCGCATGTCGGACGCCGAGCTGCGCGCGGAGACCGAGCGGCTGGTGCGGGAGATTCTCGACACGCTGCACGACCTGCCGCCCACCATCGAGCGCGCGCTGCTCAGCAAGGAAGTGCTGAATGAGGCGATCGGTCTTGGGCCGCTGGAAGATCTATTGGCCGACGACTCGGTAACCGAAATCATGGTCAACCGCGCCGACGAAATATTCGTCGAGCGCGGCGGCCGCCTGCAGTGGTATCCGTTGGCCTTCACCAGCGACCGCGCCGTGATGGGCGTGATCGAGCGCATCGTCGCACCACTCGGCCGGCGCATCGACGAATCGTCGCCGCTGGTCGACGCGCGCTTGAAGGACGGCTCGCGTGTTAACGCGATCATCCCGCCACTGGCCCTGAAGGGCCCGACGCTCACGATCCGCAAGTTCTCCAAGAAGCGCCTCACGGCAGAGAACATGGTGGGCTTCGGCTCGCTGTCGCCGCAGATGGTTGACTTCCTGAAGCTGTGCGTGAAGTACCGCAAGAACATGATCGTGTCCGGTGGCACCGGCTCGGGCAAGACCACCTTCCTCAACGTATTGTCGAACTTCATTCCCGACGGCGAACGGATCATCACGATCGAGGACGCTGCCGAGCTGAAACTCAACCACACGCACCTGGTGTCGCTCGAATCGCGCCCGTCGAATGTGGAAGGGAGGGGCGCTATCACCATCCGCGACCTGGTGAAGAACGCGCTGCGCATGCGGCCCGACCGCATCGTGGTAGGCGAGTGCCGCGGCGGCGAGGCGCTGGACATGCTGCAGGCAATGAACACTGGCCACGAAGGCTCGCTCACCACGCTGCACGCCAATTCGCCACGCGACGCGATGGCCCGATTGGAAACGCTGGTGCTGATGGCGGGCATGGACCTGCCGATCACGGCCATCCGCGACCAGATCGCCTCGGCGGTCGACATCGTGGTCCAGCAGACGCGCTTCGCCTGCGGCTCGCGCAAGGTGACCAGCATCGCCGAGGTGACCGGCATGGAGAACGGAAAGATCCAGATGCAGGAGCTGTTCCGCTACGACCAGCGCGGCTATGACGGCGACGGCAAAGTGATGGGCGAGTTCGTCGGCTGCGACGCGATCCCGTCGTTCTATGACGAGTTGCGCGAACAGGGCGCGCAGTTCGACCTTACGCTGTTCGACCGGAAGGCGGCATGACGCGCCAAATCCTCATTCCGGTGGTGACCGCGGCGGTGGCCGTTTCGATCGCGCTGCTCGTGTGGGCTGCGGTCGACATCGGCACCAACGGCCTGAACCGCTACCGCCGCGTCTTCACCGAACGAACGCACTTCAGCCTGCGCGAGCTCTTCCTTTTCGTCGAACCGCAGCGGCTGTTCCTGCTCAACGTCGGTGCGATGGTGCTGGTGGCCGCGCTCACCTGGGTGCTCACACGCTCGGGCCTGCTTGCGCTCGGGGCGGCGGTGCTGACGGGCCTGCTGCCACGTTTCGTGCTGCGCTTCCTGCGCCGCCGTCGGCTCGAGGCGATGGAGCAGCAGCTCCCCGATGCGCTGCTGATGCTGGCTGGTGGCATGAAGGCCGGCGTGAGCCTGACGCAGGCGGTGCAGCAGTTGGTGATCGAGTCGAAGCCGCCAATCTCGCAGGAGTTCGACCTCATGCTGCGGGAGCAGCGCCTGGGCGTTTCGCTCGACGACGCCCTCGAAGGCCTCAACCGCCGGGTGCCGCTGCAGTCGGTCACGCTCGCCGTATCGGCGATGCGCATCGCCACCGAGACCGGTGGCCAACTCGCCGAGACGCTGGAACGTGCCTCAGCCACGTTGCGCAGCAAGCTCGCGATGGAGGGCAAGATCCGCGCGCTCACCTCTCAAGGCAAGCTGCAGGCGTGGGTGGTGGGCGCGCTGCCGCTGCTCCTCATCCTGATCCTGCGCAAGATGGAGCCGGAAGCCATGGGCCTGATGTTCACCACGCGCATGGGCTGGGCCAGCCTGGCGGTGATAGGGCTGCTGGAGTTCTTCGGCGTGCTGATCATCCGCAAGATCGTCGACATCGACGTGTAGCCATGGACGCCTTTTTGCACGGCTTGCAGTGGGTGCCGGTTGCCGCGGCGCTGGGGCTGGGCCTTTCGGCCGCAGCACTGGCGTACTGGCTGGTCAGCGTCATCGATGCGGTGCCGCCGGAAGACCGCGCGTACCGCGACATACCGCCTCTCGCGTTCCGCCTGGTGTGGTGGCCCATCCGCTGGATTTCGCACTACCTGGGGCCGGTTTTGCCCATCTCGTACCGTCAACGCTCCATCGTGAAGCTGCGGCTGGCGGGACTGGACTACGCGCTGTCCCCGGAGCAGTTCCTCGCGGCGCGCATGCTGACGGCCGCGGGGGCCGCACTGTTGATCGACTGGATCCTGGCCTCCTTCCAGCGGCCTTCCGGCGTGTGGCCACTGGTCGCCGGGCTTGCGGGCTATGCCTTCCCGGCCATTTGGCTGCGCGACCTGGTCCAACTGCGCCGCCGCGAGACGCTGAAGACCTTGCCGTTCTTCCTCGACATCGTCACGCTCTGTGTGGAGGCGGGCCTCAACCTCACCGGCGCGCTTACCCAGGCCGTGGCCAAAGGGCCCGCGGGGCCGTTGCGCGACGAGATCGGCCGCGTGCTGCGCGACGTACGAGCCGGCAAGCCGCGCATCGACGCGCTCCGCGGCTTTGCCGACCGCATGAACGAGCCCTCCATCACCAACCTGGTGGGGGCACTCATCCAGGCCGAGACCATGGGCATGAACCTCGGTCCCATTCTTCGAGCCCAGTCGGAGCAGCGCAGGGCCGAGCGTTTCGCGCGTGCCGAGAAGCTGGCGATGGAAGCGCCGGTGAAGCTGTTGTTTCCCCTCATCGCGTTCATCTTTCCGTGCACCTTCGTCGTGCTCGGGTTTCCGATCGCAATGAAGTTCATTCACATGGGGCTGTAGGAGACCTGAACCACCCAAGGGAGCAATGACAAATGAGAGTCAAATTTGTTGTCCGGCACGCGGCCGTCGTGGCGACGCTGGCATTGGCCGGTTGCGGCGGGGGATCCTCCTCCGGCGACGCATCCGACAGCGCGCCGGCGTCGCAGTCCGCCTTTTCTGGCACGGCTTACCTGAAGCTGCAGCGAACCTACCGCTACGCCGCCAAGAGCTACGGCGTGGCGAGCGAGGCTGCGCGCGCGCTCGTAGACCAATGCAATTCGAGCCGGAGCCAGTTCTATGGCTTGCCGCCGGTTGCGCCCTCCGATGCCGTGCTGGACGGCCTGGACACGCAGGTGACCGAGCAGTATTTCGACACCGACAAGGCGGTCACCTACACCACGGGCAACCTGCTGGCGCTCACCGACTTCCAGCGCTGGCTCGGCGAGCTCAGCGCCGGGGGCGGCAACTTGCCTGACGTTCCCCCCGATTGCGCGGTCCATGCGTTGAACGAGGTCAAGACCGCCATGCTGTGGCGCGACGGGATCCGCTATGACCTGGACTTCAAGGCCAAGAAGGCCGTCGGCCTGCACAATTCCGAGCAGTCGACGCCGCAACCCTTGCTCACGGATGCCGAGATGGCCGTGCTTGCCGAGAAGAGCATTGCCGGCGAAACCTGCGAGGTGATGCCAACGCTGAGCGCCGCCACGGCGGCATTGGTCGGCAACGGCGACGTCTGCCTATGGAACCGCTTCCCGCTGCAGACCTACCTCAGCTGGCCATGGGCGCTGAGCCGGCAGGTGCAGGTCAACGGCATACAAGAGACAGCCACCGCGATAGAGGCCCGCCGCACGACGGCCATTGACCCGGCGGTGTTCGAGATTCCGAGCGACTTCACCGTGAAGGTGTCGCCGTAGGGGCAGTGGGGTTGTCCGTGCGTTTGACGATTCATCGTGCCGAGACCTTCGTCTCGCGCCTTGTGGGCTTGCTCGGCCGTGCACCGTTGCAAGCCGGCGAAGCGCTGTATCTGGCGCCGTGCGCCAGCGTGCACACCTGCTTCATGCGCTATGCGATCGACGTCGTGTTCGTGGATGCACAGCAGCGTGTGCTGAAGATCGTGACGCTGGCACCGTGGCGCGCGGCGGCGTGCCGCGGTGCCAAGGGGGTTGTGGAGTTGCGCGCTGGAGAAGCGGTGCGCATGGGCCTGGTGGTGGGGCAGGCGGCGCAACTTCGGAGGTGGTTGTCATGAATGTTCTTTGGCATGCAAAGCGCGAGCGCGGGGCCACGCTGGCAGAGGCCACGGTGGTGCTGCCGATCTTCCTGTTTACCGTGCTGGCGATGATCCAGGCGGCGATGGTGTACTACGCCAAGAGCAACCTGAACTACGCTACTTACGAGGCTGCGCGGGCAGGTACCGTCAGCAATGCGAGCCTCACGTCGATCAACGCGGCGTTCCAGAAGGCAATGCTTCCGTACTACGGCGGAGGCACCACGCTGGGCCAACTGGCCGATACCGCGGCGAAGGCGGCTTCAGACATCGGCAACGCGACAGTCCGCGTCGAGATCCTCTCGCCCACACAGGAGAGCTTCCAGGACTACAACAGCCCTCAACTGCAGACGATCCACAAGACCAGCGAGCCAGTGATTCCCAGCGTGGGGCTTGACGAGTTGACGTGTCCACGCGATGTGCCGGGCTGCAAGTCCGACCCAAAGAGCAACGCCAGCGGCCAGACGCTGCTGGACGCCAACCTGCTGAAGCTGCGCATCACCTACGGCATCCCGGAGAGCAAGCAGATGCCGATGGTGGGACGCTTCTACACCTGGGCGCTGAACAAGCTGGGTGCAGGTGCGGGCGATCCGTTCAAGCAGGCGTTGCTCGATGCCAAGCGCATCCCCATCGTGACGCACACCGTGATGCGCATGCAGTCGGACCCGATCCGCAACACGGCGATGGTGAGTTCGCCGGGCCCGGGCAACGACGGCAAACCCGTGGATCCGGGCCCGGTGGGCGGCGGGGGCGACCTGCCGGGATGCCCCTGGTGGGATCCGGCCTGCCTGAGCTGTCCGAACGGCACGGGGTCGTGCAAGCCAGACACCTGCGGCGGCTGAGAAACAACAACCAGGGAACAGCAGATGAAGCGAGTGTTCGCGACGTTGGTGCAGCTGTGTCTGCAAACCGTGGTGACTGCTTCGGCAGCGCAGGAGTGCCACGCAGCGGGCCGCATCGAAAGGGTGGCGCCGGCCGACGTCGCGTCGTTCGTCCGGGATCAAAAGGGTTTGACCTTCAAGGGTGGGCGACTCGTGCGCCGCGTCAATGGCATCTCGGATGCCGGGCAATTGCGCAAGCGACTCCTGGAGGGGGTGGAGTGAGCCGGCTTCTCGCACAGCGTTGAGACAAACCAGACCACAAGAGGGCACGAGGGGCCGAAAACATGAAGCGACTCATCGCTACGACGGTACAGCTGTGCCTGCTGCTTGCGCTTTTCGTGCTGCAGACGCAGCCGATCCCGGTGC
>CAMLIZ010000105.1 GCA_946480245.1 uncultured Pseudomonadota bacterium
ATCACGTGATCGCCCATCTCGCGCATGGCGGCAAGCTCGACATGCAGATCAAGGTGGAGAAGGGCCGCGGCTATGTGCCGGGCAATCTGCGTCGCTACGGAGACGAGCCGACCAAGAGCATCGGCCGCATCGTGCTCGATGCCTCGTTCTCGCCTGTCAGCCGCGTCAGCTATACCGTCGAAAGCGCGCGCGTCGAGCAGCGCACCGACCTCGACAAGCTGGTGATGGAGATCCAGACCAACGGCGCGATCAGCCCGGAAGAAGCGATCCGCGCCTCGGCCAAGATCCTCGTCGAGCAGCTGGCCGTGTTCGCGCAGCTGGAAGGCAGCGAGATCGCAGCTTTCGACCAGCCGGCGCAGCGCAGCGCTCAGTTCGACCCGATCCTGCTGCGTCCCGTGGACGAGCTCGAACTCACGGTGCGTTCGGCCAACTGTCTGAAGGCCGAAAACATCTACTACATCGGCGACCTGATTCAGCGCACCGAAACCGAGCTGCTGAAGACGCCGAACCTGGGCCGCAAGTCGCTCAACGAAATCAAGGAAGTGCTGGCTTCGCGTGGGCTCACGCTCGGTGCGCGGCTGGAGAATTGGCCCCCTCAGGGCCTGGACAAGCGCTGATCCACAGCGTTCATGTGCAACCCCCGGTACCTGATCCGGCCGGGGTTCAATAAGGATAGGAAAGCACCATGCGTCACCGCCACGGCCTTCGCAAACTCAATCGCACCAGTTCGCATCGTCTCGCGATGCTGCGCAACATGTGCGTCTCGCTCCTGCAGCACGAGGCCATCAAGACCACCGTGCCCAAGGCCAAGGAACTGCGCAGCGTCGTCGAGCCGCTGATCACGCTGGCCAAGGAGCCGACGCTGGCCAACCGCCGCCTCGCTTTCGATCGCCTGCGCGACCGCGATGTGGTCACCAAGCTCTTCAACGAACTCGGCCCGCGCTACCAAACCCGTCCTGGCGGCTACACCCGCATCTTGAAGATGGGTTTCCGCGTCGGCGACAACGCGCCGATGGCGTTCGTCGAGCTGGTTGATCGTCCTGAACCTGCCGAGGCGGCTGACGCCAGCGCCGAATAAGCGCGATCTGCACCTCATTCACAAAGGGCCGGCATTGCCGGCCCTTTGTGTTTCTTGCGGTCGATTTGCACTACGGGTTGATGCCACTGACGCGCGCCCCGGGTCGCTATAGTGGGTCGAGGCAGGAATGACGTCGCTGCGCAGGGCCCGGCCGAAGGCCCTCACAACGCTTGTCCATCATCGCCGGACTCAAGACTGCACCGCACCAGCCGCTCGGTTCGCTCGGCCTCCCGACTCACCTGTTGCGGGCGTAAGCGACGATGCTGGAGGCACTGCGGCGTCTGTGGACCTGTGCGTGCGCGTCGAGGCGGTGCTGCTGATGGAGCCAGGGCGAAGCGGCAGCCTCATGGCAGCGCCAGCGTGACGCTGGCACTGCTGGCACCGCGCAAGTCGGCTGGCGCACCGGCTCGGACCCACTGCGCGCCTGCAGGTGCGCTGCGCTTCCATGCGCGCAGCGCGACCGTGTACACGGCGGTGCCGCCCTGCGTGGTGGCTCCTGTCCCTGCCGGCAACGCGATGTCGACATTGCCGCTGCTGCCGATCAGGGCCGCAACGTCGCGCGTGGCGACGATACCGTTCGCATCGCTGACCACCAAGACGGCCGCGTCGAACTGGGCAGCCGATCCGCCGGACAGCGCCACCGACAGCAGTCCGCTGCCCACACCGCCGTGCAGCACCGGGGCGGCCGCGGTGAAACTGCTGTTGCCACCCGGCACGACCGTCAGCGGCACGGCGGCGCCGGCGTCGTCGTAGCGGGTGCCGAAGGCAAGGGCCTGATAGCCGTTGTCGCCCTCGGCGGGCGTCACGTCGCTGAACACCGGTGCCGCGTTGTCCTGATAGGAGGCCACGCGCAGCGCGCCGCCGGGCAGGAGCGCGGGCTCGGCGACCAAGCCACTGAACGGATCGACGTTCGCCATCTCGACCTCGAGCGGCACGTTGTCGCCTGGCAGCGTGCGCGTGAACACCAGCTGCGCTGCAGCCGCGGGCATCGGCGCGGCCAGCGTGACCGCGCCGTCGCCGCCGGGTTGCAGCACGGGCACCAGCGGAATCGGGCGGGTCGGGTCGTCGGGGTTGTCGCTCAGCGACGTCGGCAGCGCTTCCAGCAGGCCGGCGGGCGCCGCCGGCACGTTGCGCACCACCATCGTTCGCATGTTGCGGCCGCGAATCACCACATCGAATCGCGCGCCTACAGTCAGCGCAGGCAGCGGGTAAAGGCCGAACGAGGCGTACTGCGGGCCCAGCGCTACCGGTGTGCTGCGCACGCTGCGCCGGACACGGCCGTCCGCGCTGATGAGCAGGGCGCTGGCCACTACGTCGTGGATGCAGTTGTCGGCCGGCGCGCCGTCCGCGCAGAACTGCGAGCGATCGATGAGCCCGATGATCGCGCCGCTGTTGCTCACGTCGTACCACTGCAGCTCCGGCCGCACGGTGTAGCGCAGCGCGCCGCCCCCTCCGTCAAAGGGAACCAACGTGCGCTCCGCATCCCACTGCACTGTGACGTCGGCGTGGTCGTTGTTGCGCACAATGATCGGGCCATCGAGCCGCAAGCCCAGCCGCGTGTCGGGCAACTCGAGTGGCAGCGTTTGTGTGGTGCCGTCGGGCAGCGCGCGGTCCACCTCGTCGTTGTAGCTGAGCTGCTGATCATGCGCGGCCTGCGCGAGTGGCGCATCGTGCGCCAACAAGAACAGGCGCATCTGGCCGTAGCTGCCCGCGGGCAGCGCCTGGCCGATGATGAGCGGATGGTTGGTGCCATTGACCAGCGAGAGCAGATCCAGCGTGACAGGCGCGTCGAAGCGCACCACTTGCCACGTGCTGTCGGTGGCCGACCACGGCTGCTGCGCGTCGGCGTGCAGCGCCACCGCGGTGACGGTGACCCACACGTGGCGGAAGCCGGCGGTTGCGCCACCGGCGATGCTGACCGACAACGCCCCCGCCGTACCGGTGTTGCTGCCCGCGCCACTGTCACCACCACCCCCGCCGCCGCATCCTGCGGCGAAGAGCGCAAGCAGTAGCAGCGCCATGTGCGCGCCCCGGCGCAACCGCCCGAGATCCGTGGCTCCGCTCATCGTGCCCACACCTCGCCGTCGAGTTCCAACGTGGCGGGCCAGAAGGCTTCGTCCGCCGACGCAGGCTGTGCCACCGGCACGTTGCAGACCGCATGTCGCAGCTGCTCGAAGCAGCCGCGCACGGAGGCCGCGGCCGTCGCGGCGTCGGGCATCAGTTGCTCGTCCACCAGCAGCCCGATGCGCAGTTCGCCGTTGTAAGAGACGATCGACACGCCCACCCCCACGCTCATGCCTTGCGGCACGCAGAGCATCAGCTCGTCCATGCGCACCCCGCCGATGCTGCGCGCTTCCGCTGGCCCGATCACGTTGGTGACGATGACCGTGCAGCGGCGCGAGAAGATGCCGAGCAACACGCTCTGCAAACGCGCCGGCAGGCAACCGCCGAGCCGTACCAGCGTCAGCGCGAGCTGCCCTTGCAGACCGCGCTTCAGGCTCGTCATGCCGTCAAGCACCGCGTGCAGGCGTTGCAGCGGATCGTCCAGGTGCACGGGCAGCTCCAGCCCCACCAGGCCGAAGCGGTTGCCCAGCAGATGGGCCTCGCTGTGTGGCCGCATGTTCAACGGGATCACCGTGCGCACAGGCGCGCTGATCCCGGTGACGCCGCGTGCCTGCAGGTGGCGCCGCAGCACGTCGGCGATCACGGTCAGCATCACGTCGTTGACGGTGGCGCCGTGGCGCGCCCCGAGGTCGCGCGCCATCGCCAGCGACAGCGGCTCCGACCATGCGACGGTTTTCGCCACGCCGGGCGCGCCCTTCAGCCGGCTCGGCTTGTCGCGCCGCATGAACAGCATGTGCGCGGCGTCGGCCAGCACGCGCGGTGCGCGGCGCAGCAGCAGCGCCAGGCCGAGCTCCGGGCGCTCGGCGGCGCGTGCAGGCGGCACGTGCACCTCGCCTTGCGCGATGTCGGTGAGGTCGCCCACCAGGGCCATCAGCGACACGCCATCGGCCAGGCTGTGATGCACGCGCATCACCAGCGCCGAGCCGCCGTCCACACCATGCACCAACGAGGCCTGCCACAACGGGCGGTCGTTGGGCAGCGGCAAGCTGGCCTGCGCGGACATCCAGCTGCGCAGCTCGGCACGGCCTGCGCCGGGCGGCAGTTGCAGCTCCTGCAGATGCCGGGCGACGCTGAAGTGCGGATCCGGAACCCAGCGTGCGCGCACCCATCCGCGCTGCACACGGTGCGTGAACGGAGCGTGCTGCGCCAGGCGCACCCGCAGCCGAGCTACCACGGCCGCCAGCGGCAGGGGCGCGCGGAAGCAGAGCGCGAGGTGGATCACCACCAGGTTCTGCGGCGTGTCCATGCGCAGCCATGCATGGTCGGCCGCCGACATCGGCATGGTGTGGGGCTTCACGCGCGCTTCCATTCTTCAGTTGGGGGTCATGGTGGCGGCGCGCATCTTCAGCGCCACCGCCTGCGTCATTGCCTGCAGCTTGGGGTCGATCTGGGCGCGGCTCTCGGCGGCGATCCTCTCGCCGTAGCTGCGCTCCATCTGCGGCAGCAACTGCTCGAACTTCTTCTTCACCGGCGACTCGAGCAACGCGACCAACTGACGCAGCTCTTCCTCGTTGAAGTTCTGGGCCAGCAGCGGACCCAGCACCGGGGCCTTAAGGCGGTCGGCGTTGGCGCGCGCGATCGGCGTGGCCTCGTCGATGTACTTCTGCACGTCGGTGGCGATGTCCTTCATGGCGGCCTGGTGCTTCTGCTGGCTCACGCGGCCCTGCAGCGCGATGCTGGCCTGCTCCATCGCCGAGCCGGCCGGCCGCTGCACCATCACCAGCGCCTGCTCTTCGGCGTGCCACAACGCGAGCACGCGGTCGATCAACTTCTGCTTCTCGGGCGACACGGGCTGGTCGGCGTGGGCCAGCGCACACAGCGCGAATGCTGCAACCAGGACGAAGGGGCGGACCAAGGACTTCATGGCAAGGCTCTAGAACGGGTGGGTGAGGGAAACGCCGAAGTAGCGGATGCGGACGCCGCCGGACACGTCGAGCCCGGCGTAGGGGTTGTAGATCACGTTGAAGAAGTTGCTGCAGTTGAGGTTGCAGCTGGTCTCGGCCGGCAGGTTGAAGCGCGCGCTGGCGTAGCTGGCCCCGATGTCGATGCGCGTGCCTTCCTTGAGCTGATAGCCAAGACCCAGGCTCTTGACCGTGATGTCGGGCAGCGGCGCGATCAGGTCCATCGCCGAATCGGGCACCGAGGTCTTGCGCGGCTCGTAGCCGGCGCGCAGCACGATCTTGTCGGTCACCTTCATCTGCAGCCCCAGGCCCCAGTCGATGGTGTTTTTGTAGCCGCGCGGGATGACCAGCTTGGTGGGATCGGCTTGGCCGAAGATGCGCGCCATCTCCAGCAGCCGGATCGACTGGTCGAACTGGAAGGTGAGCTTGTCCCAGCGGTTCCAGTTGGTCCAGCCCACATCCAGGTTCAACTGCACGCGATCGAATGCTGCCAGCTTGATGCCGCCCTGGATGTGCTCCGGATACGGGAGTACGAGCGTCATGTTGCCGGCCTGCACCGGCGGGATCGACGTGGGAAAGCCGAACATCGAGGCCACGATCGGCCCCAGCAGGCTGTTGTACATGCCGCGCACGAACAGATCGAGCGTGGGCTCGGCCTGGAACATGTAGCGCCCGGTGAGTACCGTCTTCGAGCCCGATTGGTAGGTGAGCCCGGCACCGAACCACGGCGCCGGCTCCCACAGCACGCCGAGGTTGAGTGTGGGATCGGCGGGCGCCGTGGCCTCGAACTGCATCGAGCCGATCTTGTTGAACGGCCGCAGCCGCCCGCCGCCCTTGCCGTCGCCGCACAGGCCGAAGCCGAACTCGTCGAGCGGGTTGCTGCCGCTGCCGCACCACGCGTCCTGCAGCTTGCCGATGATGCCCAGCAGCTTGTTGGGCATGCGCATGTCGGTGTCGAGCCCGAAGCCCTGGTGCGAGATCGGCACGCTGACCCCGAAGCTCAGCGTGTCGCTGAACTTGTATGCCGCGGTGGGCGACAGGTACACCAGGCGCTGGATCACCACCTTCTTGCCGTCGAACCGGCCGGGGTCGTTCGGATCCTTGGTGCGGTCGATGCCCACGGCCTGCGTCACGTAGGCGGCGCTGCCGAAGCTCCAGCGCGAACCCTTGTTGTGAAACGCCAGGCCCAGGCCGGCGGCCGCGGCCGCCGGCAGGCGCGCCTTCACCACGCCGAAGATCGGCAGGAACAGCGACTGGCTCACCGGCCCGGTGGAGGTGCCGTTCAGCGGATCCTCCTTCCAGCCGCCGATGTCGAAGCCTTCCGGTTGATGAAAGCTGGCGTAGGGCTTGAACGAGGCGCCGAACACGCTGTCCTGCCGCACATCGCCCTGGATGTGCGTGAGCCCCGCGGGGTTGAAGTGGATCGCGTCGGTGCCGGGCGGGTCGGCGGTGACCGCGTTGCCGAGCGACATCGCCACCGGGCTGGTGCCGATGTTCTCGGTCAATGCAGCCTGCGCGGCACCGTGGGCCAGCGACAGCACCGCCGCTGCTGCCGCGGTGCGCCTGCGCAAGGGGCGGGAGCAGGTGAACATCACGCGCGCCCCGGCCTCAGAAATGCAGCGGCATGTTCATCCCGAACGTGAAGTCCGGCGTGTCGCTGGTCAGGCCGACACCGACGCTGAAGTTCACGGTGGTCAGCGGCGACACGCGCACGCCCAGCCCCCAGTTCACCGACGCGGAGGTTTGCGACGTGGTGCGTGCGGTGGTGATGGTCTGGTCGTCGTTGCGCAGCGTGAGCTTGCTGCGCCCGGAGATCGACTCCTGGAACGACAGGCTGGTGGAGATGCTGTACGACAAGGCATAGGCGAAGCCGGCGCCGAAGCCGAGCGCCGGGCCGGGTCGCACCTCAGTGAGCGTGCGCGTGCCGCGCCGCTGCTCCAGGTGCTTGGCCGGTGCGCCGAGCGTGAAGTTGAGCGAGCCGAACAAGGCCACCGGGTCGACGATCTTGGACGCGTTGGCGCCCAGCGTCAGCGCCGCATAGCCGGCACCGGTGCCCAAGCCTTGGCCGTCGATCGTCTTGAACGGGCTGCGGCCGGTGGGCAGGCGCAATGCGGCCGTTGTGGTGAGCGTGGGCAGGTCGCGGCTCAACGCGAAAGGCTGGAAGCGAGCGCCCAGCGAGATGTCGCCGAACGCATTGGTCAGACCCGAGAAGGTCTCCGACTGCGAGTAGCGGCTGACCAGCGGAACGGTGGCGTTGCCGGTCAGGTTGTCGGCCAGGCCGTAGTCGGCCGAGACGGTGTTGGTGATCGTGTGGCCGCGCGTGTTGGTGAGCGCGAAGTTGCTGATCTGCCCGGTGTCGCTGAAGCTGACGTCGATGGTCTGCTGGCCGATGTACGAGTACGTGAGGTCGTAGGTGGCGGCGATCTTGCCTTTGCGGATCAGCGAGTACTGCTTGTCCGTTGCGGTGAGGGTTTCCTTCAGCAGCTTGGCCTGGTCCACGTCGCCTTCCTGCTTGCCGAGCGCCTCGCGGGCGGCGTCGGTGCTGGGGTTGGTGGTCGACGTGGCAGTCTGTGCAAGGGCGGTGCCGGCCAGCAGCGCCAGGGCTGCGGCCGCGCAGAGGCGGGAGGTCGAGGAGATCATTGCTTGCGGAGATTGAAGATGCCGAGTCCCGCCTGCACGGCGCGCTGCAGGGCTTCGGTACGGTCGAGGGAGGGCAGTACGGCGTCGTTGCGCACCATGTCGCTGTCGATCACGCCGAGTTCATGGTCGGTGAGCGCAAGTTTGGAAAGCGTGGTCGGGTGGTCCTTCGGCGGGTAGAGCAGGAACAAGGTGTTGCGATCCCACAGCGTCGCGAACTCCTCGGTGGAAAAGACGATATGACCGACCGACGGGTCGGCGATGAACACGCGGCCGTTACGCACGCCACGCACCACCACGAAGTGCTTGAAGCCGGCGTAGTCGATCGGCACGATGCCCGGTTGCTTCAGCTCGCCCAGGTCCTTCATGTCCGCACGAAAGCCCGCTGCATCGGCACCCACCGAGTGCACGTAGCGCTTCATGTCCAGCAGCGAGAAACCGCGGCGCGCGATGATCTTGTCGCGCTCGCCGTAGGCCAGCATGCCTTCCATCGCCTGCTCCTCGGTGACTTGCACGCCGAGGTAGTTGTTCATCACCGTGACCAGCGCGGCCGAGCCGCAGCTGTAGTCATAGGCCTGGTGCACGATGTTCTCGAACTTGAACTCCGAGTACGGCTTGATGGGCGCCGGCTCGGGCGTCACGCCGCCGCCCACGCGCGCCATCGGCAGCTCGAACTGGTCCTTTGGCTGAGGCTGCGGCGGCAGCTTCTCGCTCATGCCGGCGCCGCCGATCGCAGCGGCCAACACGCCGAGCAGGATCATCCACATGCCGCTACTCCTCGAGGTTCGATGCGGGTGCTACTGCGCCCACAGATAGACGTGGCCGGTCATCGTACCGGTGCCGTTGAGCAGCACCTGCCCATAGCTGTTGGCCGAAGTGATCGGGGCCGTGGGATCGGTCTGCGCGGCCAGGGCGCGAAAGCCGAACTGCTTGAAGCCGACGAACGCGGGCAAGCCAATGTCGACATAGTCGGGGCCGCCGTCGCTGCGCTGGTGCACGTCAAGCGTCACGGCGATCAGGTCCATCACGCCGGCGAGATTCTGCACGACCGCGTAGGTGGTTTGGCCGTTGACGTTGAAGCCCGCCATCAGCCGGCTGTCGGTGAGCTGCCCTTGCAGCAGCGCGCTGTTGAGCTCCAGGTGCACGGCCAGGCCGATGCCATCGCGGCCCTGCACTGCAGACAGCTCCTCGTCGCTCAGCGGCACCGGCTGTGCAAGGGCTGCGTGCAAGCTGCACAGCAGCGCGATGAAGCAGAACGTGGCGCGCATGCCTACAAGCCGCTGCGCAGCTTCACGTCGAGGTACTGGATCTGCATCGCTCCGATGCGGCTCGAGCCCAGGTCCAGCTGCCCGCCCGGCAGCGCATCGCTCTTGAAGACGATGCTGTCGATCACCAGGGCGCCGACCGGCGCGCCGGCCGCGGCAGTGGGCCAGCCGATGCCCACGTGCAGGTGCGAACTGCCGTCGGGATCCGTGGTGGCGTTGAGGATGCCCGGCTGCGTGGTGGCATCGGCCACTGCCCACGGTGTGCCCAGCAGCGTGCCGTCGGCGGCCGCCGCACTCAGGTGCAGGCCGCCGATCGCGAGTTGCTCGGTGCCGTCGCTGCGGCCGCGCGGGCGCAGCAGCACCTGGCCGACGTCGAGGTGCAGGCCGAGGCCGAAGGCCACGCCCTCCACACCGGGGTCGGCGGGCGTCGTGATCGTGAGGCTGCCCGCGCGAGACACCAGGTCGGTGAGCACGAGCGCGCCGCCCTGATGATCGATGCCGTCCGCGTTCACGGTCCAGTCGGCCGCGAACTGCCACTTCAGCGCGCCGTTGGCATTGGCCGGTTCGCTGAGCACGATCGCGTCGGCGAGGCCGCTGCCGCGGGACACCACGCGCAGGCGATACGGGTCGCTGAACGTGGCGGCCGGGTCGTCGCTGCGCGACAGCGCAAGGTTTCCAAGGGCGAGGCTCGCGCCATCGGGCGAGGTGTAGGTGAGCGCCAGCGGGCCCGACAGCGAGAATCCGGCCAGGTTGAATGCCAGCCCGTCCGCACCGCTCACCGCCGCAAGCTCGCCGTCGGCCAGCGGTTGCATCGAGCCGGCCTGCGCAGTGCAGGTCAGCGCGCTGCACAGCAGGGCGCCGAGCGCGCGCATCGCGCCGTGAAAGGGGCAGCCGCGCATGCTCAGCCTCCGGGCGGCTTGGGCGCGTTCGGCGGCGGCGCCTGGTTCACGCGGCTGGCCAGCAGGCGGTCGCGCCAGTTGAGCCAGAAGCCCTGCAGCGCCTGGTCGGTGGCAGGCCCACCGTTGACCGTGGGGAACTGCACGGCCTGCTTCAGCACGGAGATGAAGAAGTCGCGGCTCGGGCCGTCGGCATTGCCGGCGGTGAGTGCATTGATCTGTGACAGCGCGAGGGCGCAGGTGCTGGCGCCGCAGGCGGTGCCGTCCCAGCGCTTGCCGCCGAGCGCATCGTTGTGTGAGTCGACGATGCCATTGGCGCCGGCATCGATCAGCAGCGAACCGCTCACGCTGTTCAGCTGCACGCCGATGTCACCCTGGATGCCGCCGAACCCCAGCCGCATGCCGACCACCTCGCGGGTGGTCGCGTCGCCTACGTTCTTGTAGACGAACTCGAGGTAGGGGTCGGTGATGTTGACGACGCGCTGCGCGTCGGTGCCGTCGCTTCTGCCGAAGTGCAGCAGGCCGATGTCGATGTCGGCGCCGGTGCCGTTGCGCGTGGCGTAGCTGTACTCGCCCAAGCGCACATTGGTGAGGTTGGCGCTCAGCTGCACGTCGGCGCCGAGCGTGATGCGCGAGAAGTCGAGGCCGTTCAGGCTGGTGTTGGTGAGCGTGAGCAGTGCCTGGCCCCACACACCCGACAACTGGGTGTCGTCCAACGGCACGCCCTGCGCACGTGCGCCGGTTGCGGCAAGGGCCAGCCAGGCGGCGAGAGCGGTGCGAAGAAGGGTGGCCAGCACGATCACGACTCGGTTCGGTACAGCGGAAAAGAAAGGCCCCGTGGCTGCGAGCGTCACGGGGCCGATCGAAGGCGTCGCGACGCCGGGCGCTAGGTCGCCCGGCACGCAGTGCCGTCGATCAGTGAGCCCACATCCAGACCTTGGTGCCTTGCAGGTCGATGTTGTTCATCGCAAAGCTGCCGAAGGACTTGGTGCTGTTGCCCATCGTGATCGAGCCCACGGTGATGCTGGGGCTCAGGCGTGCGTCCTGGTTGGCGTTGGGGAACGCGAACTGCACCACGTCGCTGGCGTTGTCATACACGCCGGAGGCCACCAGGTTGCCCAGGTTGGTCTGAGCTTCGGCGGCGGTCAGGCCATGGCCGACCATCGATGCGCCCACCGTGTTGGCGAAGGCGGTGTGGTTCAGCACGTCGACCGTCATCACGAACATGCCCTTGACGCCGATGTTGTTGAAGGCCACCGAGCCGCCGTCGGTGTCGGTGTCGGTGTACTTGAACGAGCCGATGTTGATGTTCAGGTCACCGGCGATGGACACGCCGTCCTGGCCGCTGACCTGGCTCAGTTCTTCGTCCTGGATCGACGTCATCGCGGAAGCGGACAGGGCCATGCCACACAGGGCGGCCGCAACGGCGCAGAGCTTGAACAGTTTCATGCTTGATCTCCGAAAAGGTTTATGGAATTGACTGTGAAAAGCCTTGGCGCGCTGTCTAGGTGCCCCTACCCCATGCGAGTCGTGCCCTCTTGTTCTTGGCTTCGCTAGCAGGCGGTGGCCCGGCGAAACCGGTGAAGCATTCGTCAGCGGCGCGAGGCGATGATCGTCAGGTGCGTCACACGGCGCACTGACTCGCCGGGCCAAGCTCATGGCTTGGCGGTCCATCCAGCCGCGGGGTGGGGCGAGTCCCTAGTAAGGGCGTGAACGCCATGCCGCGGCGCGCGTGGCGGCGTCACGCGCGGGGCGAGGGTGAAGCGCGATCAGTGCAACAGATCGAGCACCTGTACCTGGTCGAGGTACGAGGCGGGCAGCGCGAGCCCGGTGAGGTCGTGCACGAGGCGCGCCTGCGCGTGCGCGGCCACCAGCTGGCACGCGTCGGTGGTGAGCGTCATCAGCACCTCGCGCGAGGCGCGCTCGTTGCACACCACGCGCAGTCGGATCAACTCGCTCTTGTCGTGCGCCAGCTGCTGCATCACTGAATCGTGCGTGCAATGGCTGCTCGCCAGCGCTGCACGCACCTGAGGGCTGTGATGCTGGGCGAGGTGCTCGACGATCTCGCCGGGCAGGTGGCGGTTGGCCGCCACCCAGACCACCGAGGTGGGGTAGCGCTCCAGCACGTCCCACCAGACCGCAGCCGACGCGCGCACCGACACCAGCAGATCGTGCGTGCTGGCCGGATCGAGCAGTAGGCGCTGGAAGGCCTCGGCACTGTCGATGAGGGGCGTGGCGTCGGAGCTCATCGCGGCATTGTCAACTCGAACAGCGCATCGTGCTCGGTGAGCGGCCGAACCAGCGCTTGCACGCGCGATAGAAGTTGCTCGGGTCGGAGAAGCCGAGCGCGAAGGTGATCTCCGTCGGGCTGAAGTCGCCGTGGCGGAAGTAACGCTCCGCTGCTTCGCGCCGTACTTCGTCCACGAGCTCGGCGAAGCTGGTCCCTTCCTCCGTGAGACGACGCTGCAAGGTGCGTTCGCTCATGCACAGCGTGGCGGCTACCGTCTCGCGCCGTGGGTCTCCCTTGGACAGGTGCTTCATCAGCACCTGACGCACCCGCGTGCTCACGCTGCCGCCCTGCGCTTCGGCAATCTGCGCGGCAATGCGCTCGCACAGGTCGGATACGGTGGGGTCGGCCGTGGGGATGGGTTGCGACAACTCCTGCACCGGCAGCTCCAGCACGCACTCGGCCGCGTTGAAGATCACCGGGCAGCCGAAGGCCTCGCGCCACAGCTCCGGGCGTTGCGGCTCCGGGCCGGGATGCTGGAACACCAGCGGCTTCACCTCGCGGCCGGTGATCCAGTGCAGCCCCCGCACGCAGGTGATGCCGAGGAAGTCGAAGCGCTGCGGTGCCACCGGCAAGCGCCCGGGCAGGATCTGCAGGCCAATCTGGCAGCGCTCGCCGGTCACGCGCATCTCCACCGACGCCGTGGGCGAGGCCAGGTGCGTAAAGCGCGCCAGGCTCTGCAACGCGCTGCGCACGTCGGAGGCGGCCAGCACCACGTGGGACAGCACGCCGAGCGACACCAACGGATGCGTCGGTCGTGTCAGGCCGATGGCCGGGTTGGCGGTCTTGCTGGCGGCCAGGTTCCAGGCGCGGCTGAAGGCGTCGGTGAGGTCACCCAGGTCGACGTCGGTGTCGCCCACGTCGAGGCCGGCCTCCGCGAACACCGCGTCCGCGTCCAACCCGTGCTGCGTGAAGACATCCTTCATCGCCTTGCACCAACCGACATCCGACATCAGCGTGGGCTTCATGGTCGCCTTCTCCAGGAGCAAAAAAGCGAACGCCCGTTCGCTTTTAAGTCGCGCAAAGATAGTCCTCGCCCTGCATGCCCCCAACTGGGGCGAACCCGGAGAACCGCGAGCGGGCACCAGGAACGGGGGATGCAAGGTAGCGCCGACTACGCAGGCTCGCCCGCCGAGTGAGCAGGAACTTAGTGCGTGGCCCCCAAGGCGCCGCCATGTGTGGCGCTTTGGCACACTTGCCTGAAATGGGGGCAGTAGGCGCCTGATTGGCGCAAGCGCGGGACCGGTCGCCTATGCTGAAATGCAGGCCGAACCGTGCCAATGTTCGAATGGTGCGGATTCCTTTGCCGCAGCGTCGGGAACCCGGCGCCCCGGCGCCACTCTGGATCACATGAACGCTTTCTTCTCCCGCTGGCTGCGCCTGTCGATGCTGCTGCTGTTGCTGGCGGGTGCCGGCGTGGCCTTGGCCGACGACTTCCTCGAGCCCGAGCAGGCCTTCCGGATCGCTGTGCAGGCTGCCGACGCGCGCAGCGTGGAGGTGAGTTACCGCATTGCGCCCGGGTACTACATGTACCGCGCACAGTTCAAATTCGCGGCGGAGGGCGCCACGCTCGGCGAGCCGGTGCTGCCGCCAGGGCACGTGAAGTTCGACGAGACCTTCCAGAAGAATGTCGAGACCTACCGCGACGAGGTGCGCGTGCGCATCCCGGTGCAGCAGGCGCCGGCGAGTTTCAGGCTCACCGCCACCGGCCAAGGCTGCGCCGACGCCGGGCTGTGCTATCCGCCGATGCCCAGCATCGCGCAGGTGAGCCTCACAGGGTTCGGCGGCGACGGCAACACTCGGGTGCTCGCCACCGGAGACGCCGCAGCCAGCTTCGGCTCGGCGCGCACCGCCGCCGCAGCCTTCACACCGGTGCCTGCCGCTACCGCCGCTCGCCCCTCCGGCGACAACGCCCTGGACCGCGCGCTGCTCGGCGGCAGCTTCTGGACCATCCTGGCCGTGTTTTTCGGCGCCGGGCTGTTGCTGTCGCTCACTCCGTGCGTACTGCCGATGCTGCCGATCCTGTCGTCGATCATCGCGGGCAACT
The DNA here is from genome assembly GCA_946480245.1 of uncultured Pseudomonadota bacterium. The sequence continues at coordinate 14,236 of CAMLIZ010000105.1, forward strand.
GCAGCGCCGCCGCGCGACGCAGCCGGGGCCTGTGGCTGGCGCTCAGCTATTCGCTGGGCATGGCGTTGGTCTACACGCTCTTCGGCATTGCCGCCGGCCTTGCCGGAGAGGGGCTGGCCGCTGCGCTGCAGACGCCCTGGGTGCTGGGCGCGTTCGCGCTGCTGTTGGTGCTGCTGGCGCTGTCGATGTTCGGCGTCTATGAACTGCGGCTGCCTGCCGCGCTCACCGGCCGGCTCGCCGGCGCGTCGCAACGCCTGCAGGGCGGGCGCGTTGCCGGAGTGTTCGTCATGGGCGGGCTGTCGGCGCTGATCGTCAGCCCCTGCGTGGCGGCGCCGCTGGCCGGTGCACTGGTGTACCTGAGCCAGACGCGCGATGTGCTTCTGGGTGGCAGCGCGCTGTTCGCGCTGGCGGTCGGCATGAGCGTGCCGCTGGTGCTGATCGGCGCCTCGGCCGGCGCGCTGCTCCCCAAGGCCGGGCCGTGGATGGAGGGCGTGAAGCAGTTCTTCGGCTTGCTGCTGCTGGCAGTGGCGGTGTGGATCGTTCAGCCGGTGATGCCGGTGGCGCTGACGTTGGCGGCCTGGGGCACGCTGCTGGCCTTGGTCGCAGCGCTGCTGCGTCCGCTGTCGCGCCACCGTCATGGGCGATTCACCCTCGGTGTGGCGCTGCGCCGCACGGTAGGTTTGCTCGCCGCCGTGTTCGCGCTGCTCGAGTTCATCGGGGCGGCCAGTGGCGGCAGTGATCCGCTGCAGCCGCTGGCGCAGTTCGCGCAAGGCCGGCCGGCGCCGAGTGCGCCGCTGCCGTTCCAGCCGGTGCACAGCGTGGCCGAACTCGAGGCCGCGCTGCGGGGCGCGGGCCGCCCCGTGATGCTCGACTTCTACGCCGACTGGTGCGTCGCGTGCAAGGAGATGGAGCGCTTCACGTTCGCCGACCCGGACATCCGGCGTCGCCTTGCCGGCGCCTTGCTGCTGAAGGCCGACGTGACGCGCAACACCGCCGAAGATCGCGAACTGTTGCGTCGCTTCCGCCTGTTCGGGCCACCGGGCACGATCTTCTTCGACGCACAGGGCAACGAGTTGCGTTCGCTGCGCCTGGTGGGTTTCCAGAACGCCCAAGCCTTCGGCCGCACGCTCACCGCGGCCGGCCTTTGACGTTGCAATGCATCCGCCTACTGGCAGTGGGGTAAGCGTTCTGCTATAGTCCGGGGTTCCGCAGACGCGGGGTGGAGCAGTCTGGTAGCTCGTTGGGCTCATAACCCAAAGGTCGTAGGTTCAAATCCTGCCCCCGCAACCACATTCAGAAGCAGGCCCCTGGCGATTCGCTCGGGGCCTGTTTTCCTTTGTGGGTCTGCCGCCCGCGGACTGGGGTTACCCCCGGCTTAAAATCGCCGGCTTCGCCCGCAGCTTGGCGGGCCTGACGGCAACAAGGATCCATGCACGTGTTCATTTCCGAAGCCTTTGCGCAGACCGCGCCCGCCGCCGCAGGCGGTGAATCCAGCCTGCTCGGCATGCTGCCGCTGGTCCTGATGTTCGTGGTGCTGTACTTCGTGATGATCCGCCCGCAGATGAAGCGGCAGAAGGAGCACAAGTCGATGATCG